>CAZHZT010000026.1:0-55484 GCA_964537285.1 uncultured Saprospiraceae bacterium | reverse complement strand
CTACTTTTTTATCAAGAAAAAAGTAGATAATTCACTGATTAACATAAATTTGCAAGGTTTTACGAAAAATGAGCCATTCCGAAAGTTTGGGATGACTCTTGTTTAAGGATTTCCCAAATTAATTTCGACCAAATGAAATCATCTAGAACCAATTTTTCAAGAATCAAACAAAAAAAAACTTTTATTTTAAACAAAATTGTTTTAAATTTGAGTAAAACTAATGCCATTGAAACAATCATCTGAAAACAAAGAAGAAGACAAGAACCAGGGGAATATTTACGATCGGATATTTCGCGAAAATGCGGCCTCGATTTTTATGCCCCTCATCGAAAATGTCCTTGGTTTAAAGGTTCTGTCCTATAAACTGGAGGAACGGGCGTTCCCCCTGACCTTTGAGCGAAAGGTGGACTTTCTTTATCGTGTAACTGCAATCCAAGAAGAGCACGCCAACTCACCGGTGGAAACTTCCCATCTTAAACCTACCGAATCGATGCTCCATATAGAATTTGAGCGAGAGGTGCGCAAATCCATGCTCCGCAGGATGGGTCTGTATCATGCCCTAATTTTGCAAGAATACGAATTACCGGTGCATCAAGTGGTGGTGAACCTTGAGAAAGGAATGGCCGGAGTGCCCACTCAGCTCCATCCTGAAGAAATCTATAAAGGATACGACCTAGTCAATATTCATCAGTTCGACTACAATAGATTGCTTCAGTCACAGGTGCCGGAAATGGTCATATTGGCCATTTTAGGACACTACGGGCAGGAACGGATTGAGGCTGTTTTGCGTTTAATTATAAAAAGGCTAAAAGCAATATGTCATTCGGAGCGGGAAATGCTCAAATATTTAAATCAATTGACATTGCTATCAAGAATTCGTAAATTTGAAAAAATCACTAAAAAAACGATCCAAGAAATGCCAATAACATATGATGTCAAAAGCGATGCTTTCTATATAGAAGGGTTAGCAGAGGGACTAGCCAAAGGTGAAGCCAGAGGTGAAGCCAGAGGTGAAGCTAAAGGAGAAGCCAAAGAAAAGTTAAGAGTAGCAGAGCAATGCTATATCAATGGTCTGGATGTGGAAATGGCTGTCAGCATTAGTGGATTGCCAAAGGAAAAGGTTTTGGCCATTTATGAAAAGCTAAGTCAAAAGGATTAGTGGGAAACTTTTGCTTATAAACTTACTTAGAACAATATAACGGCTTGCTTAGCCCAAAAATACTCTGGGTGGATTAGAAGGGCAGTGCAGGTGTGGTTCATCAAATCTCCATTGCCTTTACAAGAATGCCGAATTCTCTCCTTACTGTGGTCACCTTCCATTCACTCAAAAAGCGCCGAACAGAGATTTACTCTTAGATTTCCCTGCCCTCCTCCTAGCTCGATGATATGGGGCTACTTCCTCAATATGAAAATCCGCCAAAAGAAAGCAAAACCCTCCCTTTTGTGCACCTAAAACAATCTCAGAAGAAAGTCTAACAACTCTGCGGTAAACGAAAAAGGTACCTAGTACCCTTCCCCGTTAACCGTTTATGTTATGATTTGTGTGAATTAAGGATTTTTTGCTCTAAGTTGGTAGTAGAATAACCATCAACAAAGGGTAAGCTAAGTACTTTTCCTCCATTGGCAAGTACTTCTTTTGAGCCGACAATATCTTCTGGCTTCCAGTCTCCTCCTTTGACCAAAACGTCGGGAAGAATTGTTGAGATTAATTTAAGAGGGGTATCTTCTTCAAATACAACCACGGCATCCACAAATGCAAGAGAAGCCAGCAATTGCAAGCGGCTTTTTTGATCTTTAATTGGCCTATGATCACCTTTCAACCTACTGACGGAGTTGTCTGAATTTAGCCCAATGATAAGTTTATCGCCAAGTTCTCTGGTTTCTAATAAGTATTGTAAATGCCCATAGTGAATCAGGTCAAAACACCCGTTCGTGAACACTACTTTATTTCCTAAGAACCGCCATCTGGAAAGTATAGGCTGGATGTCCTCCAGTTTTATTATCTTAGATTCGATATGTGATCTCATGGGGTATTGATATTTACAGGGCTTAACTCTCCTTGTGGATGGTAGTTTTTGTTCAACATTGGAAGCAAAACTAATGCTGCAATCCCAAAGGAAATATTACAAAATAATTGAATGGTGAAAAAGCAGATGTTAGCAAAAGAAAAGCCATCAACCTGATCAATACCATATAGAGCCAGGGCTTGAATGACTAAGAGGTGATAGGTACCCATGCCTCCCGGAGAAGGAATAACAATTCCGAATGCTCCAAAAACGAAAACAATTAAGCCTGCTAAAGGACCCAGGTGCGAGGTAGGCTCAAATGCAAAGAAGCAAAAGTAGGTCATAATGTAGTACATGAGCCAAATATTGATGCTGTGCAATACAAATAACCAGGGTTTATTCAGCTTTCGAATCGTTTTTATGCCCTCAACAAACCCATTAATCAAGCTGATAACTTTTTTAAAAAATGGATGCTTAAGCAGCCGATCCCGAAAAACATAAGCCCCAACTAATAAAAATAAGCCAATACCAGCAAGTATCAAAAACCAGCTTTGTTGATAGATCGGGACGCTTTCCTCGCCGTTCCCGCTATTGATCAAGTCCATTAATCCACCATATAAGGTGTTAAATTCAACAGCAAATGCAACGATTACAATGAGAATTAGTGAGAAAAAATCTACAATTCGGTCGGCTACCACTGTCCCCATTACTTTCTCAACACTAATCTTTTCGTAACGAGCCATTGTACCTGCACGTACGACTTCTCCCATCCTTGGCAGCCCCAGATTGGCAAAATATCCCAGGACTACAGTTAGAAACGCATTGTAAAAACGTGGCTGAGCTCCCAGGCGACCTACAAGCATGTTCCACCGGATAGCCCTGCTAACATTGCTGATCATAAAACAGGCCATAACCATTAAAATCCAAAAGCGATTCACGCCTGCGAAATCAGCCAGCATTTTATCAATGAGATTACATTCCTCTTCAGGTATGCCATCCATCCTGCATTGTTCCTGATAACCTTCATTAAGCTTCCAGTAAACTAATGCAAGTATGCCCACTCCTATACCTAGGAAAAGTAAAAACTTTAGAAGTGATTTAAATAATTTTTTGTAGCGCTCCAATGGAATAAATTTAAAAGTTGCTAAAGGATGTTCAAAAAGCCGTTCTTTGACTTTAATAAGAAATATTTTTCATTGGAGAGGTTCTTTTTTAAGGCTTTTCGAAGAATATTATTAAAAAAGAACCTCTCCAATGAAAAATATTCCTCCCGAGAGCTTTTAGTTACTTAGCTGATTTTGTTCATTAGGAAAAACAACTTTAGGCTGGAAATGCTTAGCTTCCTCAGGAGTCATGTAGGCGTAGGCAATGATAATGACTGTGTCTCCTACTTCAGCTTTTCTTGCCGCAGCTCCATTCAGGCATAGAGTTCCTGAACCTCGTTCTCCTTTGATGATGTAGGTTTCAAGTCGTTCTCCGTTATTATTATTTACTACCTGCACGCGCTCTCCTTCAATTAGATTGACGGCATCCATTAGGTCTTCGTCTATGGTAATGCTGCCAACGTAGTTCAAGTTGGCTTCAGTGATAGTCGCGCGATGTATTTTAGATTTAAAAATTTGAATTAGCATTTTGGTTGTTTTCGATTTTTAGTTCTCGTTCTTTGACAAATTGTGTGGAGTTTAAAAATGATAAACCTGAATGCCCTGGTGGCTGAAGGGGTTATCATTTTTAAACTTCATTTTATCACAATTTATGTCAAAGAACCTTAATTTTTTGACATAACTTTTGAAGCTCTACACCATTTGTCAAAGAATGCGATTTTTTATGAAACAGATTTTTATTTTGTAAGTTCACCTATTACAATGCCTACTTTTAAAAGAGTCTCCGTTTTTTTACGGGGCCTTACAGGTAATAAGGCTATTTTTTTAAGATACTAGTTCCTGAAGCACTAGGAGATCTTCTCCTTTTATAATATGGTTATCTATCAAGCGAACATCACCTGCCCAGATCGCTAAGCAGGCAACGACCACTTCTGATTCATCTAACGAATTGATACTTTGGAGAGTAAAACCATCTACTATTTCGAAATATTCTAGTCGGAAACCTGGAATGCTTAGGTGATTCACCGCGTTCTTTAAGACTTGCTCAATGGGTAGAAAGTCACACTCTTCTTTAGCATTTTTTAATGTTTGGAAAATAACAGGAGCTTTTCTTCTGTTCGCGGGGCTTAGCCTTCGGTTCCTTGAACTCATCGCCAGACCGTCCGCTTCTCTTTTAGTAGTCCCCATTATAAGGCGAACGGAGGTATGAACAAATTGAAGCATCCGTCTGATCACAGAAAACTGCTGAAAATCCTTTTGGCCCATAAAAAGGGAATCGGGCTGCACGATATCCAGGAGCCTGTTCACTACTTGAATTACTCCTTCAAAATGGCCTGGACGGAATTTGCCCTCCATTGGGTTTTCCAGCCCTCCTAAGTCGATACTTAAGTTACTTTTTAAGCCTTGAGGGTAAATTTCACTTACAGATGGGTAGAATAACCCTTTTGCGCCAGCTTTTTCCAAAAGCTTCTTGTCTTCTTTAAGGGTTCTTGGGTAGGAGTCAAGGTCTTTGGTTTCATTGAACTGGGTAGGATTTATGAAGATACTGCACACGCTCACATCGCAATACTGATTGGCTTTGTTAAGGAGAGATATATGACCTTCGTGCAAGGCCCCCATGGTGGGAACAAAACCGATAGATTTACCAATTTTCTTTTGAGAGCTTATAAAATCAGCTAGTTTCTTATTAGTTTCAAATAAGAGCATAGTTTACACATAAATTTGAGCGGCGCAAAACAACGGAATTTTCGTTAATTTTTTGTAACTTTGCAAATCTTATTTTCAAATAAAATAATTTGATCAGCGTTTTGCTTTAGTGAATTGCTGTTTGAGAGTATTTTTTAAAAGTTCAATGATTGAAATATGGAGAAGAAGAAAGTTCTGATAATTACCCAGGAGATGAAGCCTTACACTGCCGAATCAGAAATCGCGGAAATCGCTCGTAAACTGCCAGAATATATCAAAGGGGATGGGATGGAAATTCGGGTTTTGATGCCCCGGTATGGCTCCATTAATGAACGCAGGCATCGCCTGCATGAGGTTGTTCGCTTATCCGGAATGAACATTATTGTGAATGATGATGACTTCCCGCTTATCATTAAAGTCGCTTCGCTGCCTGGAGCAAAGATGCAGGTTTATTTCCTGGACAACGAAGATTTCTTCAAACGCAAAAACATGTTCGCGGATGATAAGGGTAAACCTTTCAAAGATAATGCAGAAAGAATGGTATTCTTCTGTAAAGGAGTTATTGAAACCGTTAAAAAATTCGGCTGGCCACCTGATGTTATCCATTGCCACGGCTGGATGACCAGCTTGGTTCCTCTGTACATCAAAACGGCCTACAATAACGAAGCTCTTTTTAAGAATTCAAAGGTCGTATACTCAATCTATGAAGATAAGTTGAATCATTCTTTCGGGGAGCAATTCATCCCTAATGCTTCTATCAATAATCTATCTGAAGGGGACCTGAAGGATTATCAAAACGGAGAAGGTGTTACTTTGCATAAAGGAGCTATGGCACATGCAGATGCCTTAATTACGGCAAGTCCGAATCTTAGTGAATCTGTGGATAAGGCTTTGGCGCAATTAGAAAAACCTGTTTTATCTTATCAAGAGGGAGATGAAGGGATTAAGAATTACATTGATTTTTATCATTCACTTTTTGCAGAAGTAGAACAATAAACTTTAAATAAGCAATTTACAGAATCAGGCTACCCAACATAAGTCATCCCGAATTTTCGGGATGACTTATGTTGGGTAGCCTGATTCTGTAAATTACCTACTTACGGTCTGATGTTTTTTTTTGAGATGCAACCATATCCTACCTATTAAGATACTTTTATTCAAAATATGATCGTTTCTTTGCGTTCAATAATTCAACCGCCGTTGCACTCTTATTTAACCCACATTGCGATGATAAGAAAAAAGTAAGCGTTCTTTGACAAATTGTGTGGAACTTCAAAATGATAAGCCTTGAATGCTCTTGTGGCTGAAAGGCTCATCATTTTGAAGTTCCATTTTTTCACAATTTAAGTAGTTCACGGAATTGGGCTACCAAACAGATGATAGCTATTTTGCGCTGAATCAAGGCGCGAGAACCGCGCTTAGCCTTTGTTAAGTAAGGCTTTGAGCAACGCAGAGTCAGCGCAAAAGAGCATCATATCTTTATGTAGTTTAATTCCGTGAACTACTTATGTCAAAGAACTAAAATAAGAAGATATTTTGAAAGAAATCATTGATCTTGCATCAAAAGAGCGACGCATTCCCTTTTTTCAGATAAATCGCAACTTAAACGATAAATGCTTCAAATCCTGAAAATTTTATGAATATTTTGAAACGAATTCAGTTTTACCTTTTAGCTCTTTCTATTCCGGTTCTTTTTTTAGGGGCTTGTAATGAACCATCTATTATTGGAGAAGACCTGCTGTCTGATGATCAAGCTTCCTTCTTTTTTTCAGATACGTTTGCTATTGAAGCCAAGACCCTTAACGCCGATTCTGTGATTGTATACCAGCCTGGATTTCAAAGGTTCTCCTATTTATGCGGGGATTTCCTCGATCCTTTATTTGGGAAAGCCAAGGCTGTTATATATTCTCAAATGGGCCTTTCTGTTGCCAATCCAAGTTTTCTGGAAGGGGTAGATCAAGGACGAGTGGTACTCGATAAAGTGGAACTGGTGCTTGCTGTCAGAACGGACGAAACGTATGGGTTAAATCTAGATCAGCCTATTTCAATAGGCGTTTATGAATTAGAAGATGAGCTCGACCGCGAAGAAACTTATTACGCTCCACAAAGCTTTCAAACCAGGCAACTAATAGGTGATACCGCTATCGTTGCTTCTGAAATTGATGACTCCACGCAGGTACTAAGACTTCCACTCTCAGAAGCTTTTGGTCAACAAATGCTCGAACTCGACCCAACCGCCTATGAATCGAATGATGATTTTTTTGATGCATTTAAGGGAATCGCTATTGTCCCTGAATCAGAAACCAACTATATGCTTTCATTTAATATCGATGGCTCCTTTATTGAACTGTCTTATTTGCAAGATGATACTCTTTCGAGTTCTTATAACTTTTTCTTTGCAGGAAATTTAGCAAAAATGACTACATTTGAGCATGATTATACGGCTACTGCCGTCGAGGCCGCCCTTGAGAACAATGTGCCGTCCGATACTGTTTCTTCTTTGTACTTGCAAGGTATGGCAGGTGTGAACCTAGAACTACAGTTGCCGGCACTAGAAGACCTTCAAGGGGTAGAGATTAATAAAGCAGAGCTGGTACTAAGCTCTGAACTATCTGATATAGGAAGCTTTCCCTTAATTGATCAATTGCTTGCCTACAAATATGATGAAAATGGAGGCCTTGAACAAATTGAAGATATTCAGTTCTTTACAAATGGTTTAGATTTTGGCCGGGTAAACGCGGTGCTTACTTCCTTGAGAAATGGATTTGGAGGAGTACTTGATGACGATAGTAACCCCAACTCTTACACTTTGAATATAGCGGCTTACCTACAAAACGTAATAGAAGGGAATAGCGATAACCGAATAATTATAGGAGCCGCTTTTCGCCCGGAAACACCAAACAGAGTGATCATTTCTGGGCCGGGTGCAACGAACGCTCCTGTTGAACTTAGAGTAACTTATACAAAAATCAATTAAATCAATTCTATGTGCGGAATAGTTGCTTACATTGGAAAAAGGCAAGCTTATCCAATATTAATAAAAGGGCTTAAGCGTTTGGAATACCGGGGGTACGATAGCGCTGGAGTCGCTGTTTTGAATGGTGAACTAGAGGTTTTTAAGAAAAAAGGTAAGGTTAATGACCTGGTCGCCAATGTAAAGGGAAATGAACCTAAGGGCCTTATTGGGCTTGGCCATACAAGATGGGCAACACATGGAAAACCTAATGATGTTAATGCCCATCCACATCTTTCGGGTAAAGGAAGAGTAGCCATTGTTCATAATGGGATCATCGAGAATTACAACCTGATCAAAGAAGCCCTCGAAAAAGAAGGACATCAATTCGTGAGCGAAACGGATACGGAAGTACTCGTTCACCTCATTGAGGAGATTCAAGATAAAGAAAACCTGCCAATCGAAGAAGCCGTTCGCGTGGCCTTGTCAAAAGTAATTGGTGCTTACGCTATCGTCGTTATGGACAGGAATGAGCCCAATAAATTAGTGGCCGCTCGCAAAGCTAGCCCAATCGTTATCGGTATCGGAGAAGGTGAGTTTGTTCTGGCTTCGGATGCATCACCTATTGCAGAGCATACCCAACGTGTCGTATATTTAAATGATGAAGAAATTGCAGTTGTGGATTCAGAGGGCAAAATCGAGATCAAAACGATCGAAAATGAAGTACAAACGCCTTTTGTTCAACAACTTGAAATGAAAATTGAGGCCCTTGAAAAGGGGGGCTATGATTACTTTATGCTCAAAGAAATCCACGAACAACCCAAAACCGTTGGTGATTGTATGCGTGGCCGGATTAGTGCGGCTAATGGCTGGGTAAGATTAGGAGGTGTTGAGGAAAATCGGAAACGCATTGAAAGGGCCAAGCGCTTTATTTTAGCGGGCTGTGGAACTTCATGGCATGCCGGACTTATCGGGGAATACCTCCTCGAAGACTTGGCCAGAATCCCTACCGAAGTAGAATATGCATCGGAATTGCGCTATCGAAACCCAATTATCGATGAAAATGATGTGGTGATCGCTCTGTCTCAATCCGGAGAAACTGCGGATACTCTAGCTGCTTTAGAGCTTGCAAAAGATAAAGGAGCACTCATATACGGAATTGTAAATGTTGTAGGTTCTTCTATTGCTCGCATGACGGACTCAGGTTCCTACATTCATGCTGGCCCTGAGATTGGAGTGGCTTCCACTAAATCTTTTACCAGCCAAATCGCATTACTTACTTTGATGGCTTTAAATCTTGGGTATCGTAGAGGCACCATTCCAAAACCATATTACCACCAGTTACTTTCTGAAATGGAGCAAATTCCAGAAAAAATTGCTCGGGTTTTGGACAATAATTCCAAGGTGGAATACATCGCCAGCGAAATCAAAAATGCTAGTAATGCGCTTTATCTGGGACGAGGCTACAATTTCCCGGTAGCTTTGGAAGGCGCTCTTAAATTAAAAGAAATATCGTATATTCACGCTGAAGGCTATCCTGCAGCAGAAATGAAGCATGGACCGATCGCCTTGATTGATGAAAATATGCCTGTTATTGTTATTGCCACGAACAAAAGTGCCTACGATAAAATTTATAGCAATATTCAGGAAGTAAAAGCAAGAAAAGGCATCGTTATTGCTATCGTAAATGAAGGCGACACTGCTATCAGTAAATTGGCGGACTACTCCATAGAAATTCCATCTACAGATGAACCTTTGACGCCCCTTTTATCTGTCGTTCCTTTGCAACTCTTGTCTTATCATATTGCTGTAATGAGAGGATGCAACGTGGATCAACCGAGAAATCTTGCGAAATCAGTCACTGTCGAATAACAAATCCGTGAATTACTTAACAGCCAGAATATAGGCTTCTGATTTGGGAGAGTTCGTTTTGAAGCCAGACGAGCCTTTCCAGTGAAGTAGCGCTCCAAAAATGACTGCCCAAATCGGGGGGTACTATTTGAATGTTACTAAAAGAACAATGGTAAAAGGTGAATGATTCCAGGGCCATAAGCCTTAAGACGATCAATCACTGACGGTGTTGACCTTTGCTCATTGAACTTTTAACACCTTAATAATAATTCTGTAGATGAAGAAAATTTGTTCTCCCTACGCTAATGGGCATTAGGAACAATATTCTTCAAACTGTCTATTTTAAATTGTGCAAATAAATGGAATATAATTCTCAAAAAGAGGACCTCGTGATGCCTGAGTACGGCAGAAACGTACAACAATTGGTTAATTTTGCCAAAGAAATGGAATCCGATGTCGAACGTCAGGCCTTTGTAGAAAAAATTGTGGACTTAATGCAGCAAATGCACCCTCAAAACCGCAATATCGATGACTATCGGGTGAAACTTTGGAAACACGTTTTCAGAATCGCAGGCTTTGATCTTCCCGGAGTAACACTTCCTAACGGTGAAGTACCTTCTCCTGAAAAGGCTTTCAAAAAACCAGATCCCATTCCTTATCCTCAGTTCGCTGCTCGTTTCCGCCATTATGGCCATCATGTTCAAAGGCTTATCAAAAAAGCTATTTCAATGGAAGATGGGCCTGTAAAAGAGGGCTTGGTAAATGTCATTGGTTCCTATATGAAACTTGCTTACAGAACATGGAACAAAGAACACTATGTGAGTGATGACGTTATTAAAGGAGATCTGGACTCTCTGTCTAATAGCCAACTGGCTATGAACGAAAACGCTTCTTTGGATAACCTGTCATCTTCTAGCCGTAGAAAGAAACGTGGTGGAACGAATGGTAGCAATAACGGAAAGAGCCACCGTTCTAAAGGTAAGCGGCGTAAGTAGCCATTCATTCAATAACCAACTTTTTATAAATCTACTTAACAATGCCAAGTGATGCTTTCGAAGTTGTCGGTGGACAACCTCTAAAAGGAACCCTTATTCCACAAGGAGCAAAAAATGAAGCCCTTCAGGTAATTTGTGCCGTTCTACTTACAGCTCAACCTGTTACCCTTTCTAATCTTCCGGACATCAGGGATGTTCGCAGATTACTGGAACTTCTCCAGGGGCTTGGAGTAAGTGTTCAAAAAATGGATGAGGGGGTATACAAATTCGAGGCCTCCTCTCTGGACCTGTCCTTCTTCGATGATCCAACCTTCCAGGCCGCGGCTCGTGCTATCCGAGGTTCTGTAATGCTGATCGGACCTTTACTTTCTCGTTACGGAAAGGCTTTCCTTCCTAAACCAGGAGGGGATAAAATCGGGCGTAGACGCCTGGATACGCACTTCCTGGGTATTCAGAAACTTGGAGCGGAATTTCATTATGATTCTAAATCGAATAATTACTTCGTAAGTGCTGATAAACTCGTCGGAACCAATATCCTAATGGATGAAATTTCAGTTACGGGTACCGCTAACGTTATTATGGCAGCTGTTATGGCTGAAGGAGTAACAACTATTTACAATGCGGCATGCGAGCCTTATGTACAGCAATTATGTCGAATGCTCAATCAAATGGGGGCCAAAATAAGCGGGATCGGTTCTAATCTATTGAAAATAGAAGGCGTAAATTCGCTGAATGGAACAGAACATCGATTACTTCCTGATTTTATTGAAATCGGAAGTTTTATCGGGTTAGCAGCAATGACGCAGTCCGAAATCACTATAAAGAATGTACGTGTAGATGCTCTGGGAAATACCCTGAATACTTTCAGAAAAATGGGTATCCAGATGAGCATTCAAAATGATGACATTGTAATTCCCGCTCAAGATCATTATGAAATCCAGACCTTTATTGATGGTTCAATTCTGACCATCTACGATGCCCCCTGGCCGGGGTTTACTCCTGACTTGATGAGTGTTGTCCTGGTTCTTGCTACCCAGGCTAGAGGAAGTATTTTGTTACATCAGAAAATGTTTGAGAGTCGCTTGTTTTTCGTAGATAAGCTTATTGATATGGGCGCACAGATCATTCTTTGCGATCCACACAGGGCGACTGTTATCGGTTTGGATAGAAAATATCCCCTTAGAGGTATAAAAATGACTTCACCCGATATTCGGGCAGGTGTAGCTCTGCTCATAGCAGCACTTTCCGCTGAGGGTAAAAGTGTAATCAGTAATATCCATCAGATTGACAGAGGTTACCAACGAATCGATGAAAGGCTTCGGGCTATCGGCGCTGATATTACGCGTTTGCCTTAAAAAGAACGAAAAAGATTAGCTTGTATTAAGATGTATGCTATTGAATTTTTCTCAAAAATTCAATAGCATACATCTTAATACTACTTAGCTACTATATATATTAAAGGCTGCTATGGGTTCTTATTTTTTCCGATCAGTCACGAAATAAATAAGTTGCTCCAGCGAATCTCTTGCCGGGCATTCAGGAAAGGTCATTAAAATTTCTATGGCATCTTTTCTGTGTTGGAACATTGCGTTTCGAGCATAATCAAGGCCTCCACTATCTCTCACAAATTGAATTACCTCAGCTACTTTACTGCTATCATTGTGATGGCGCTTGATAGTTTGAATTATTTGTTTTTTCTTAGCACTAGATGTATTTTCAAGAGCATATATCAAAGGAAGCGTCAATTTCTTTTCTTTTATATCAATTCCTTTGGGCTTTCCAATATCATCGCTACCGAAATCCATTAAATCGTCACGGATTTGAAAGGCAATTCCGATTTTTTCACCAAAAAGTCTTATTTGTTCGACCGTTTCTTTATTATCGGTGGTAGAAGATGCCCCCGCAGCACATGCAGAGGCAATAAGGGATGCGGTTTTTTGGCGAATAATATCATAGTAGACTTTTTCTTCAATATCTAACCTTCTTGCTTTTTCCATTTGGAGAAGTTCTCCTTCCGCCATCTCCTTTACTGCTTTAGAAACAATTTGCAAAAGGTCATATTCCTCATTTTCCAAGGCTAAAAGCAAGCCTTTGGATAACAAGTAATCTCCTACAAGAACAGCGACCTTGTTTTTCCAGAGTGCATTGATAGAGAAAAAACCTCGCCTTTGAAAGGAATCATCTACAACATCATCATGAACTAAAGTTGCTGTATGCAGTAATTCCACTAATGATGCCGCCCGGAAGGTGCTAGGGGTAGTACTTCCACACAATGAAGCACACAAAAAGACAAACATCGGCCGTACTTGCTTCCCTTTGCGCTTAACAATATAGTAGGTGATCCTGTCTAACAAGGGGACATGGCTACGCATGGAGTTTCGAAAATGTTTTTCGAACTCCTTTAATTCTTTTTCTATCGGTCCTTTTATGGCCGACAAGGATTTGACCATAAATGCGTATTTTTACGTTGAAGTTATAAGTAAACTATAACATTGAATATTATGAACATTGTAAAAAATGATATTGTTGTCGGAAAGTCAAATCGACCGTTTTTATTAGATGCTTATTATTTCGGAGATGGCCGAAAAAAGCCAGTGTTAATTTTCGTTCATGGCTTTAAAGGATTTAAGGATTGGGGGCATTGGTACTTGTTCTCAAAATATTTTTCCAGAGAAGGCTTTGTTTTTGTTAAATTCAATCTTTCTTATAATGGAACAACGATTGACAAACCGTATGAATTTGCAGACCTGGAGGCTTTTGGGCATAATAACTATTCAATAGAAATAGAAGATATCGGAGAGGTCATCGACTGGCTATCTTCTCAAAGAGAAATACCGGCAGAAGAATTGGATTTGTCTCGAATAGGAGTCATTGGGCATAGCAGAGGAGGAGGCATCAGCATGATCAAAGCTGCTGAAGATGATCGCATCAAAGCACTCGCTACCTGGTCTTCGGTAAGTCGGTTAGATAATGCCTGGAAAGCTCCCGGAGCACTTGAAGCATGGAGAGAAAAAGGGGTTTTTTACATCAAAAATGCACGCACTAATGAGGAAATGCCGCTTTACTATCAACTTTTTGAAGATTTTGATAATAATAAAAACCGCTTTGATATTTCTTCCGCTTTAGACCGAGTGAAAATTCCGATGTGCATTATTCACGGAACGAATGATCCTGCTGTTCCGCATATGCAGGCGTTGGAACTAAAAGAATTTAAGCCGGATGCAATGCTTCATCTTATTGAAGGGGCGAATCATGTTTATGGAGGTAGACACCCTTATACTCTTGATGAGTTGCCCGCTCATTCCTTGGAATTAGCCGAAATAAGTAGCCGTTTTTTTCATCAGGCTCTTGACGTTCATTCTATATAATTAACTATTTAGCTTGTTCTGCAGCTGCTGACGGAGCGTAATTGACCAGATTTTATTTTAGACAAGGCGAAAAACGCAGGCGCAACTTGTCACGAATGCCTTCGAGACCCGAAGGTACGGCGAGGCTTTCCAATAAAGCCTGAGGAAAAAAGGACAAGTAAAATGGGTAGGGTATTATTTTCCTGATCCCTTAAAATAAAATTTGGCAATTAAAGTCCATTAAGCAGCTACAGAACAAGTCTATTCCATATATTTGGAAAGAATTTTGTTCTAATCTTATTCAGGACGTCCAAAGAACTAACTTTGGACATCCATGCAATTTGTTAAAGAACTGTTTTTTTTATGCAAAGGAATTTAACGTGTTAAGAATATTTAAGACAAACCAGATTTGGGGAGTATTTGCTGTTTTTGTATTTATGTTTCTCTTGAGGGGGGTTGTACTGTTTAAGCAACCAGTCATACCTTTTGGGCCCTCTGGATATTGGGCATCTGTCTTGTATCATTGGATTCCTGAATACACTATAGGAAGTTCCTTGCTAGGGATGGCCTTGGTTTTTGTTCAAGCCTTATTGGTAAATGCTTTGGTACACACCTATAGAATGTCGGGGACCTTATCAAATTATGTGCCTGCAGCGACCTATGTGCTATTAACATGCTTATATCCAGAGTACTTAGTTCTTTCTCCCGTTTTAATAGCCAATACCTTTTTGTTGTTAAGCCTAACCGCTTTATTTAAGACCTACAAGCAAATAAGTGTGGCCAAAGACTTATTTGATAGTGGCTTATATTTAGGAGCAGCCTGTCTTTTTTACAATGTTTATATTATTTTTTTAATCGCTCTTTTTATGGGGTGGCAATTACTTCGAGGAAATAAGACCAAAGAGATTTATATGATTTCTACGGGATTTCTAGTACCTTTTTTCCTCAACGCGATATATTTATTTTGGACTGATCAATTAGGGGGATGGCCAGAAATATTCATGAAAAGCTTCAGATTCATAAATTTAGATATCTTTCCGAAGGAAGGAGTGAGTATATTTAAAGTGATTTTCTGGATTATTTTTGGGTTGGTTGCCGTTTTTAATTTTAATCAATTTTATTTCAAGCAAAAAATAAGGGTGCAAAAAAATATATCTGCTTTGTATTGGTACATGATTATTGGTTCCTTCGGTATCTTTTTTCAAGCAAATGCACATCTGGAGCATGCCTTAATAATATGCGTTCCATTGAGTATTTTTATGGCGCTGTCCCTCAATAATGCGCGCTCTTCTTTGTCAGAGATATTTTTCTTTATTATGGTGATCGCTGCCTTTTGTTTCCAGGTACTAGCTTTTAACGAGTCAATAGGAGGGTGAGGATTAACTTAGGTTACAGCGTATTAAATTATAGACTTTTTTGTTCATAAATCTATTTCAAAATTAATATTATGAAATTTGGTGTAATAGTTTTCCCGGGTTCCAATTGTGATGATGATATGGTTCATGTATTAGGAAAGGTATTGGGTCAAGAAGTAGAAAAAATCTGGCACAAGGAAACGTCCTTGAGTGGCTTTGGAAAAGACGATTGTATTATCTTGCCCGGAGGGTTTTCCTATGGAGATTATTTGAGGGCCGGTGCAATTGCAAGGTTTTCACCGGTAATGCCTTCCGTGATTGAATTTGCAAATACCGGAGGATTAGTGTGGGGTGTTTGTAATGGTTTCCAGGTGCTTTGTGAAGCGGGCCTGCTGCCGGGAGCACTGGTGAGAAATGAAAAGCAAACGTTCATTTGTAAGAATGTATACATCAAAAAAGGTACATCCAATAGTTTTGTGAGTCATAACCTTTCTGGTAATGCCCTGTCCATTCCAATCGCTCATGCAGAAGGGCGTTATATCGCAGATCCAAAAACATTGGACGAATTGGTGACCAACGATCAGGTCGTGTTCTACTATTGCAATGAAAATGGTGAGATCTCTCCTGAAGCAAATCCAAATGGCTCTGTATTAAACATTGCAGGTGTTTGTAATGCACAAAGAAATGTAGTGGGAATGATGCCTCACCCGGAAAGAGCTTCTGAAAAGGTTCTTGGAAATGAAGATGGCCGCTTGATCTTTGAATCCCTCTTGACAGCCTCTTCGATCGCTTAATAGCATAATAAAGTGATCCACTGGCATCAATTTTCTCAGGAAAGTTAAGTAGTTCACGGAATTAAACTACATAAACATATGATGCTCTTTTGCGCTGACTCTGCGTTGCTCAAAGCCTTGCTTAACAAGGGCTAAGCGCGGTTTTCGCGCCTTGATTCAGTACAAAATAGCTATCATCTGTTTGGTAGCCCAATTCCGTGAACTACTTAATGCCAGTGAATCACTATGATGTAATAGACTTGTTCTGCACTCTTCGGCAGCTACAGAATAAGTCTGTTAAAAGGCTGGGTTAGGCAACCCCTGCCTCCATACGTATTTTGTTAAGGGCAGAGCCCGCTCTTACCCAAGCAATTTGTGCATCATTATAGGTGTGTTGAACCTCGAAGCTATCTTCTGTGCCATCGGCATGTGTAAGTCGGACATTCAATGTTTTCCCCGGAGCCATTTCGTCAAAATTCGTAATGCTAATGAAGTCATCCTGACGAATTTTTTCATAATCATCCGGATTTACAAATGTCAATGCCAGCATACCTTGCTTCTTAAGGTTTGTTTCGTGAATACGTGCGAAAGATTTTACAATCACTGCATGAACCCCTAAATAGCGAGGCTCCATAGCGGCATGCTCTCTAGAAGATCCTTCACCATAGTTTTCCTCACCAAATACAACCTGCCCAATGCCTGCTGCTTTGTACTTCCGCCCAGAATCGGGTACGGTCATGAATTCAGCTTGCTCTGCACTATCAGCATAATTGGCAACATGATTCATTTCATCATTGAAGTAATTGATTGCTCCAATGAAACAATTGTTGGAAATATTTTCCAAATGCCCGCGATATTTTAACCAGGGGCCTGCCATAGAAATGTGATCTGTTGTGCATTTGCCCTTAGTTTTGATCAATGTACGCATATTCGTTACTTGCTCCTGTGTAATTGGCTGAAAAGGAGTCAATAGTTGCAGGCGATTAGAATCTGGGTTGACAACGACTTCAACCTCGCTGCCATTTTCAGCAGGTGGCTGGAAGCCTGCGTCCTCTACGGCAAAACCACTAGGGGGAAGTTCTACGCCACTAGGAGGGTTGAGTTTCACGGGTTGACCTTCCTCATTTTCCAGTGTATCAGTGAGCGGGTTAAACGTTAAGTCGCCCGCAATCGCCATAGCTGTTACAATTTCAGGGGAAGCCACAAAGGAGCGTGTCTGAGGGTTCCCGTCATTACGCTTCGAGAAGTTTCTGTTGAACGAAGTGATAATTGAGTTTGCTCTGTTTGGATCATCTGTATGACGAGCCCATTGACCGATACAAGGGCCGCAAGCATTGGCAAGGACAATGCCGCCCATTTTTTCGAAGTCCTCTAGCAGGCCATCTCTTGAAACGGTAAAGCGAATCTGTTCAGAGCCGGGAGTTACTGTAAACTCTGCTTTCGTCTTAAGGTTCTTTTCCACGGCTTGTTTGGCAATAGAAGAAGCTCTGGTTAGGTCCTCGTAAGAAGAGTTGGTGCAAGAGCCAATCAATCCTACTTCCAGTTTTTGTGGGTAGCCGTTTTCTTTTACTGCTTCAGCGAATTTTGAAATTGGCCAGGCTAAATCCGGGGTGTAAGGCCCGTTGATATGCGGCTCTAAAGTAGAGAGGTCAATTTCGATAACCTCATCAAAGTATTTTTCCGGCTCAGCGTAGCATTCAGCGTCTCCGGTTAAATGCTCTGCAACTTGATCAGCCATATCCGCTATTTCAGCACGTTCTGTGGCTCTCAAATAACGGCCCATCGCTTCATCATAACCAAAGGTTGATGTGGTTGCTCCGATTTCTGCCCCCATGTTACAGATGGTTCCTTTACCTGTACAAGACAGCGAGTTAGCCCCGGGGCCAAAGTATTCAACAATGGCACCTGTTCCACCTTTTACCGTAAGGATGCCTGCTACTTTCAAAATTACATCCTTGGGCGACGTCCAGCCGCTTAATTCACCGGTAAGTTTTACACCAATTACTTTGGGCATTTTAAGTTCCCAGGGCATTCCTGCCATAACATCTACGGCATCAGCACCTCCCACTCCAATAGCCACCATTCCTAAGCCTCCGGCATTAGGGGTGTGTGAGTCCGTACCAATCATCATAGCTCCCGGGAAAGCATAATTTTCAAGAACGATTTGGTGGATAATACCTGCACCAGGTTTCCAGAATCCAATGCCATATTTATTGGAAACTGAAGAAAGGAAATTGAATACTTCGGAATTATTGTTCAGAGCGTTTTGTAAATCTTTTTCAGCTCCTACTTCCGCCTGGATTAAGTGATCGCAGTGAACTGTAGAAGGTACGGCTACACTGTCTTTCCCGGCCATCATAAATTGCAATAAAGCCATTTGGGCTGTTGCATCCTGCATCGCTACCCGATCAGGGGCAAAAAATACATAATCTTCACCCCTTTTATAATTTTGCAAAGGAGATTCAGGATGTAGGTGAGCATATAAAATTTTCTCAGTAAGGGTCAATGGGCGACCAAGCGCTTCTCGCGCATCTTTTACTCTTTTAGGAAAAGACTCGTAATGAGCCTTTATCATATTAATGTCAAAAGGCATAATGTAGTTCTTTTTGATAAATTATAAAATTTCCTATTGTGGCTGACAAAAATAATACAATTCAACGTTAATTATAGTTTTTTTAAAAGCTGGCTTAGGATTTGAATAAGAATTTTGATGCGGACTTTAATTACAACCTCTGGAAATACTTTTCTTCTAACTTATTTTTACCTTCGCACTCTTAAAGAAAAAAATCACGTTCTTTAACAAATTGTGTGGAACTTCAAAATGATAAGCCTTGAATGCCCTTTGGGCTGAAAGGCTTATCATTTTGAAGTTCCATTTTCCACAATTTATGTCAAAGAACTAAAAATCAAAGGTTAAAGGCGAAAGGTGGAGGGGCAAAGGCGAAAGATTGGAGGCCTTTTCCCTTTATATTTCCCATTGGTATCTTTACCCTTCACCTTTAACCCATAAAAGTGTTGCTTGCCTATGATGGCTTATATCAAAGGACTTATAACCTATAAAAGTCCTACTTATGTAGTTCTTGAAACCGGAGGAATTGGCTACCACGTCAATATCAGCTTGAATACCTACGCGCTCATCGAAAAGCTGGAACAAGTCAAATTACTGACACATTTGCATATAAAAGAAGATAGCCATACAATTTTTGGTTTTGCAGATGCAGAAGAACGAGGCTTGTTTGTACATTTGATCTCTGTTTCCGGAGTTGGGCCCTCAACTGCCCAAATAATTCTTTCTTCGATGACTTCTGATGAAATCCGGGATGCAATAATTGGCGAGAATGTCCATCTTTTAAAAAGTGTAAAAGGTATCGGATCGAAAACTGCTCAAAGAATTATCCTGGATCTGAAAGACAAACTTTTGAAAGATAGTAGCGAAGAACAATTAAACTTACCTGCTGTAGACAATACTGTACGCCAAGAGGCGTTATTGGCATTAGTTAATCTGGGTTTTAACAAGCTTCAGGTTCAAAAAGTTCTTAAGGCCGTCTATAAAGATCATAAGAACGTAGAAAATGTGGAGCAATTGGTAAAACTCGCTCTTAAACAACTAAGGTAAATGTAACCATTTAGAATCGGGCAAAAGTGCTTTGGCAGGAATCGAGGGAATCCCCAAATTTCTGCCAAAATTCTTTTGATCGATCCTGAATGACTTGTTCATAATAATCCCGTGTAATAAATTTTTGATAGTCGTGAGAATATTATTTTTACTTTGCTCTCTTTTTTGTCTTGTTTCTCTTGCCTCCAATATACAGGGAAACAATAGACCTGAAAGCCCATACAGCTCTGATCTTTCGACTCCGCGCGATACGTTTATTCTATCAGATCGCTATGGGGACTTTATCAACGAAGCAAACAATAATCCTTTTGACCTGGAGGATCCGTCCATTATCCAGCAAAATGTTGAATACGATCCTAACTCAGATAGTTATCTAATTACTGAGAAAATTGGAGATGATTTCTACAGAATGCCTTCTTACATGACCTTTGAAGAGTATCTCGAGTGGAAGGCTAAAGAAGATGAACGCGATTACTTTAAATCCCTTTCAGGGGTCAATACTGGTGGCTCCGGAGGCTTGGCACTGCTCGACCCCCTCAAGAAAGTGGATATTAAAGATCAACTTATTGATCGCTTATTCGGAGGTACAAAAGTAGATATTCGCCCTCAAGGTAATATTGACCTTACTTTTGGGGTGGATTTTCAACGCCTGGAAAATCCTATCCTCCCGCTTCGTACACAGCGCCAGGGAGGGTTTGATTTCGATATGGACATTAATATGAGCGTTACCGGATCCATCGGGGAAAAGCTTAACCTTGCCTTCAACTATAATACAGGTGCAACATTTGATTTTGACAACCAAATGAAGTTGAACTATAACAGCCAGGAATTTGGAGAAGATGATATCCTTAAACGTATTGAAGCGGGAGATGTGAGCCTTCCTCTAAGAAATTCCCTGATTCAGGGAAGTCAGAACCTCTTTGGGTTATTAACTGAACTTCAATTTGGAAAACTGCGCTTTACAACTATCGTTTCCCAACAGCAATCCAAGCGTCGTCAAATTCAGTTGCAGGGGAACAGCCAAATATCAAATTTCGAAGTTAAAGCGGATGAATATGAAGAAAACCGCCACTTTTTCCTTACTCATTTCAATAGAGAAACCTTTGAAAATGCTCTGGGGAACCTCCCTCAGATTAATAGCCAATTCCGTATCATCCGCTTGGAAGTGTACGTCACGAATGATCGCAACGAAACAATCAATACAGAAAATGTTGTAGCTCTGTCCGACTTGGGGGAACCGCGTCAATTGAATACCCAGAATAGTCGCTACCTCAATGATACCCTTACGGTGCCGAGTAATTTTGATATTTTTGGGCGTAAGCCCCTCCCCGGTAGGGAAGTAATAAGTAATCGCGATGGAAACCGAATATATGAAGATATTCTTGGGATTCCGTCAGCACGTGAAATCGATAATGTAATTGCAACCCTCGAAGCACCTCCTTTTAATTTCGAACAAACCAGAGACTTTGAAAAGGTTCAGGCAAGGCTACTGAACAATAATGAGTATAGCTTCCATCCGGAACTGGGCTTCATCTCCCTTAACATCAACCTTAGACCAGATCAAGTACTGGCAGTCGCATTCCAGTATGATTACAACGGTAAAACTTATCAAGTGGGTGAGTTTGCAAGTGATGTAAACGAAACCGTCGACTCCACTACTGTTACTCAGAATGTACTTTTTGTAAAAATGTTGAAAAGTACTACTCCAAGGGTAGATATTCCTATGTGGGATTTAATGATGAAGAATGTATACTCCTTAAATGCTTTTCAACTTAGCCAGGAAGAATTCCAACTCGATATTTTCTATGAAGATGCCGGAGAAGGAGAGAAACGCTTTTTACCGGATTTGCCGACAAAACCCTTGCTTCAGGTTTTTAACCTGGATAATTTGAATACTCAGGGAGATCCGGCGCCCGACGGGGTCTTTGACTTTGTGCCCGGGCTTACCATATTTCCACAGAATGGACGGATCCTGTTCCCCGTTTTGGAACCTTTTGGGTCTTCTCTGGCCAAGCAGTTCGATGATGAGCAATTGGCCAGCTTCTATACCTATCAAATGCTGTACGACTCCACAGTCTTTAGGGCAAGAGAATATCCCGAGTTTAACCGATTTACTATCAGAGGTTCCTATAAATCAAGTTTTTCATCGGAAATTTCTCTTGGGGCATTTAATTTGCCTAGAAACTCTGTAACGGTAACCGCTGCGGGGGGGCCTCTGATTGAAGGCCAGGATTATGAAATCGATTACAACCTCGGCCGGCTTCGTATCCTTAATGATCGTATCCTGAATTCCGGAGTGCCGATCAACGTCAACTTTGAAGATAATACTTTATTTGGATTCCAAACCAAAACGCTCTTAGGACTTCGTACAGATTATGCTGTAAATGAGAACTTTAACCTGGGAGCAACTTATATGCACCTTTTTGAACGTCCATTTACTCAAAAAGTAAATATCGGAGATGATCCCATCAATAATCGTGTCTATGGAGTAGACCTGAACTTCACTGCTGAGGCTCCTTGGCTTACTAAAGCTGTGGATTTTCTTCCTTTTATTGAAACGAAAGAAAAATCAACCATCTCCATCACCGCAGAAGCCGCTGCACTCGACCCCGGGCACTCAAGAGCAATCAATCAAGGGGAAACCGATGAAGGAAAACGAGATCGAAGCGGTGTAGTATATCTTGACGACTTCGAGGGAAGTACGGCGGGCTTTGATTTGAGAACACCACTTACTCGTTGGGTCATTGCCAGTGTGCCTCAGAATGACATCATGAACAATAACCCCTTGTTTCCCGAATCCAGATTGATTGACTCTACCTTGTCTAACGTAAACAGGGCCCTCCTTAACTGGTACCGGACTGACCTGGGGGGAGTGCCCATTAATGATGAAGATCCTTATCAACGCTTAGTTCAACAAACTGAAGTATTCAAAAATCGAAGTGTACTTCCCACTCAGAATAACTTTATACCAACCCTTAACCTTACTTTCTATCCTGACCAAAGGGGGCCTTACAACTTTGATACCCCTTCAGGTTCGGAGTACTCTGCAGGTTCGGATGCAAGTGGAACTGAACTTCGTCTGAATGAACCGGAATCTCGGTGGGGAGGTATCATGCGGGATATTCAAAACCCAAACTTTGAAGCCGCAAACTATGAGTTCATCGAATTCTGGATGTTAAACCCCTTCATGTTTGATGAAAACGGGGAAGTCTCCCAATCTGGAGATCTTTATATAAATCTTGGGAATATTTCTGAGGATATCATGCGTGATTCCAGGCTTTTCTTCGAGAACGGCCTGCCGATAGATGCCGATGATCCGCTGCCCGACGAAACAAATATGGGGCGTGTAGGGCGTAAACCGAGGGTAGTGAATGCCTTTGCTAATGATCCTGATCAACGTGCCCTGCAGGATTTAGGTTTCGACGGGCTTCAAGACGATGACGAACAAACCAAGTTCCAAACCTATATCGATGAAATGACAGGTGTTGCCAGCCAGCCTGTTTTAGATGAAATTATTCGAGATCCCGCCAATGATAACTTTGTTAGTTTTAGAGATGAACAAGCGGGCGATGATTTCTATACCCGCTTTAGACGCTTTAACCATCCGCAGGATAACTCCCCGGTTAACACTTCAAACAATACGTTTACCAGAGCATTCTGGAATCAACCGGATACCGAAGATATCAATCAGGATAACTCACTTAACGAAGCTGAAAGCTATTATCAATACCGCATTCAATTAGAAAGAGGTGATGCGCTTCCTGATGGTCGAGGCTTTGAATTAAAGCCTAATCAATTCGTTACGGATACCGTGCAGGGGCAAACGGGTACCTGGTACCGTTTTAAAGTGCCAATCGATCAGTATACCGGGAAAGTAGGAAATATTCAGGATTTTCGTTCTATTCGCTTTATGAGAATGTACCTGAATGGTTGGGAGAGTAAGGTGACGCTGCGTTTTGCTACGCTGGAATTAGTGCGCAATCAATGGCGTCGTTACCAAAGAGACATTACATGGCCCAATGAAGTTCCTGAGCCTTGTGTGTCTGATTTTTTCCCTAAAGATAAACCGACCCTTTTTGATGTAAATGATGTGAATATTGAGGAAAATAGCCTCCGTACCCCATTCAATTATGTATTGCCTAATGGGATTGAAAGGGAGAATTCCGTTGGTGCTTTTCCGGATGCCTTGCAAAATGAAACCTCCCTCGCTCTTAGGGTATGCGATTTAATGCCTATGGAAAGTAAGGCGATATATAAGATCATTGATTTTGATATGCGTTTGTACGAACGCCTCAAAATGTTTGTGCATGCTGAAACAGATATTGAAGATTACGAAACCGGCGATCTGTCCCTGTTTATAAGAATGGGAAGTGATTTCGAGAGAAACTACTACGAATACGAAGTGCCGCTCACCATGTCGGATTCAACCAATATTATGGGGATTCAACCCACCGATGATCGCTATATCAATGAAGTCTGGTTAGTTGAAAATGAAATTGACTTCCCTATGGAGCTGCTGCGGCAAATAAAAATTCAGCGCAATGATGGAGGGCCTGCTTATGCCGCTGATCCGGAGAATCCAGAGAACCGGGTTTCGGTATTAGGTAATCCAAACCTTGGCCTTGTTAAAGGGATTATGGTTGGTATCAGGAGTCGAAGTTGTGAACAGGTGTCGGGCTGCTCCGAAGTATGGATCAATGAACTGCGAGTAAGTGGTTTGGACGAAAGAGGTGGGGTAGCTGCCCTTGCAAGGGTCGATATGCAACTGGCGGATTTTGGAAACCTTAGCATTGCCGGAAATTATGGTGGTATCGGTTATGGCGGCCTGGAACAAAAACTCAATGATCGTGCCCGTGAAGAAGTTATCCAGTATGATCTGGCGGCCAGCCTTCAGCTGGGTAGATTGCTGCCGGAAAGTATAGGCTTAAGCATTCCTTTTTATGCTCAATATTCTGAACAGATAAGTAATCCGCAATTTGATCCCTACGACTTAGATATCCCTCTGAAAGATAAACTCCGAGCCGCCGATAGCAGAGAAAAAAGGGACTCTATCCGTAAACAGGCACAGGACTTTACCCGGATAAGCACGATAAATTTCGAAAACGTCCAGAAACAGAAAACCGGTAAAGGACCATCCTTCCCCTGGGATATCTCTAATTTCTCATTTACCTATGGTTATACACAAACTTTCCGACGAACGCCGATTATAGCAAAAGATCAGATTGACGATTATCGAGGGATCGTTAATTATAATTTTAGTATGAAGCCTCTATTCATTTATCCGTTCAAAGGGCTTATTAAAAAGGATAAATACTTTAAATGGCTTACAGAATTTAACTTGAACCTCATTCCCCAATCATTTAGTTTTAACACGCAATTGAATCGTCGTTTTCAGGAAACCCGATACCGCTTTACAGGTATCGAAGAAGAATCTCCTATCAATACGTTCTTTAATAAGCAGTTTCTGTGGGATCGGTCTTATGCCTTGAATTGGGATATTTCCAAATCGCTGAAGTTTAATTATACCGCTAACGCAAATGCTGTGATTGATGAACCCCGAGAATTCGATGAGGAAAGTAATCGAATCTCAGACCAGGCCCGAAGGGATAGTATTTGGAATAATATACAAAAGCTGGGGAGGATGAAAAACTATGGCCACAATCTGAATCTAAGTTACAATGTTCCTCTGAAAAACTTCCCTTTACTGGATTGGATTAACGTTAAAGCTCAGTATAATGCCAATTATTCCTGGTCCGCGGCTGCTTTGAATGTGGATTCACTGGGAAATGTAATCCAAAACTCACAGTCAAGGCAAATTAATGGGGATTTGAATTTTGAGTCTTTGTACAACCAATCCAAGTATTTAAAGAAAATAAATGCTAAAAGTAGAAGCTCTTCAAGAAGAAGGCGCCCACCTTCAAGGCGCCCAACGAATAATAAATCGAAGGATAAGGATAAGGCTAAGAAAAATCGTGAACCCAGCAAGGTAGAAAAAATACTGATCAGGCCATTGCTACTGCTCAGGAAAGCTCGCTTGACTTATTCAGAAGACTTTACTACCGTAATTCCTGGCTTCATGCCTGTTACCCAATTGCTGGGGCTGAGTTCTGGTTTCGAAGCTCCCGGTTGGGATTTTGTTGCAGGCCTTCAGCCAGATATTAACCCCAATACCGATGATTGGTTACGGCAAGCTGCTAATGATGGCTGGATGACAGAAAATGCCTTTTTGAATCAACAGGTAATCCAAACTTATAGCCAAAACTTAAATGCCCGGGTATCAATAGAGCCTTTCCAGGATTTTCAGATAGAATTGGAAGCCACACGTAACTATCAGGAAAGTAATACCCTGCTTTTTAAAGATACCATTTACGATCAAGTCGTTAACCCCGATGAAATTGTGCACGTCACCCCCAGGGAAAATGGCTCGTTTACCATTTCCTACTTAGCTGTCAATACACTTTTTGATAATGATATTAATGGGCTCTTTGCCAAGTTTGAAGCCCATCGTTTAGATATATCGAGACGCCTGGGCGAAGGCCTGCACGATGACCCGATACAGGCAGGCTTAGGTTACACCGCTGGTTATGGTAGATATCAACAGGATGTGCTTGTACCTGCATTCCTGGCGGCATATACCGGCCAAGATCCGAATAACATAAAACTAATCGATAGCAAGAATGATTTTCGGAATATGCTGCCGAAAATAAACTGGAGGCTTACTTACAATGGCTTGTCCAAGCTGCCAGTGTTTAAAGATATATTTACAAGGGTAAACCTGTCTCACGGTTACAAATCTACCTTGACGATCAACCAGTTCCTTACCGAGGTAGAATTCAATGAATCAATCCAAAGCTTAAATAATAATCAGGATTTCTTTTCGCGTTACGAAATTCCTACTATTGTTATTAACGAACAATTTGCTCCTCTGATTGGCTTAAATGTCCAACTGAGAAACAGCATGGACTTTAGGCTGGACTATAAAACATCCCGGAACTTATCCATGAGTTTTATCAATAATCAGCTGAGCGAAACGAAAAAAACCGAATACTCCTTCGGCTTTGGTTATGTCCTGAAAGGCTTTAGATTACCTTTCCTCGAAAGTAGAAAGGCTAAGCGAAGACGTGAGCGTGAGGAACAACAAAATGATCCGAATTCAAATAATGATCCCAATGCCCAGCAACAGGGCCAGGGAAAAGATCTCAACATCCAGTTTGACTTCTCCTTTAGCGATGATGTTACTATTAATCACCTACTGGATCAAGGGGTTGCAGAACCAACCAGAGGAGCAAGAACTGTTCGTTTCTCTCCTTCCGTAGATTATGATTTTAACGAGCGGCTGAATTTCCGCTTCTTCTTTGATTACAATCGATCGGTTCCTAAAACAACGGCTTCTTATCCTATTACGAACTGGAATACCGGGATTACTGTACGGTTCCGACTCAACTAATCTCGTAAAATGGGAAAGGGTTAACGAATAAACATGAGTCATCCCGAATTTTCGGGATGACTCATGCTTATTCATTGGCCTTTCCCATGAACCACAATTTGGGGTTAATTTTTAGTTAAACTAGCAGTTCGTTCAAGTAATCCGTGGTTTTTATCAGTTAGCTTTGTAATAGTTTGTAAAAAAAATCGTTTAAGATTCACATAGGGGAGCATTATGAATAAAATAGCCATTTGGATTATCATTGGTCTGATGACTGCGGCATTGATAGGAACTATCCTTCTACAAGCTTACTGGATCAACTGGTCTATTTCGTTAGAGGAAAAACGTTTTGACCGGGATGTTTATTCTGCTTTAAATACCGTAGCCGATAAGCTACAGTATTATGAGGAGTTTCAGAAAAGTTTGGAAGCTTTAACTTATATTCCAAACTTAGGAGACCGCTATTTCGCCCAACAAACCAATTTGCCTTTTAATACTGATATTGATGCCTTGTCGGTAGAGTTTTTTGTGAAGCACAGAATAAATGTAGATAGCATCCTGTCCATTGACAATATTGTGGCTTTTATTCAAAATGAAGATACTTGTCAATGCAACGTCTGTGTGCAGGAGAGGAATCTTAAATCACAAAAAATGTGGAAATTATGGCAACAACAAAAAGTCACCCACATCGTCAGTCCTCCTCCAATAGAAAAACGAATACACCTGGGATTACTGGATCAATCTATCGAACAGGAATTGTCGAGTAAGGGGATTAATACCACTTATAGCTATGGGGTATTTGCCAATTCCCAAAGCTCTTTTGTAATCAAAGATGGGCATTATGTAGTAATGGAAGAAAATGAACTACAAGCATCGCAAACGGGTTCGGATGAACTGATCGCTTCCAACTATAATGTTCGCTTATTTCCAAATGATTTGTGCTCCCCGGGCTTGTTAATGCTGCACTTCCCGTCTAAGGCAAGCGTAGTCTGGCGGTCGGGATGGAAGCCTTTACTGGCCTCAATTGTGTTTACAGGCATCATTTTATTTTGTTTTGCGTATACCGTTCAAGTAATATTCAGGCAGAAGAAACTGTCTGAGATGAAAACAGACTTTATCAATAATATGACCCATGAATTCAAAACTCCAATTGCAACCATATCCCTGGCCGCGGATTCTATTGGAAACCCCATGGTGTCGGAAAATAAAAGCAAAGTAATGCGTTTTGCGAGCATCATCAAGCAGGAAAATGCGCGGATGCATAATCAGGTGGAGAAAGTGTTGCAAATGGCGCAAATTGATAAAAGAGATTTTCAATTGAAGCTTGTTAGTGTAAACTTACATGAAGTTATTGAGCAAGCTGTGAACAATGCCAGTTTACAGGTAGAGCAAAAAGAAGGGAGCATGACCACTGACTTCAATGCAGAGTACCCTGTTGTCCAAGGAGATGCTACTCATATTTCGAATATTATTTACAATTTGCTTGATAACGCGAATAAGTATTCTCCAGAAAAACCTGAAATTTCTGTCTCTACTCGCAATACAAATGAGGGAGTTGAAGTTGTAGTTTCTGATAAAGGGATTGGAATGAGTAAAGATGTGCGGAAACATATCTTTGATAAATTCTATCGTGTCCCCACCGGTAATCTACACGATGTTAAAGGTTTTGGTCTGGGTTTGAGTTATGTAAAGGCTATGATGGATGCTCATAAAGGGACCATCGGTGTTAAAAGTGAACTGGGAAAAGGAAGTAGCCTTATTCTCTTATTCCCTTTTTACGTAAGTAATTAAAAAATATTCATAAACTATTACCCTTTAAGGAAAAAATCACGAATTATGACGAGGAATAACAAAATACTTCTCGTAGAAGATGATCGAAATTTCGGGGATGTTCTACGTTCATATCTTGAAATGCATGATTTCGATGTCTCTCTAGCTACTGACGGCGAAGAGGGGCTTAAAAAGTATAACGATGGTGAGTTTGATCTTTGTATTTTTGACGTTATGATGCCCAAAAAAGATGGCTTTACATTGGCTAAGGAAATCAGAGAAAAAGATACGGAAATGCCGATTATTTTCCTTACCGCCAAAGCACTGAAAAACGATGTCCTGGAGGGTTTTAAAATCGGTGCAGATGATTATATCACTAAGCCCTTTAATTCTCAAGAGTTGCTTCTTCGTATACAGGCAATCCTGAAAAGAAGCAAACAAAAAAATGAACCTCAGACCGAAGTCAAGGAGTTTAACATCGGTAATTACCACTTTAATTACCCCCTTCGCATACTAACCCTCAATACAGAAAACGGAGAAAAAGATAAAGCTAAACTCTCTCCTAAAGAAGCACAACTTCTCCGGATGTTCTGTCTGAAAATGAATGATATCCTCCCAAGATCTGAAGCCCTGAACAGTATTTGGGGAGAAGATAACTACTTCACCGCTCGTAGTATGGATGTGTTTGTAACTAAACTTCGAAAATATCTTAAAAAAGATCCTAAAATTGAAATCGTCAATATCCATGGAAACGGATTCCAACTATTAGTCAAAACCCCTGAGCAAATTAGAGAGTCCTCTTAGATTACAACAAGAGTATCGAGGCGCTTTGGGGTGGTTTTTCGAAGAAAAACCACCCCAAAGCGCCTCGATACTCTTATTGTACAGGAGCCTGGCTAAATAGAAACATCATCGATCCTACCGTCAAATCACCCTCCGCTGCTTTTGGATGTTCAGATGAATACAATTTCTCTCCTATAAGATCCGGTAATACAGCCTCAGGATTGTCAGCAATTAATGACACATTTAAGAGTTCAGAAATATTTCCGTTTGACCAATCGTTGACTAAGCCGCTATAATCCCATTCAAAACCATAGAAAAAGAATTCTTTTCCGTTGATTTTCTGAAGTTCTTCTATCGTCGTTCCGATTTTAATGCCACTGGAAGTACGCCATGGAGCTCCACGTCGATCAATGCGAATCTTGGCAATCTTCTCAAAAGGCGCTTCCTTTTCCCAATATATAACCAATTGCTTCTCATTGTCCGGGAAAACAATCGTACCCGGAACGGAAGACCCTTCTCCTATACCAATTTCCTCACGTTTCACATTTTCCTGGCCGTAAAGTTCAATTATTTGCTCTTCATCGGAAGAGGTAGTTATTTGTCCAACTCGTTTTCCGGGAATACAAATGAATTCCGCATCCGGAACCCTCAAATTTCTGGACTGAATATTCGATTCAGGTGCGGGGTCCGGGTTTTTTGTACTTTGTGAAGGTTGAGATTGATTTGTAGAACCTTCTGTAGCCGTTCCCTCTTTTTCGGGCGCGCTGGTCTTGTCACAAGCAAGGAAAGTAAAAATTGCTAATAAGAATAAGATGGTTAATTTTTTCATTTTGTAAAGTTTTATTGAACGAAGAGAGAAAAGTTAAGCTGGTGCTCCATCGTTTGTGGTGTAATATCTCTTAACTGGATAACAATGCTTAGATTAATTGTTTCCTCCTGCATTAGCGGCAATGCATCTACTAAAGAGGGAAAAAGATCGAGTATACTGTCTTCTTGAAAGAGGTTGGGATCATCCCGGTAGAAAAGTTCCTTCCAGTTCGATGGATTTTGAGGGTCCCCTTGATACAAACGGACCGATATTTCACGAATGAAACTGTAGGACGCATTGCTGAATTCTGCTCTCATCTGTGCGTTGCCCGGCGCAATTTTACTTACATCACTCATCGAAAGTCCTCTGCTGGACAATAAATCCTGAAGCCTATTATCCAGATTGTCGATTTGGAAATATTGAACCTGAAAAGGATCAAGGCCAGCATTTATATTAAAAGAAACCTGGTATGGAATTTCAAATAAAGTAATTTCATCATCATCACTACAGGCTGAAAATGTTGTCATTGATATTCCAAAAAAAATGAGTGCTAAAAGTCTTCCTTTCATTTTCGAATTTCGTTTTCCATTAATGAATCGCAACTTGGATTAATTATTTTTATGAAGTGGTTTTAGTAGAAAACCACCCTGCTCAGAGCAATAAATTACTTTTTAAACAAGCCCCGTAAATTATTTGTGCGTTTTTCTCAAACTATTAGGTAATTTGTTTAAATTTAATCGTTTTTTTTAATTAAGATAACATTTAAAAGTTCTTCAGAACTTAATTCTAATATGCGCAACCCATGGGAGAGCAAAAAGTTTCTACTCTTAAAGATAACGAACAGATGAAGCGCTTCGTGCGCTACCTGCTAAATGATGTCTATGCTTTAGACTATATGTTAAAGAACGACTGGTTCGAAAGTGGTATTACCAGAATCGGAGCAGAACAGGAAATGTTTTTAGTCTGTGCCAAAACATACAAACCTAAAACCATAGCAATGGAGGTCATCGAAAGTATGGAAGATTATCCATGGCTGGAGACTGAACTCGCAAAGTTTAACCTTGAAATCAATTTAACCCCACAGGTACTAGAAGGAAATTGCTTCTCCAAAGTACTTGAAGAAAATAAGAACCGCCTGGCAATAATCAGAGAAGCCCTCAAGAAATTTGATGCACATCTCATCCTGACAGGTATTCTGCCAACACTTCGAAAACGAGATCTCGAATTGCATAACCTTACACCGAAACCCCGCTACCGGGCTCTGATAGATTCTATCAACGATCAACTCATTGGGGAAGCATTTGAGTTAAGATTAAATGGAATAGATGAATTGCTCGTACGGCACGATTCTCCTTTGTTAGAGGCCTGTAATACCAGTTTTCAGGTACATCTGCAGGTCGATCCTGCGGATTTTGTGAAGATGCATAATATCGCCCAAACACTTGCCGCCCCAACACTGGCTATCGGCGCCAATTCTCCCATCGTTTTCGGGCGCAGGTTGTGGCATGAAAGCAGAATCGCTCTTTTTCAACAGGCTCTGGATACTCGAACTTCTCATGAGTACATGAGAGAACGCAGCCCCAGGGTTAACTTTGGGAGTGACTGGCTGCATGAGTCCATAATGGAGATCTATAAAGAGGATATCGCCCGCTTTAGGGTATTGCTTGCAGGAGATGTAGAAGAAGACTCTATGGCCCTGATTGCCGAAGGAAAAGTGCCAAAACTAAGAGCTTTACAAGTGCATAACTCAACCGTTTATCGCTGGAACCGACCTTGCTACGGAATCAGCCCCAATGGGAAACCACACTTGCGAATAGAGAACCGCGTGCTGCCCTCAGGGCCAACCGTAGAGGATGAGGTAGCAAACGCAGCTCTCTGGGTTGGAGCAATGCTTAGTTTTAAAGATGAATTCGATGATATCCGTAAATATCTTACCTTCCCGGATATTAAAGATAACTTCATCAAAGGTTCCCGTTATGGCATCGATGCAGCGTTTAATTGGATGGGAGACAAGAAGGTAGGCGCCTGTGAATTGGTTATGCAAGAAATTTTACCCCATGCACGTGCTGGCCTCGAAAAGCAGAAAGTTGATTCCGCAGATATAGATAAATATCTCGGAATTATCGAAGAGCGTTCCCGAAAGCATATGACCGGAGCTCGTTGGTACCTAAGATCTTTTTCCAAACTGCTGAATGAAACGGATGTTGATGAAGCCTTAACCGTTATTACTTCTTCAACGATCAAAAACCAACAGGAAGATAAACTCGGACATGAATGGGCGCTTCCGGAATTATCTGACCTCGATGATTATAAACCTTCCAAATTAAGAGTAGAAGAGTTTATGACTACTGATCTTTTCACCGTTCAAAAAGATGATATCATCGAACTGGTTACAGAACTGATGGACTGGAGGCGTATACGCTACATGCCTGTCGAAGATAAAAAGGGTAAGCTGGTGGGCTTGGTCACTTCACGGCTTTTATTGAGGCATTATGCTGGTCGGGGCAGGGTCAACGGCCAAAATAATGCCATTACCGTCAAGGATGTTATGATTGAAAGTCCTATCACTGTTAACCCTAAATCAACTATAATGCAGGCCATGGAAATTATGCGGGAAAAAACCATTGGATGCCTGCCCGTTGTAGAAATGGGAGAACTTGTCGGAATCATTACCGAGATGGATTTTCTCAGAATATCCAGCCGTTTAATGGAAAGACTAGACCGGCAGTTCCTGTAAACTTAAAAAAGCCCGTCCAGAAAGATGAATCATCCCGAATTTTCGGAATGCATCATCTTTCTGAACAGCAATGCGCCCCTTGAAAATTTATGCCGCTTCGCGGGGATATTGCCTTTCCGATCGCCTCAAAAAAGAATTTTCGCGCCGGAGGTGCTTTTATTCTCCTGTATAAAAAACAACAGGGTGTTGTGCAATAGCACGAAGAGAAACTTTCTGAGCGCTCTCCACCCTCCCGTACTGGCTAACAGTAAGCAGGAAGTAAGTCTGCGCCTCCAAATTGTTGAAGGTAACTTTGCCACTGCCTCCTGTGGTTCCTTCCTTGTAAATGGGCTTTTCATTAAATCGGTCGTCTTCAGATTCAAATAACCATATTCTGGCTCCGGGAACGGGTTGAAGTGTGTCGCATCCGGGGTCATTTTTTAAATTGCAAACACTGACTTCTGCATTTATGGTAGCAAAGTCTCTTTGGATTTCAAATGGAGGGGCATCATCATTGCAGCTTATTATAAAAATAAGTAAAAACGAGTAAATTATATTGGTTTTTATCATGTTGAGATGTTTTTTAATGTATTCGAATCAGTAATTCCGTGAATTAAGTTTCAGCGATTCTCGCTTTGGAAAAATACGTTCTTTGACATAAATTGTGAAAAAATGGAACTTCAAAATGATAACCCTTTCAGCCACAAGGGCATTCAATGGGTATCATTTTGAAGTTCCACACAATTTGTCAAAGAACGAGTATTTTTTTAAAAAATATAAAATAAACATTCTGACTATGAATATTTTATTACTAGGTAGTGGTGGCCGGGAACATGCGTTTGCCCTGAAGTTGAGTGAAAGTCCTCTTTGTAACGCGTTATACATTGCTCCTGGAAATGCAGGGACTCTTCAACATGGAACTAATATAGCGTTAAATTTGAACGACTTTGCCGGAATAAAAAGTTTCCTGCTGGAAAAAGAAATTGGAATGTTGATAGTCGGTCCGGAAGTACCTTTAGTAGAGGGGGTTTTTGATTACCTTTCAGACGATCCCAATCTGCAAAACCTGCTCATTATTGGGCCTTCCAAAGCCGGAGCTCAATTAGAGGGCAGTAAAGAGTTTGCTAAGAAGTTCATGGAGGAATACAATATCCCAACCGCCTCTTACAAGTCTTTTACTTCGGCAGAACGACAAAATGGCCTGGAATTCATTTCGGGCCTAACGCCTCCAATCGTATTAAAGGCAGATGGCCTGGCTGCTGGTAAAGGAGTAATTATTTCTAATGATGTAGAAGAGGCTAAAGCCGTTTTTGTGGAAATGCTCCAGGGTAAATTTGGTGACGCAAGCAGCAAAATTGTGATTGAAACCTTTTTACCTGGTATCGAGTTCTCTGTTTTTGCCTTAACAGATGGCAAAAACTATGTAATTCTACCAGAAGCAAAAGATTACAAACGAATCGGAGAAGGAGATACCGGGCTGAATACTGGCGGGATGGGAGCTGTTTCTCCGGTATCCTTTTTTGATGAAAGCCTCCGTGAAAAGGTTGAAAAGAAAATTATTGAGCCTACGATTCATGGGATCAATAGCAGAGGCTTTGCTTATAATGGATTTGTTTTCTTCGGTTTAATGCTTGTAGGAAATGAACCATACGTAATCGAATACAATTGCAGAATGGGTGATCCCGAAACGCAGGTTGTCTTCCCTCGAATTAAAAACGATTTGGTGGAAACTTTTGTAAAACTAACTTCCGGACAATTGCAGGAGGTAGATTTGGAAATCGATAACCGAACAGCCCTTACGGTAATCCAGGCTTCTGGAGGATACCCCGAATCTTATGAAAAAGGAAAAGATATTTTTTTACCTGAAAAACAGCATGAAAATACATTCGTTTTTCATGCTGGGACAAAGCTGGAAGAAGGAACGCTCAAAACCAATGGAGGAAGAGTCATGGCTGTAACGGCAATGGGCGAAAGTATTCAAGAGGCTCGGGATATCGCGTTAAAAGCAACAGAAACCATTTCCTTCCAAGGGAAGTATTTTCGGTCTGATATCGGGTTAGACTTACTGGAATATTAGACTTGTTCTATAGCTGCTGATGGGGGTATTTCATTTTGTCGCGAGACCTTTATTTCTGGCTATTTTTTAACTTTTATTAGAAATTATCATGAACCTAACCTCATTTTCGCCATCTGAAATAGCTGAAATAATTGATGCCCGGATTATTGGGGAACAGAACCAGGAGTTGTCTATTAAGCATCTTCTAATCGATAGTCGCAAAGTCACCTTCCCGTTCGATAGTCTTTTCTTTGCTATAAAAGGTGCTCAGCATGACGGGCATGATTTTGTAGAGGATGCTTACCGTCAGGGAGTTAGGTTTTTTGTGGTCTCTAACCTTAAAAAGCTAAGCATCCGCAGTGATGGGGTTTATCTTTTAGTAGACGATGCTCTGACTGCACTTCAAAAACTGGGGAGTTACAAAAGGCATCTTTTTCATCTTCCGGTTATTGGAATCACGGGAAGTAATGGGAAGACAATCATTAAGGAATGGTTATTTCAATTGCTCCACCCAAGGTTCAATATCGTTCGGAGCCCCAGAAGTTATAATTCTCAGGTAGGAGTGCCATTATCTCTTTGGGAAATTGACGCTGGGCATGATCTTGGGGTTTTTGAGGCGGGTATTTCGTTGATGGGGGAGATGGAGAAAATAGCTCCTTTGATTGATTGTGGTCTGGGAGTGTTTTCCAATATTGGCCCTGCTCATCAAGAGGGTTTCCCAAGTGTTGAAGAGAAAGTCCGACAAAAAATGAAGCTTTTTGAAAAAGCGGAGAGAATAATTTATTGCAAGGATTATGCTCTGATTGAGGAGGAAATGTCCAAACTTCCTAAGGAAAGATTGTTTTCTTGGTCTTTTAATCAAAAGGCAGATTTACAAGTAGAGATACTTCCTTCTGGAAATTTAGATGAAGCGGTTGAACTGTTGGGAATAGTTGGTGAAAGAAGCTCTCAAATTACTCTGCCTTTTGGGGATAAGGTTTCTATAGAAAATGCAATCCACTGCTGGGCTGTGATGTTGTACTTAGATTTACCCCAGGAGTATATCAAGGCCCGAATGAAATTACTCGAGCCGGTAGGGATGCGAATGGAGTTTAAGGCAGGGGCCAATAATTGTTTGTTGCTAAATGATTCTTACAATTCTGACCTTTATTCACTTTCGATTGCCATTGATTTATTGGCGCATCAATGTGGCCGGAAATCCAAGGTGCTTATTTTATCGGATATTTTGCAAAGTGGCTTCGACCCTGTTGCCCTTTACAAGCGCATTGCAAAGGTAATAGTGGAAAAAGGCATTCAAAAATTGATAGGTGTAGGAAAGGATATCCCCCTTGTCCGTCAGTATCTGTCTGACCAACTGGAAACTCGGTTTTATCCAAATACCGAAGCTTTATTAGAAGAGTTATCGACTTCATGGTTTCATAATGAAGGTATTTTAATCAAAGGATCCAGAGCATTTAGATTTGAAAGAATTGCCAACCGCTTATCTTATCAAGCGCATAATACTTACCTTGAAGTGGATCTAGATGCTGCCGCACGGAATGTACGCATCTTCAGAAGGCTTTTAAAGCCTTCTAAAATGTTGATGGTCATGGTGAAAGCTGAGGCTTATGGGAGTGGTAGCCTGGAAATGGCCAGATTGCTGGAGTTCCATAGGACGGATTATTTAGCAGTTGCTTATGCAGATGAAGGGGTACGCTTACGAGAAGCAGGCATAAAGCTTCCTATTCTTATCCTAAACCCGGATGAATCGAGTTTTGAACACATTATCCACCACCAATTGGAGCCGGAAATATATAGTATGGATCTCCTGAAAAGATGGAATAACTATCTGGCTGATAACAAACGTGTTCCTCCCATTCAGTTAAAGCTGGATACCGGAATGCATCGGCTAGGTTTCATGGAAGAAGATTTGCCGGAATTGATCCGCTTTTTAAAAACGCATCCTCACATAATCGTAAAAGGTATCTTTTCTCATCTAGCCTCCAGTGGAAACCCAAAGGATGACTCCTTTACGCTCAAGCAAGTGCATGATTACAGGAAAATGTACGAGCAAATTTCTCAGGCTTTAGGTTACCGCCCCCTCCGGCATATATTGAATTCCAGTGGGATTTGCCGTTTCCCTCAGTATCAAATGGATATGGTACGACTGGGAATTGGCTTGCACGGTATCGGAGGTAGTAAGCTTTTACCTGAGCCGCTTCATGTTGTTGAGCGTCTAAAAACACATATATCCCAATTAAAGAAAATTAATGCCGGAGAAACGGTGGGTTATAATAGAAATGGCGTTTTGAACAAAAAAGCAACTATTGCCATTGCAGCCATTGGTTATGCAGATGGCTTGCCGAGGCTTGCCGGAAATGGGCGGTATAGCCTTATGGTTAAAGGAGCGCTCGCGCCCATCGTAGGAGATGTATGCATGGATATGTGTATGCTTGACGTGACGGATATCCAAGATGTTCAGGTAGGAGACCCAGTAGAAGTGTTCGGAGAAAACATAAGAATTGAAAAGCTGGCAGAATGTGCAAAAACCATCCCCTATGAGATTTTGACCAATATTTCTCAAAGGGTAAAAAAGGTTTATGTCTCTGAATAACAATCAATGATATACTTAAGAGACAGCCTCCTTTCCTATATCATTGATTGTTAGCTTTTTAGTTCTTTGACATAAATTGTGGAAAATGGAACTTCAAAATAATAACCCTTGAATGCCCTTGTGGCTGAAAGGATTATCATTTTGAAGTTCCACACAATTTGTCAAAGAACGACCTTTTCTATTGAACAATGCTAACCACCATATTTTTATCGTAATCTCCCTGAATCATCGGAGATTGTCGGTAATTGGTATAATCGCGAACTTTAAAGTAAATGTATTGGTAGAGTTCTTCTATCGTTACCTGCCAGTCATCGTTTGTGTCCGCTTCACCTTTTAGGCCCCGAATGAGGAAGTGAGTGAAAACCCCTTGCCTTAAGCCCGTTGACTCCAAGGAAGTTTCGTTGGATTTAGAAGACATTATAAGGGCCGTTCCCGGATCTGTTTTAGCTAGTGATCGATAAAAATCAACGAGATAGCTTTCGGTTTCTGATCCTTTAGAAGCAAACAAGCTTCCTGAGTGGCAGGCATCAGCAATGAGTAATTTGAACTTGGCTTTACTCTTTTCCAGGATGTTATTTATTTCCTGGTGTAACAATTTGTTATTGTAGCCATCATAATCAATTGGAAGAAATGATCCTTTTAGGCCATGGCCGGAAAAATACATGATAACCAAATCATTCTCTCCTGCCTTTGAGAATGTTTCCCGCATAGATTCCAGTATAGATTCTTTTGTGGCATCCTCGTCAATCAGGATATTGATTTGTTCTTCCGGAATAGCACCTCCCTGAGGGCTTCTCAGGAAGGCAAATATTCTGTATGCATCATCATCGGTATAGCGTAGTGCAGGCATGTGGCGGTAAGCCGCTACTCCGGTAATCAAAGCCCATACTTTAGGTTCAGGAGCAGGTAGGTCACTATGCAATGAAGGTTTGAAACCATTATCAATAGCTTTTTCAAAACGATGAACAAGTTTTTCCTGATCTACTTTTCCAAGATAGTTGCCATCTTTCCAATATCCTTTGATTTCTGTTCCACCAAACCGCACAAGGGAGCCAAAACCACTGAACTTCCCAGCAACCCATTCTCCTTTATAAATATCTCCATTTGCGTATTTGCAGGTTCCTCTGCCATGAGGGAGGTTATTGAAAAAGGTTCCTTCATAACGAGCTTCTCTGTTTTTAAAAACATAGACGCCTTTGCCTTCGGCACAATCACCTGAAATACAACCTTCCCGGGCCCACTCCGGTGAACGCGTATTGCCGGTGTATTCGCCTTCCTCCCAGATTCCGGTTATTTTTAGACCGTTGGCATACAACATGGTGCCTTTTCCATGCTGATAATTATTTTTAAACAAGCCTACATAATGATCGTTATTCGGGAAATACCAGCTGCCCCATCCTTCAAGCTTCCCGTCTTTAAATTCGCCATCGTATTTGCTCCCGTCAGGGTAAGCGAAAACACCTCTTCCGTTCGTGCAATCCCCCTGGATACAACCTGATTGAACATCGGTGCCATCATAGGCCAGAGGATCAGAGAATACTACATTTTTGGCGATGATTTGCCCGTTTTGATCTACTGGTTTGCCTTTTCGCCAATCACCCGAGAATTTACTGCCGTCGGGAAAGGTCATTGTGCCCTTACCATGTGGAAATCGATGCTCCCACTCTCCAGAGTATTTACTTCCGTCTGTATAATAGCAAACACCTACACCGTGAATTTCTCCATCTTTAAATTCGCCGACGTATTTAGCGCCACTCTGGTAAATAAATGAGCCACGGCCATTCTGGCAATCTCCGGAGACACATTGAGCAAAAAGGCTAAAAGAACTGATAAATGTTAGAGATAGTAAAACGTAGAATTTTTTGTTCATTGGGATAGTTTTTTGTTCCAACAATCTTATCCAATTAAATTTACGACAAATATCGGAATTTGTTTAATTCGACTGGGCTTTGAAAAGAACATAATTATCGCACAACGGCAACGGGCATTTTGGGATCATACCTACCTGTGATGCTAGGTGTTTGGGCATTAGCCGTATAATTTCGCACTTTTAGAAAGATAAAATCAAACAACTCCTGAATGGAAATAATCTGATCCTTGTTTTTGTCGGCCTCTCCCTTTAGTCCGCGAATTAAGAAGTGGCTAAAGACTCCTTGCCGAAGCCCCATGTCCTCTAAAGAATATTCATCACTTTTGGAAGAAACAAGTAAGGCGGTTCCTCCGCTGCTGGTTTGAAAGGCTTTGTAATATTTGCTCATTAATCCATCGAGTTCTGTTGATTTTTGAGCACTCAAAGACCCGGAGTGACAAGCGTCCGCAAAGCAAACCTTATGCTTGGCATTCGTAGAGGCAAATATTTCTTTGATATCCTCGTGTTTTAATTTATTGTGGAAGCCATCAAAATCTACTGGAAGAAAAGCTCCCTGCAGGCCATGTCCTGAGAAATAGAATAAAACCACATCATTTTCATCTGCTCGCAAAAATACTTCTCGCATAGCTTTTAAAACATTTAACCTTGTAGCGTCTTCATCGATAAGCACTTTTATCTGATTATCAGGTAGGGCTCCTCCTTCAGGGCTTTTCAGAAAAGCATAGATTTGATAAGCATCATCATCGGTATATTTCAAGACAGGCATGTGTACGTAGCGCGCAACGCCGACCACTACCGCCCAGATTTTAACGGCTTTATCTTCATCGATCTGAACATAAGTATCAGGCATTTTCTCTCCTTGAGGTTCCAGTTCTTTAACGGCTTTCCCGTTTTCCCAGATAGCCCCAATTTGTCTTCCTGAAGAAAAGTACATAATACCTTCACCATGAGGGGCATGGTTTTTCCAATGCCCTACATATTTATCGCCGTTTGAATAATAGCATGTTCCCTGCCCAAGAGGTTTTCCTCGTAGAAATTCTCCGACATATCGGGAGCCATCAGCATAAGTATAAACTCCCTTTCCTTCAGCACAATACACTTTGTTGCAGTTCGGGAGGTCTTGATTATCTTTATTAACCGTAATATTTTCTTCAACAGGTGTTTCTTGCCCGTTGGTTACGTAACTTCCGTTTTCCCAGAAGCCCTCGACGGTCGTTCCGTCTTGCTTTTCAAGGCTGCCCTGGCCATCTTTTTTATTATTTTTCCAATTCCCTACATATTTATCGCCGTTGGGGTATTTAATGACACCCTCGCCATGCATTTTGTCTCTGGAGAATTCTCCCTCGTAGATGGATTTGTCAGCAAAATGATATTTGCCTTTTCCGTGCTTCAGGTCCTCAGCCCATTCTCCTTCGTACTTATCGCCATTGGCATAACGCATTTCACCAATTCCTGACATTTTACTTTTCCTGAATTGCCCGATATAGGTATCTCCATTTTGGAACTCCATTCTACCTTTTCCCTCCCGGTAGTGGTTCTCCCAATTGCCTATATATTTATTACCATTGCTGAAATACAAGATGCCCTCACCATGGATCTTTCCATTTACAAACTGGCCAATGTATTTTGCGCCACTAGGATATACGTACGTACCCTTTCCTTCAAAACAATCACCACTAATACACTGGGCAAAGGATGCAGAGGTGAATCCCGTGAATAATAAAAATGCCAGACTCAGATACCTTTTCATATATTGGGTTTTTAACGGATAAATGAATGCTGATGTGCAACTGAAATTATTTGTACTATAAATTGCATGAAATTTCAAGATGGTGACCTTTGAATTCTTTTGTGGCTGAGTGGGTTATGATTTTGAAATACCACTTTACTACAACTTCTGTCAAAGAACCAAAATTGATTAGGAGTAGAGATAGGAGATATAGGCTAGGTTTTTGTTATTTGTAATTATTAAAAAGTAATCGTTCTTTGACAAATTGTGTGGAACTTCAAAATGATAAGCCTTGAATGCCCTTTGGGCTGAAAGGCTTATCATTTTGAAGTTTCATTTTCCACAATTTATGCCAAAGAACTAAAGTAATTAAATAACCACATCCTGAATATTTTATTGTTTAATTAAGAAAAATTTTAATACAAAAAAAAGTGTGGAGTGCAAGTTTTTCAAATTATGCTTAATTTTGTGCTTTATTTATTCAATAAAAAATAATTATACAATGACAACGAAGCAATTCTTTTGGGTATTTCTCCTTGGAATCGGATTAATCGCTTGCGGTGCACCCGAAAACCAAAATGCCAATGCAGTAGGAAGTGAAGAACAAACCCATAATGATCACGATGGGCATGACCATGATGATCACGATCATGACGGGCATGATCATAGTACACATGATGGCGAAGAAATGGTTGAAGGTGATGGAAAACACTTTGGAGAAACTATAAACGAAGCGAACGCAATACCCTTACCAGAACTTTTTGGACAATTGGAAAGCTCGGACTCTGTATCTGCTAAAGTGGTTGGAACGGTGAAAGATGTATGCCAGGCAAAAGGTTGCTGGATGAACGTTGTGTACGGAGAAGGAGAAAGTAAAAACGAGATCTTTGTTAAATTTAAGGATTATGGCTTTCTTATGCCAAAAGATATTGCCGGCCGCCAGGTAGTAATGGATGGGTATGCCTTTCGTGAGGTAACACCTGTTGAAACCCTGAAGCATTTTGCTGAAGATGCGGGTAAGTCCCAAGAAGAAATTGCTTCCATTACTACTCCTAAGGAGGAAACTAAATTTATTGCATCAGGAGTTGTATTACTCGATCCTGAATCTAAGTAGTTGATTGCTTGTTAAGCAAATTTTTATATGGGAACTGCTTATTTTTGAAAACAAGCAGTTCCTATATAAAAACTTACCTCTACCGCTAAATGAGCCCTCTTTTTAACGAATTCCAGAAGCTTTTTAACGATCTAATTCCTCAAAATATCAAATATCTTTCCCTTTGCTCTTGACCCTATCAACAAAAATCGTTAATTTATCCTTTAATTTCTGATACTTTAGAAAAATTTAACGTCTAGTTAATAACTTCTTTGGGAGAGATTACATTATAATAGGGCAAATAACTAAACATGGATCATTCCACAGTTGCTTTTCTGTTCGCACACTTGATTCCAGGAAAACTGATTTACCAGAAAATGGATGCCCAATCTATTACCAAATTTGATAAATTAAGTCATTGTGGTTTATTACCGTCATAATAAAATGAATTACGAAGGAGCAAAATCGTTCATTTTAAAGAGATTAAGAAAAGAGCTTTCTACAAAACTATCCTATCACGGCGTTCACCATACGCTCGATGTGCTTAGAATTGCAGAGCAGCTCTGTTTTATGGAAAAGGTTTCCCCGTATGAAACGGTACTGGTGAAAACTGCTGCACTTTATCATGATGCAGGCTTTATCAGGAGTAATGTGGAGCATGAATCCCACAGTTGTGATATCGTTCGGGAGTACCTTCCGGGTTTTAATTACAAACCAGAAGAAATTGAACGAATCACTTCCATGATCATGGCAACAAAAATTCCTCAGTCTCCGAGTAACTTTTTGGAGGAAATTTTATGTGATGCAGATTTGGATTATCTGGGACGAAATGACTTTTATACTATCGGGAATAAGCTGTTTGATGAGTTAAAAGCATATAATGTCCTGGATAATGAAGAGTCCTGGAATCGCTTACAGCTTAAATTTCTGAGTGCGCATCAATTCTTTACGCTTTCGAGCCAAACTCAAAGAAAACAAAAGAAACTCCAGCACCTGCAGGAAATAAAGGAAATTGTAGAAACCTATAGTTAGTATGTATCCCGGGAAAACATAAAAAATAGGCTGTCTTATAAGTAGTTCGTTTGGCTCGGTAAGAGTATTTTCTATTGAGAAGCTTTCTTTTCTTTACTTTTTACAAAAAAAAGAACACCTCTCAATAAAGAAAATTTCCTGCCAAGCGCAATGAATCTACTTATAAAACAGCCTATTTTTATAACTTCTTATATTTTAAAAAAAGCAGCCCCGGAAAAATTCTCTCACTAGTTTTACGCAAAAAAGGAAAAATTATACCAATCAGTCCTGAGGGTGGGGCTGCTTCCAATTCGCTTTCAAATAACTTTTTGCCCTAAAGACCGTTTGTTTTTATGAAAGTTGCCCTATTTACAGGTTTTAACATTTTAAATCCAAACTTCTATAGAAAATGAATTGGATCGGTTTATGTTTTAGCTTACTGAGTATGCTCATTTGGAATGCTCCTCCAAATGGTCAGGATATCCTGAATACCTCAGATTGTAATTCCTCTCCCTTTTCCACTGAAGATAATTTGATAATAGATGGGATCAGTTTTGTCGGACCTCCAGAGCCGTTTCCCAAAGATCCTATCAGCCCCATTAATGAAGTCGGCGCTGACTGGATCGCAGTTATTCCTTTTGCATACTCCAGGCAGAATATTCCCAAAGTTTTTTATAATTCTCAATGGCAGTGGTGGGGTGAAAAACCGGAGGGTGTCCAGGAAACCATCCAACTGGCCAAGGCAGGAGGATTAAGTGTGATGCTGAAACCTCAACTATATGTGCCCGGAAGCTGGCCGGGAGGACTTGATTATCCGTCTGATAAGGAATGGACTGAGTGGGAGCTCAGCTATGAGAAATATATTCTCCCCTTTGCAGAGATGGCTGAAAAGGAAAAAGTAGAGGCCCTTTGCATTGGAACGGAATTTAAAATAAGTACGAGCAAAAGGGAGGCTTTTTGGCGCCAACTGATAAAAAAAATTCGCGGCATCTATTCTGGAAAGCTTATCTATGCAGCCAATTGGGACGAGTTCGCCAATGTTCCTTTCTGGGACGAACTCGATTATGTCGGGATCGATGCTTATTTTCCGCTGGTCGATATGCCAACTCCTTCTGTCGCTGCCTTGGTCGCTGCGTGGCAACCCTGGGTTAAAAAAATTGAGAACTTTTACAATCAGGTAGATAAGCCCATTGTTTTTACAGAGTTTGGCTATTTGAGCGTTGATGGTTGTGCTTACAATACCTGGGAACTTGAGTCTAAAATCAATCAATTAAACATCAATGAATGGGCCCAGGCAAATGCTATTGAGGCTTTGTTTCAGGTGTTTTGGAAAAAAGAGTATTGGAGGGGTGGTTTCCTCTGGAAATGGTTTCCGAATATGAAAGGCCACGAAGGTTATCCGGATAAAGATTATACTCCTCAGGGTAAAATAGCGCATCAAACATTACAGAATTGGTATAAGCAAGTGGGAAAAAGATAAGTTTTGTGTAAAAAGACATTCATTATGAAGTTCCACACAATTTGTCAAAAAACGTCATTTTTTTCTTATCAATCTTAACTTTACCGACGATTCCCGGTTTGAAAAATGAACGCGCCTACTACACGAAAATTCTTTTTTAAAACAGCTGCGTAGCAGCACGCATTCAATTTCGGTTTTCAATACGAGAATTGCTGTAACTAAATTAATTTAATAACAATGAACTTTATAAAAAACATCTTTTCCGTAGGGCTATTATTTCTCATCTTTTCATGCTCACAGGAAAAAAAGCAGGAAAAAATAGATTATCAGGCATTGGTCAATGAAACATGTAAATGCCTGACACCAATGGTGGACTTTCATAATGCAAGTAGAATGGCTATGAATCAAAAGGATACCGTAAAATTGAATGAGCTATATGAAAGCTTCCCGGAAATACAGCTTACTACATCTAAATGCGCAAAGGAAATGGATGCAAAGCTGGCTGAACTTAGCCCGGAAGAACGCCGGATCTGTGAGGACTTGTTGGTGAATACCTGTCGTGAAGTGGCTATTCTTATGTCTGAATCTCAACAACAATAATAAAAAATTATTTTTTTTGAAATCTAGAAATATAAGGTATATTGTATTAATACTGGCATTAGTGTTCGCAGGTGCACTTTTCGTTCCTCCTTTATTTGAGGATAATAGTGAAGATCCTTTTAATGAAAAAAAGAATTTAGACTACATCTCCTTTTCTGTAGAAGTCTGTAAATGTATAGAGCCGGTAATTGAACTCAATGCTCAACTTATTGCGGAAAAAAGAAAAGGCCGATATGGGAAAAAGATGGAAAGCCTGATTGATCAGGCAACTCAAAGAAACATTGAAGCCAAAAGTTGTTGCCTCGCATTAAAAAAACAACTTTCAAGACAAGCGGTCGAAAAGGTTAAATTCAATAATGCTCTTGAAGAAAACTGCCCGGATATTCCCGAACTCCTACTTAATGAATTGAATACTTGGTTTTTCTAAATACAGGGGCTGTCCAAACATGAGTCATCCCAAATTTTTGGGATGACTCATGTTTGTAGTTAGCTTCAAAAAAGTAAACGTTCCTAAGTAACAGCCAAAAAATAAGTTTTTGGCTGTTAATTAATATCTTATGAAGTAATGAATTTCATTAATTCAGTACAAATAATTGCGCCATAAGTGCCTAACGCATATCCCAAAACGGCCATGAGTACCCCTACAGGAGCAAGGGCTGGACTAAAGGCAGATGCTACTACAGGAGCGGATGCTGCCCCCCCAACATTAGCCTGGCTGCCGACCGCTACAAAAAAGAAAGGAGCTTTAATGATTATGGCAGTAATAATAAGAATGCTAACATGTACTAACATCCATACAATACCTATCGCGAAAAGCCCCAGGTTGTCCAGAATTTCGCCTATGTTCATTTTCATCCCAATCGTGGCTACCAGGACATAAATAAATACAGACCCCCACCTTGAAGCACCTACTCCTTCAAGTTTTCTTGCCTTCGTGAAAGAAAGAACAAGGCCAATCGTAGTGGAAAATACAATTAACCAAAAAAAGTGAGACCTGAGCGAATCCAGGCGATAACGGTCTAAGGAGGATTTTATGGCTTCCATTTGTGGTGTAATGGCATCAGCTCCCCAATGGGAAAATGCGACGCCTCCAAATGCGACCCCCATAAGAATAAAAATGCTCGTTGTTGTAGGCATCCTGGCTATACTTGCACGATAGTTAGCAACTTTTTCTTTCAAGTCTTCAATGGCGGAGCTGTCGGCCTTCAGCCAAGTATCCACTTTTGACGAAATGCTGGCCCCGTACAGCAGGAAACCCATCCAGATATTGGCTACAACCACATCTACAATTATCATTGTAGCAAATAAGTCATCTCCGACTTTATATATTTCCTTCATCGCTGTTTGGTTCGCTCCACCTCCAATCCAGCTTCCGGCTACAGTAGAAAGCCCTCTTGATATTTCCTGCTGGCTGGCGGCAATAATGTCCGGAGCAATCGTATTAATGATAATCAGAGCTACAGGGCCACCGAGAATAATTCCAAGAGTAGCGGCGAAAAACATAATCAAGGATTTGGGGCCAAGGTTGATAATCCCTTTTAGATCAATGCTCAAACAAAGTAGTATCAAACTGGCAGGCAGTAGATATCTTGAGGCAACAAAGTAAAGATTGGAGCCTTCCCCTGTGATTAGTCCGAGCGGCCAATGCAAGAGTGCGGGTAAAAAGTAGCACAATAACAAAGGAGGAACGAACTTATAGAATTTTTTCCAGAACGGATGATCCAGACTGGAAGTGTAGAATACTAAAGCCAGCACAATGAGCAATAGGCCTAGAGTAATAGCATCATTCTCAAAAGGAAGCGACATATTTATTTAGATTTAACAGCTTCTTCGCGAAGCGCTCTTCTCAATATTTTACCAACATTGGTCTTAGGCAGACTATCTCTGAATTCGATAAGTTTTGGAACTTTGTATCCTGTAAGATTTTCACGTGAAAAATCTATAATTTCTTTTTCCGTTAAGGATTTTTCTTTTTTAACAATGAAAACCTTAACGGCTTCTCCTGATTTTTCATGTGGTACCCCGATAGCAGCTACTTCTAATACTTTGGGATGGCCGGCTATAACATCTTCTATTTCGTTAGGATAGACATTAAAGCCCGAAACATTGATCATGTCTTTTTTGCGATCTACAATCTGGAAGTATCCATCTTCGTGCATAATGCCAATGTCGCCTGTGCTGAGCCAGCCATCTGCAGAAAGTACCTTAGCTGTTTCTCCCGGCCGGTTATAGTATCCTTTCATTACCTGGGGGCCTTTGACTTGGATCTCACCTTCCTGAAGAGGGCCTAGTACCATACCTTGAGCATCTACAATGCGTACATGAGTAGAAGGAACCGGTAAGCCGATTGATCCTATTTTTCCACTACCATCAATGGGGTTTACGGTAACTACCGGAGATGTTTCTGTAAGACCATATCCCTCACTGATTGAACAACCTGTCGTTTTGTGCCAGCGCTCAGCTACCGGGCGTTGCAGAGCCATACCACCAGCGACCACTACTTTCATAGGGCTGAAATCCAGGCTGGTAAATTTTGGATTGTTTAGTAATGCATTGAAAAGTGTGTTCACTCCAGGGAAAAGACTAACAGGGTATTTTTTAAACAATTTGAGCAAGGATTTCTGATCCCTTGGATTCGTGACCAGGATATTGTGATTTCCAAGGTGGAGCATGGCCATAGCGTTAACCGTAAGGGCGAAGATGTGATAGAAGGGGAGGGCGGCAAGCGCTACTTCCTTAGTTGCTTCGCAAAAAGGTTCAAAGTTAGCCTTGATTTGAAGCATATTGGCAATCATATTCTTATTCGTCAACATCGCCCCCTTGGCAACTCCGGTTGTTCCTCCGGTGTATTGTAATAAAATAACATCATCAGGTTGGCCGTGTACTTTCTCAAGTGTAAATTTCTTCCCTTGCTTCAGTGCTTCGGAAAAGGTAACCGTATTAGGGATGTCATATTTGGGAACCATTCGTTTTATTGAGCGAACGACAAAATTGACTAAAGGACCTTTAATTCCTCCTAATAGCTCCCCAATGCTTGTAACAACGACTGTTTTAATATTGGTGTCGCCCAGAATTTTCTGAAGGTTGGCGGCAAAGTTTTCTGCAATTACCACGGCTTTCACACCTGCATCTGTAAATTGGTGTAGCATTTCGCGAGGTGTATAAAGAGGGTTGGTATTGACTACAATAAGGCCTGCTCTGAGGGCTCCGAACAGGCAAATAGGGTATTGCAGCAAGTTAGGCATCATTATTCCAACTTTATCACCTTTTTCAAGACCTCTTGAGCGAAGGTATGCTCCAAACTGTTTGGAGTATTTGTCTATTTGTTCAAAGCTTAATGTTTTACCCATACAGGTAAAAGCGGGGAGCTTTGCATATTTTTCAAATGCCTCTTCTATCATTTCCGCCATGGAAGTGTAGGATTCGGCATCTATATTGGCTGGCACACCTTTAGGATAGTTAGTTAACCAAGGACGCTGATCAGTCATATTTATTATTGATTTTGTAAATCTATAGTGCTATTCTCGTAAAATTATAAATTAATATTTGTTTGACGGTAAAATAATTTTATTATTTATCAAATTAAGATCGAAATTTGAGTATTAATCCACTGAAAATAAAAAAAATAATTCATCTTATTACACTTTTTTAATTTTTATATTGTAACTTTGCGCCCTCAATTTTAATATTAAACAAACCCGTATTCTCCTGCGGGTAAAACAATTGGAGTAGATTAATTATGCAACTTGATGAAAAGGAATTTGAGGCCGATGATCAGCAAACTGAAAATAACGCTTCAACAGAACAACAAGAAGAAAATACAAGTACTAACCCGGAGGTTGAAACAGAAAATCCAGAACCGGAAGTAAGTACTAGCGACGATACAGTCGTAAACGAGGAAACCTCCGATGTTCAGAACTCAATCGACGCGGATTCTGATGAAGATGTGGATACTGATGATTCTGATGAAGAAGATGATGATGATTCTGAAGATGAAGACGGAGACAGTGAACTTGACGAAGAGGATGAAGACGGAGATAGTGACCCTGACGAAGAGGACGAAGATGAATTGGTTCCGGAGGAAGAAGGAACTCAGGGGGAGTCCGCTCATGATGATTTCGATTGGGGCGTAGCTAATAGAGCAGGAGAGCGTTATCCTGATGATGAAAAGGAGCAAATGCTCAAGCAGTATGAGGAAACACTTAACTCTGTAGATGAAAACGAAATCGTTGCAGGTATCGTTACTTCAATCAATGATGGCGATGTGGTGTTGGATCTTAATTACAAATCTGATGGCCTTGTACCGCTTTCGGAATTTAGAGACCAACCCGACTTGAAAGTCGGGGACACTGTTCATGTTTATGTAGAACAACAGGAAGACTTGCGGGGTCAGTTAGTGCTTTCTCGCCGTAAAGCTAAATTACTATTGGCATGGGAGGATATTGTAGATTCTTACAAAAATGGTACGGTTATTAAGGGGCAGGTTATCAGCAAAACTAAGGGTGGCCTTATTGTCGATTGTGGTGGCCTTGAAACCTTCCTTCCAGGTTCTCAAATCGATATTAAGCCAATCATTGATTACGATTCTTACGTTGGCAAAACTATGGAGTTCAAGGTCGTTAAGATTAATGAGACGATCAAGAATGCCGTAGTATCTCATAAAGCACTTATCGAAAGTGATCTTGCCGAACAAAGAGAGCAAATCATTGCCAGCCTTGAGAAAGGCCAGGTCCTCGAAGGGCTTGTTAAAAATATTACTGATTTCGGTGCGTTCCTGGATCTTGGTGGTGTGGATGGACTCCTTTATATCACGGACATCTCCTGGGGTAGAATTTCTCATCCGAGCGAGGTGCTGGCACTAAATCAGAAAATTAACGTAGTTGTACTTGATTTCGATGAAAATAAGAAAAGAATTTCTCTCGGTCTGAAACAACTGCAGCCACATCCTTGGGAAATTCTGGATGCTTCCATTGTGGAAGGATACGTTGTTAAAGGTAAGATTGTTAATATTGAAGATTATGGTGCATTCCTTGAGATTATGCCAGGCGTAGAGGGCTTGATTCACGTATCTGAAGTTACATGGAGCAATCAACCTGTCAATGCACGCGAATTCTTCAAGTTAGGCCAGGAATACGAAGCAAAAGTTGTTACCATAGATCGCGATGAACGCAAGATGTCTCTTAGTATCAAACAACTAAGTAAAGACCCTTGGAGCGATATTGAAGTAAGATACCCAGTTGACAGCCGCCACTCCGGAGAGGTTAAGAATCTTACTCCTTACGGTGTGTTCGTTGAATTGGAAGAAGGCATTGGCGGGATGGTACACATCTCCGACCTGTCCTGGACGAAGCGCTTCTCTCACCCTTCTGAGTTCACAAGGGTAGGTGCTCAAATTGATATCGTTATCCTGGATATCGATAAGGATAGCCGTAAGCTTTCTCTTGGGCATAAGCAACTGGAAGAAAATCCATGGGATACTTTCGAAACTGTTTTCCCTGTTGGCTCTTATCACGAAGCAACGATCCTCAGAAGAGATGATAAAGGTGCTATAGTACAGCTACCTTACGGTCTGGAAGCTTTTGCTCCAATTCGTCATATCCGTAGAGAGGATGGAAAATATGCAGAAATGGACGAGGTGCTTACCGTGAAAGTTATTGAGTTTAACCGCGATGATAAGCGTATCCTGGTTTCTCACTTGCGTTACCTGGAAGATATTCGCCGGGAGGCTGATGAACAGGTTAAGCGCGAAAAAGAGAAAGAACGTCAAAAAACACGCGATGCGGTAAAATCACAGCAATCGAAAATTGAAAGAACTACGCTTGGAGAACTTGATGCCTTGGCAGAATTGAAAAAACAATTCGACGAAGACGATAATTAGCGCAAGAACTTGATCGATAAATAAAAAAGGGCCGCCTTAAGTCATTGACTTTAAGGGAGCCCTTTTTTATTTACCAAAGAACGAAAAAAATTACTTCGCAAAATTTGGGTAGCTTATTAATTGCCTAATCCCTTATCACAAATTATGTCAAAGAACCTTATTTGTTAATCAAGTTCTTGCGCTAAATTTTAATACAATTGTATTTCCCTCCCTTTTAGGGTTAAACAAAATTAAAGAACGCCTGTTTCTATGCCGATTTTACAACGAAAAATAACAAAACAAAATAGGTGTCTACAAAAAAAATTCATGTTATTGGGGCGGGTTTCGCGGGGCTTTCAGCCGCCGCTCATCTTGCTAAGCAAGGCTTCGACGTGACCATCCTTGAAAAGAATACAGTTCCTGGAGGGCGAGCCAGAAAATTCGAAAAAGATGGTTTCATTTTTGACATGGGGCCGAGTTGGTATTGGATGCCTGAAGTTTTTGAACAGTTTTTTGCTCATTTCGGAAAAAAACCATCTGATTATTACGAGCTCGTAAGATTAGATCCTTCTTATCAAGTCGTTTTTGGCATCGAAGATATCATGCAAGTACCGGCAGGGGCAGACGCTGTTGCTGAGCTTTTCGAACAATATGAGAAAGGCAGTAGCCAAAATTTACGGAAATTTCTAAAAGAGGCAAAGTATAAGTATGAGGTTGGAATGAACGAATTTGTGCATAAACCAGGGCATTCGATCTGGGAGTTCGCTGACTTCAGGGTCGTCTCAGCTCTTTTCCGCCTGCAAATGTTCCAGTCGATCTCCTCGCACATCAAGAAACTCTTTAAACATCCTCAATTGATCCAACTACTGGAATTTCCAGTTCTTTTTTTAGGGGCTACTCCGGAAAAAACACCTGCTATGTACAGCTTGATGAACTATGCAGATATCAGCCAGGGTACATGGTATCCGCTGGGGGGGATGCACGAGATCGTCAAAGCGATGATGGCTGTTTGTGAAGAACAAGGGGTGAAGATTCGCCTTGGGGAAGAAGTGACAAAAGTAGTTAGTTCAAATGGCAAAGCTTCGGAAATAGAAACTGTGAACGGCAAATATGCAACAGATATGGTTGTTGGCGCGGCAGATTATCATCATATTGAACAGACTTTGTTAGATGATTCAGATAAGATGTATTCTGATAAATACTGGCAGCGCCGAACCATGGCCCCTTCTTCTCTTCTTTTTTACATCGGACTGAATAGTAAAATTGATAACTTATTGCACCATAATTTGTTCTTCGATGAAGATTTTCATCAGCATGCAATAGATATTTACGAAAAACCTAAATGGCCTGATAAACCATTGTTTTATGCGTGCTGTCCTTCAAAAACAGATGCTTCAGTGGCTCCTGAAGGAAGTGAAAATCTATTTTTACTTATTCCTCTGGCACCAGGCTTAAAAGACGATAGCGAAGAGGTTCGGGAAAAATATTATAACTTGATGATGGATCGCCTTGAAGAAGTGGCAGGCCATTCTGTTCGAGATAAAGTGGTTTATAAAAGGTCTTTTGCACATAAAGAATTTGTGGAGGACTATCACGCTTTTAAGGGAAATGCCTACGGATTGGCAAATACGCTCTGGCAAACGGCCTTTTTGAAGCCAAAGATGAAGAGTAAAAAATTGAAGAATTTATTCTTTACTGGTCAATTGACTACCCCTGGCCCTGGTGTTCCGCCTTCTATCATTTCAGGTGAGGTCGTAGCCAATGAAATTGTCAAAATATTAAAATCTTAATACGGATGAAAAATATAGGCACTATGATGAAGCTTTACAATGATGTTTGCCTGGAATGCAGCAAATTAATAACTAATCGTTACAGCACCTCATTTTCTCTCGGTATCCGGGTGTTTGAAAAAAAGTTTCGAGCCCCGATCTATGCGATCTATGGCTTCGTCCGTTTTGCTGATGAAATAGTGGACACTTTCCATGATTACCCAAAACAACTTTTACTTCAAAGATTTTGGGAAGATACGCACAAAGCTATTGATGAAGGCATTAGTCTGAGTCCTGTGCTTCATGCTTTTCAAGAGGTAGTGCGGGAGTATCAGATCGAAAAAGAATTAATTGATGCATTTCTTACAAGCATGGAAATGGATCTGGATAATGCCCGGTACGAAGAATCACTCTATAAAACGTATATATATGGCTCTGCGGAAGTAGTAGGGCTAATGTGCTTACGGGTGTTCTGTGAAGGAAATGATGAGTTATATCAAAAGCTCAAGGAACCGGCATGTAGCCTTGGGTCTGCTTTCCAAAAAGTAAACTTTCTTCGCGATATGAAAAGTGATTATTACGATCGTGGAAGAGTGTATTTCCCCGGGATAGATTTTCCCCGTTTTACAAACGATGATAAGGTTCTGATTGAAAACGATATAAAAAAGGATTTCGATGACGCCTATAAAGGAATCTTGCAACTTCCTAAAGGTGCCCGCTTCGGGGTATACCTTGCTTACGTATACTACCTGAATCTATTTGAGAAAATAAAACGATCTACCGCAGCCAAAGTAAAGAAAGAACGCATCCGGGTGAATGATAGCCGAAAAATGTATTTACTTTTTAGCTCTGCTGTAAAAAATCGCTTAGGAATTTTTTAAACATCTTTTTGCCCGAGACAATGACGACATGAATAATTGGAAGTCTTCAGCGATTAATATGAATAAGGATGGAAGTACCAAAAAAAGAGTGGATGTTTTGTCGGCACTAGCTACAGGAGGAGTGGGTTTGGTTTTATTGCTCGTTGGTTATTTGTGGTTATTTCCGGAAGTTGTTGATTCAAGGTTCCAGTTTGAAGTTCCCTCACTTGAAGCAGAAACTCTTTTCGAAAACTCATATCTGTATTTGTGGCTGCACGTCTTTACTGTGGTACCTGTTTTTTTGCTAAGTTTTGATCGGAAAGTGGCCTATTATAAAACATGGAAGTTCCTCTTTCCCGCCATATTTTTAATAGGAATATTTTTTATTGTATGGGATGTGTATTTTACTGAGTTAGGGGTCTGGGGCTTTAATCACAGGTATTTGAGTGGAGTTTATCTGTTCAAACTACCTGTTGAGGAGTGGTTGTTCTTCGTGAGTGTCCCTTTCGCGTGTATATTTATTTATGAGTGTTTAAATGTATATTTCCCAAAGGATTACCTGAGAGCTGCGGATAAAGTTATAACTGTAGGTTTGATGCTTTTTTTTATGGTTTATGGCTTGCTGTTTTTTGAGCAGTTGTACACATCTACTACCTGTTTTCTGGCAGCGGCATTTATGCTTTGGCATTTATGGGGTGTTCCCAATACTTACAGGACTCGTTTTTACCTGGCATATTTAGTTTCCTGGATACCTTTTGTTATGGTCGATGGAGCCTTGACCGGGTACTTTACGAGCGAACCTGTTGTACTCTATAATGGGTTTGAATTTTCCTCTGTCCGCCTTCTTTCTATTCCAATAGAAGATTCTTTTTATTCATTCCTGCTTCTTTTCGGAGTGGTAAGCTTGTATGAATATTTCAAATCGATTTGGTAAGTAGTTCACGGAAATAGACTATATGAATAACCTTTGCCCTCTGTAGAAGCATTTTTTGCTTGGAGATCGACACTTTTTTGGGGTTTTTCGAAGAAAAACCCCAAAAAAGTGTCGATCTCCAACTCAAAAACCTTCCTGCCAAGGGCATCGATAGTTTATACAGTTTAAATCCGTGAACTACTTAAAAGAATGAATAGCAGTATTTTACTTGTTTTTCATGTTTGGAGAGAGAGAAGCAGTGAAAGCACTTTTCTATCGAGATGAAAATATTTTTTAAAAAAAAGTAGCAAAAAAAATAAAAGGGGCTTGTTTTTTTGATAAGCTTGTTTTACCTTTGCAATCGCCTTTGAAGAGGGCGATATTAGTAAAGAAATTTAAAGATTAGTTAAGGGTATTTTAACCCTCAATTAATAGTTTAAATAAAGTTCATTGACATTGTTGTAAAGAATAGTATGCACTAAGAAA
>CAZHZT010000025.1:21213-57161 GCA_964537285.1 uncultured Saprospiraceae bacterium | reverse complement strand
TGAGGAAAAAAGGACAAGTAAAATGGGTAGGGTATTATTTTCCTGATCCCTTACTAAAAATTTCAAAAAAAGAACTCCCTTCAATAGGAAATACTCCTCCCAAGCCACACGAATTACTTGTGAGACAGCCTCATTTTGGGGATAACTTTTAGTTATTTCTTATTGCTTTCAAATATTTATCCAATTCTACTTTCACTACCGGCATTAGTATAAACAAGCCAATTATGTTTGGAATACACATCGCAAAGATCATTGCATCAGAGAAATCAATAACCGATTGCAAGCTGGAAGCTGCTCCAATAACGATCATCACACAAAAAAGAACTTTATAGATGTAATCATTCGTTTTATTTCTCCCAAAAAGGAATAGCCATGATTGCAAGCCATAGTAAGACCATGAAAGCATGGTTGAAAAAGCAAATAAAATTACCGCAATGGTTAAAACGTAGGGGAACCATGGAAGTACGGTAGCAAAAGCATCGGAAGTAGCAGTCACGCCATCAGGTGTTTGTACTCCATAAGTCATGATGCTGCCATCAGTGTTTGTAACGATGATTACCAAAGCAGTCATAGTACAAACCACAACGGTATCAATAAATGGTTCTAATAAAGCTACGATTCCTTCACTGGCAGGGTAGCTCGTTTTAACAGCTGAGTGTGCAATGGCAGCCGAACCCACACCTGCCTCATTGGAGAATGCAGCTCTTCTGAAGCCCTGGACCAATACACCTATAAAACCACCTGCAATTCCCAGAGGGGTAAAAGCCCCTGAGAATATCTGACCAAAAGCGTCTGGTATTGCTGAGATATTTGTTCCTAAAATGACTAAAGCGGCAAGGAAGTAAACCCCTACCATGAAAGGAACAACGCGTTCTGTAACTGCCCCAATACGTTTAATACCACCAATGATTACCAAGCCAACAAATATGGCCATGATCACGCCAAAAATAACACCTATTGAGCCGCCTTCAGCACCGATAAGGGAATTGAACTGATTCGCAGCCTGATTAGACTGGAACATATTCCCTCCCCCAAAAGAACCTCCTACACACATGATAGCGAAAAAAATCGCAAAAAAGCGGCCAAGGCCAGCCATGCCTTTTTCTGCCAGCCCTTTGGTAAGATAATACATAGGGCCACCATATACAGTGCCATCGGGGCCGACATCGCGGTAGCGTACCCCAAGGGTACATTCCACAAATTTGGAGGACATTCCGATCAGACCGGCGATTATCATCCAAAAAGTCGCTCCTGGGCCACCAAGAGAAACGGCAACGGCTACTCCTGCTATGTTTCCAAGACCTACTGTTCCGGAAAGGGCTGCCGTGAGGGCTTGAAAGTGGGAAACTTCCCCCTCTTTCCCTTCAATTTTGATGGTATCCGGGTTATCGCCGTCATGGACATTTAGCTGATCCGTTTTTTCAACTTCATGATGGTCGATACTATCATATTTCCCTCTTACTGTATTTACGGCTACACCAAATGCTCTGATATTGATGAAGTTGAAATAGAATGTAAAGATAAGAGCTGCAACAATCAGGTAAATAACCACCAAAGGCATGCTTACCCCGGCTATGGAAATAGGAAAAAATATAACGCCTACAATTGCCTGAGCAATGGGGGCAAACCATTCGTCAATGGCAGCATCAAGACCACGGCCTGATTCTTCTTGTGCAAACAAAGCTATTGGCCCCAAAACGGCCATCAGTAACAGTAGTAAACCTTTTTTATTTCTCATGAATGTGCTAGATACGTTTTTTTAAAATTCACTTAATAAACGCTTAAGGTATCTAGTATTTTTTATTTTTCAAAAACTAATGTGAAAAAGATGGGAATAATGCTTCAAATTGGCGCTTGGCTGGAAGCCAAGCGCCAATTTGAAGCATTATTCCTATCTTTCAATGGGAGTTTTTTAATGTAATTATCCCTTAACACTCATACGTATCTTCCATTCCTTAGGGTAGTAATTATTGAAGCGGTGCCCAAGGCCTTTTATCCAGCCAAGGGGCAGGTTTTTATAACGAATCAAAGACCATCCCTTCGGAATCTCTGCCAGTGTGAATGGTTCCTTTTTTAAAAAATGTAATGCCTGGTCTTTTTCCAACTCTATTTGAGGCAATTCATTATTTAAAAAAGTCGAAAGGGCAAGGGCATGATCCGGAATAAATTGATGTTTTTTGAAAGTACCAGCTATTAAACCTGCCTGATTTTTAGGGAAAAGCTTGTTTAAAAGTAAGTAGTCGCTAATAGACTGTTTGGGATAAGCCGTTATTACTTCATTTTTACCCACATACCACCGGAATGCTTCCGGTTGATTTACCCATTTTGATAGTATAGGGAGTTGATTCTTGGATAATGGAGTTAATGAAGGAGATTTTGTTTTTATTTTTAGTTTTTCCGCTTTGCTGGAAGACTGATTTTGAAAAATGGATAAATAAAAACCTTCGCCTTTGGCCAGATGCGGGAAAAAGGAATACCCAAAAGCTTGCTTCCCTTCGATTAAAGTAATGCCCCAATCTTCAGGAATCGATAATGCTACGGATTTTAGAGGATAGGTTTTAGTCAACCAGGAAGCATTGTCAATATTTTCTTTTCGATTATAAGTGCAGGTACTGTAGAGAAGGATCCCATCTTCTTTAAGAAGAGGCACTGCTCTGCTAAGGATATCCTTTTGTCGCTTAACACATTTGTCGACTAACTGCGGCGACCATTCATTCATGGCCTTGGGGTCTTTGCGAAACAAGCCTTCGCCCGAACATGGGGCATCCACCAGGATGATGTCAAAATAGCCTTTTAGTGGCGCAAAATCCTTGGGCGTATAGTTCGTGGAAAATATGTTTGCGGCTCCCCATTTTACCAGGTTTTCATTCAGGATAGAATAGCGGTGGCGCACCATCTCATTGCATACCAACAGGCTGTCAGAAGATAGGAGGGAGGCCAATAAGGTGGATTTCCCCCCCGGGGCAGCACATAAATCCAGCACCTTTAATGGTTGAGATAGATCGGTGGTTTGCTTAAGCGCCTCGCTGACAAACATGGAAGAGGCTTCCTGAACATAATAAGCCCCTGCATGAAGTAGGGGGTCCAGGGTGAAAACAGGCCGTTCTTTCAGGTACAAACCTTCTTCACACCACGGAACCGAACCGTCTGAAAGAAAGGATAGCGGCGTCTTTTTTTGAGGGTTTTGCCGGATACTTATAGAGGCAGCTTGATCCAAAGCTTCCCAGAAAAGGGCTGCCTGTGTGCCCAGCAACTCCTGCATTTGAATTTCAAATGCAGGAGGAACTTGGTATTCGGTACTATTTTGAGTCAGGTAGCGGATAAGGCTTACTTTTCTAGATGCTCTTCAATATAGGTGAGTACTTTTTCCATTAAATGGACGCGGTCTCTGCCACGCACATTATGCGGATGCATAGGGTAGGGGAAGAAATCGACCTGCTTCCCGGCATCTACGAATGCTTTAACAAGTGCAAAATTATGCTGCATCACCACCACATCATCTATGGTGCCATGAATTAATAGTAAATCGCCTTCCAAGTCATCTACATAATTCATTAGGCGTGCCTTTTTGTAGCCTTCCGGGTTTTCCTCCGGACGATCCATGTAACGTTCGCCGTACATCACTTCGTAAAAAGCCCAATCGGTTACGGGACCACCAGCTACGCCTGCCTGGAAGGTGCCTGGCGAACGCAACATCATGGTACACGTCATAAAGCCTCCGAAGCTCCATCCATGAATGGCCATTCTCTCCGTGTCTGCCCAGGGCTGTTTTTTGAGATATTCGACACCGGCAAGTTGATCTTCCATTTCTAGGGTGCCAAGTTGGCGGTGGATGATATTTTCAAACTCCAGGCCTCTATTGGCTGAACCCCGGTTATCCACGGTGAAAATGACGTATCCTTTTTCGGCCATGTAATACATCCATAGTGGAGCTTTGGCCAGCCAGCGGTTGTCGAGCATTTGTGCGTGTGGGCCACCGTATACATACACAACTACCGGGTATTTTTGGGCAGAGTCGAAGTTGCTTGGTTTGATGATTCTTCCATGCAGGGGTGTTTTGCCATCGGCAGCCATTATTTGTACAATTTCGGTTTTACCGATTTTGTGATTGGCCAGTGGGTCTGCAGATTTGCGGTTGAAAGATTGTACCTTACCCTTCAAATCAATCACTCTTTCTACAAGTGGAGTGTTGAGGTTGGAATAAACATCCAGTAGGTGAGTGCCATCGCTGCTTAGATCATAACTATGAACACCTGGCGTTTCATCAATAGCTTCTGCTTGATCGGTATCCAGGTCAGCGGTATAAGCCCATTGGTTCAAGCCCGTTTCGTCGGTACCGCTCACGATCACTTTTTTACGGCTTTGATCCAGACCAAGGATTTTCAGCACCACCCAAGGTCCTTTCGTCACCTGATTAAGCAGTTTTCCATCTGTGTTATAGCGGTAAAGGTGATTGAAACCGTCGCGTTCGCTGAACCAAAGGAATTCATCCTTTTTGCCCGGGATGAACCAAACCGGATGTTCCGGCTCTACATATTTAGGATGCGATTCCTCTAACAACGTTTTAACCAATTTACCATCCTGAGCACTGTATTTATTCAGTTTAATGGCATTCTGGTCGCGGTTAACGATTACGACATAAAGGAATTGCTCCTCCGGTCCCCAGCCCACATTGGTCAGGTATTGATCTTTAGGTCCATCAACATCCAGATAGTAGACATGCTTTCTTTCTGAGTCAAAAATACCCACTTTGGCGTATTCGCTTTTTTGGCCGGCCATAGGATATTTTATCTCATTTAAAGTGCCGGGAATGGTACTAATATCGAGTAATGGATAATTGGATACATCTGTTTCGTCTTTCTGATAAAAAGCCAGATAACGGCCGTTTGGTGACCAGAAAGTACCCTTCCCGATACCGAATTCGTATCGAGCTATAGCCTGTCCGGAAACGATATTGGGATCGTCATTGGCGGTAACCGGGATGCTTGAAAATTTATTATTGGCTACATAAAGGTTATTATCTCGTGTATAAGCGAGTTGGGAAGAAGCTGGGTGGAAGTCAGTGTTTTGTGCATTTTCAGGGATTTCCAGCAGTTTTTCACCGCTTCCATTGCCGATATCCCAGTAGTAGTAGGCATTTTGAGCCCTGAAATAGAAAGCGTTAGATGAGAGCCAACTGATAGAGGGCATGCGGCGGAGATCCAGGTCAAGCTTTTCTTTTAGTTTATCTGCATCCATCAGAATATCGGCTGCTTCTACATTGGTGGAAAAGCGCTTTATGGCATTGGCATTACGATCAATGTAGGTGAGGGCTTCTTGACCTTTGGCCCATTGGAGGTTGCTGTAACGCTCTGGAGCAAAGTCGGAGAAACGTCTTAGGACGGCGTCTTCGAGGGTAAGTGATTGCTTCTGAGCAAAAGTATTAAGGGTAACAAGGATAAAAATGAAGGAAAGAAGGTATTTATGCATAGTTTTTTATTTTTTGATCAAATATAGGGCGTGGAAATTGGAATTGGGAGGAATGAGGGAGGAAATATTTTGAGTGGAATGAGGAATTTCCGGGGATAGGGTTTGGAAACTTCGACGATCAGAAGTTTCATTGATTTTATAGTTCTCAATAATCAATTTTTTTTATTATCGAAAAAGGTGAAATAATTGATTTTGTTATCTATTTTTGATATCTTTGTATAAATAGATTGATGGAGGTTAAAATATTTGATCGGACAAATAGAAAAGAAAGAGAAGCTAGCATATTAAAGGCTATTAAGAAAGATATGCCCAAGAAAAAAGATGGATGGCAGTTTGCTTGGCGTTCATTATTTAAAGTTGAGGGCAGTGAAATATATAAATTGGTTTTAAACGAAAACCCCGAGAAGATAGAGGGAGTCGTTATGTTAAGCTTGATGAACGATGAAATGCTGTATATGAATAACATAGAAGTTGCTCCGCATAATTATGGTTCTGGTGGACAATATGACAAAGTAGCGGCCTGCCTTATTGCTTTTGCTTGTTTAAAAAGTTTTGAATTAGGAAGAAATGGGTATGAAGGTTTTTTGACTTTTGAAAGTAAAACGAATTTAATAAGGTTTTATCAAAACAAGTATGGTTCAACTTTGGCTGCGGGGCAGAGAATGTTCATTGAACCTGCAAAGGGGATAGGACTAATCGATCAATTTTTAAAAATGAAACTTTAATTTTATGGGGAATATCATTAATGAAGGAGGAATAAATGGAACTGGAAAGGGCGTTGTCAATGTGAATAGCCAAGATTACAAGGAGTTGCGAAAAGTCATTAAGGAAAAAGTTCAGGACTTAGATGAAAAAGAAAAGTTGAAGTATGGGATAATATCCGTACGATTACAAATGGAGAGCTATGTTTCAGATGAAACGATGGAAGAGATAATTCCCCTGGGGCAATTTTTAAGAAAACTTCTTCAATTGACAAAGATCAGCAATAAAGGTTTTGCGGAGTTTATTGGTATTCAAGAAACCAATCTCAGTTCCATCATCAACGGTAGGAGAAAAATCAATTCTGAATTGGCCTATAAATTAGGCTGTACTTTCGAATTGAATCCCAACTTATGGTTAGCTATTCAGAGTAAAAATGAATTGATTGAAGTTGAGCAACTGAAAAGTCAACACTTCAAAGCTTTCAGATTGGATAATCTTTTAAAAAAAGTGAGCTGATAAAGGGCCTTAGGATGATCATGATTGGTGAAGTTTTTGAAAACATGAGTCATTCCAAAAGTAATATCCATACGAAATCCATGAGGATCTTGTCGGTAACCTGTAAGTTTTTGATAGTCAGATGAATGGATGTAGTTTTTTAGGGATTGATTTATGGTTTTTGAAAAGCGCTGAACGTGAGTGTCAGAGGCGCTCACGTTCAGCATAGAAAAAATATCAATTTGAAAAGCTATCAGTAGTTCCTCTAACATCTTTTTTCGAGGGCTTATGAAGAACAACTAAATAACTTCAGCTTTCAATGTAACGGCTTCCTTCTCTACTATAAGTAAATATGTTCGGTTTCAAATCAGCTAACTCCACCGATTAAGTTTTTAACCCCTGAAGGTTATATGCGAATACAATAGCTAATGTAATGATTAGTAAGCTGAAGATCATGTAACCCCACTGGCTCATGGTGGGAATGGGCGGGCAATCCGATTCATCGATCTGACCATTGCAGTCGTTGTCTTTTCCATCGCAGATTTCAGGTGCGCCAGGATATACGGCATTATCGTCATCATCGCAATCTCCTGCACACCCTGCGATACCATCACCGTCCATACCTGCATTAAGCAGAGGAGGACTGGTGCCACAATGTGCACTTAAAGTCGCTTCATTTAAGCATTCACCGGAATTATTAGAGATTATTCTGAAGTCAACCCCTTCAAGGTAATCGCATACCGCCTGAATTGCACAAAATGATAGAGATGGATTATCCTGAATGAATAACCTTTCGTTTATAGTCGTATTATGAGAAAAACTCGGGGTTGTTGAGATGTTTGGGTTATTCCTAAGATAAAAGCCGGAAGTAGCACTCGAGATACTTCCAATGGAGGACAAGTTTGGGTAATTGGGTAAGGCACATGCAATTATATCCAGAAGAGACAAATAATTTCCGATATAGGTCAGTTCTTCCATCTCGGATATGTTGGTCAGTAGAGGATTTCCAGAATACTGAAGGAAATTCTCAATTGAGGTAACATCTGTTGGTAATAATGCTGTAGTTAAAGATGCGTTATTGGTGACTTGCAGAATATCAATATCATGTGTTGAGAGATGCGAAAAATCAAAGTCCGTCAGTTTTGGATTTTTATCAATGCGCAAAAGTTCACCTAAAGATTTCCCCCGTTTTTTAAAATCTACTTTTTGAAAAGTGGTAGGGTAAAAGTAGTTTTTTTTCATTAAGAGCAAAAAAAGATTTGTGTTTATTTGTATTACACAGTATTAGAACGCTACTAATTTCAGGACATAAGTTGAATCTCCTGAAAAATCACTCTGAATAGATACCTTTGCAAGCTTTTCAGTTTGTAGGATAAACGTTTTTAGCAGCATGCCTTCTGAATGTTCGTAGTATACCTCCCGGGCATCAATGAGCTTCCCTTTTTCATCCACATGCGCAATCCAGCCCTTAGCTTCTTCGGGATAATCTCTGAAAATAAACTCGTATCCATCCATTACTTTTCCAAATCGGTAATAGACAAAGTGCCCGTCAAAAGGCTCCAGATCTTGAAATCCGGAGTTTTCCCAATCTTCCCTGTCCAGACTGCAAGCTTTTTCCAGCTGCACATAAAAAAACTCCTGATCAACGACCATTGGTAAGGCAGCAGTGCCTCCCTTACAAAATTGAAAAGCTGGCTTTTCAACTTCTTTTTTCATGGGTTCTTTCCCCTTAGTAGAGGAGGGGTTTGAACAATTTACGAGGCAAAATGCCAGTAGAAAAGAAATCCAGATTGTTTGGTTCATGATTTTTATTAATTAAATTCCACTAACTGTTTCCCGTTTTATCGCAACTTCAAACTTCCAATCTTCACCAAAAAACTTACCACTTCAAAAGGAGATACATCGACAGTCAGAATTTCTTCCACAGAAAATATATACTTATAATAGGGGTTTTCCTTTAACATTCTTTGATGTTCCTCTGAAGGAGGAATCGTCATTTCTGCCGTTAAAGAGCACTTGAGTAATTTGTACAAGCGATCTTCTATATCGTAAATAACCGCAATAACTACTGAAGAAATACTCGGAAAACAATGAATGAAAAATGGATAATTCAAATAGGGTTCTAACAATAATGAATAAAGCGAAGCAGAAAAATGTGGGTACTTCACAAAGTTATTTGGAATCTTTAATTGCTTTAACAGTCCCTGGACTTCCTTCAACTTGTTTTCCATAATCATTGTAGGGAAGTGTTCCTGTTCTAAAGCCTCATAAGGCATCCAAAAGTTTTCCTGAAGGTTGAAATATTCTACCTTCCCAATGCGGAGCTTGTAATCGAAACGAGGATAACCAGGGACGACATAGCCGGGGTAGTAATAATGAAAATCATTTTTCAGGCAGTAGTCGATTTCCAGCAACATCGTACAAAAACCGAGACTGTTTTTTTTGTAGTCCGGATGATATACACCGGTAATACTTGCGGCTCCGGCTTTGCCAAGATCAAAAAAACTGAAAGCAACCAATTGATCTTCGTCATAAATCCGGGTTTCCCAGGTCTCATAGATGTTGTAATTTAGATCGTCGTTCATTAGTTGATCTAAAGAGGAGGCAATGCTGCCTTCGAAATGTTTCCGATAAATTTTAAATAGCGCTTCTTTTTCTTCGTTTATATCCACTGGGCCCAATTCAACCCGGAATAGATCTAGCTTGCGCAGAAGCTTTCGATTGCTCTTACTGAATTGAAACCCCTGTAGAGCCAACCGGATCCAGATGGCCGGATAGAAGCCTCCTTCAAAGTTAAGAAAATGAGTCGTAAAAATACTTTGACCCATTCTATACCAGCCCATGGCAAGGTATTTATCCAATTCTTCCGGAGGTAGATCAGGTGGAAAGTGACGATCAGCAAACATTCAATTATGGTCAGTTACAATTTTACCAGTCGCCAAAGTTACACATTAGACTTTATTCTAAAAAGGCTATTTGAATATTTAGTCTATAGGAGGTGTAGTAGCCCGTAGGCGATAGCCAATAGCCCGTAGGAAGTAGGCGGTAGGCAGTGGCCCGTAGGCGATAGCCGATAGGTAGCTGATCTGATAGCCGATAGCCCGTGGCCGGTAGATGCTTTGCTAGGGAATATCAGCCGTGGCCATCGGCCACTACCTACGGGCTATGGGCTATCGCCTACCGCCCATCGCCTACGGGCCATCCCCCCACAGGCTAAAAAATCATCCCCATTTTTCAAGTGGCCCGCCCTGAACGAAAAATCGATTGGCTTGCTCAACAGCTTTTTTATCGGGAATCAGTTCTGGTGCATGATGATCTTTGATGCGGGCATCGATAACCAACGGCCCCCTGCAGCCCCAATGTTTATATTCAACAAAACTATTTACACCATATATATCATGTGATGGATTGGCCCGGGTAAAAGTTACCCAAACGAAGTTATTTTCATTTGCTGTTGTGAATTGGCTATCGTTGGCAAGCACGATCAGCGGAATTTGATCCATATCCGAACGACCCAAGTGATCTGTCAAATTGCTTAGTATTCTTTTTTCACTCTTATAATTACTAAATGGCGGCGCTTGAATGACCAGCATCCCGGGCTGGTAAAATTGTGGATTGCTGAATCCCTTAGGTAGTTGGAAATTCTCAGGCAATTCGGCACTTAAAGTCCGAACGGGTTCTCCACAGCAAGTAACGATTACTTTGGAACCGGCATTCCAGCCTGAGCCAGAATAATCCAGGGTATCGATGGTCGTCTTTGTTTGAAAATGCAGATCTCTTTCCCACTGGACTCTTTCCATGAAGTGCCTAAAAAAGGATGTCACTTTTTTAGCAGATAAGTTCGGCGCATCTCCATCGGCTGCAATGAACAAGAACTTGGCCAGGGAGGTTTGTCCACTCCCTATTATCCGGTTGGCTTGAGTCAGTATCTCTTCCGGGCGTCGTTCCCGGAAAGGCATATAGCGTTCACTCCCGATCGCCAATAGTAAAGGGTGTACCCCTGCAGCATCCACAGCATTTATTTCTTTCACTCCCGGAAACTCCTGGGGAGTTAATAATTTGACCAATTGATGGATCAGATATCCGAAGCTGGAGTCTTCCTGAGGAGGACGGCCCACAACCGTGAAATGCCAGATAGCATCTTTTCGGTGGTAGACATGCTCCACGTCCATCACTGGAAAATCGTGCTGCAAGCTGTAATAACCCAAGTGATCTCCAAAAGGGCCTTCAGGTTTTTTTTCTCCTTTGCGTACAATCCCCGTGATGACAAAATCGGCATCAGCGGCCAGTACATGATTATTGTCGCGCACATACCGAACCGCTCTTCCTCCCATTAAACCTGCGAAAGTCAGTTCTGATAAACCTTCGGGCAGCGGCATAATCGATGCAAATGCATATGAGGGCGGGCCGCCGACAAATATGGAGGCGCGGAACGGCTCTTCGCTATTATTATACATAGTGTGATGAACGCCTATGCCTCTATGTAGCTGATAGTGCAGGCCAATTTCCTTATTGAGTGCGTAGTCATTACCTGTCAACTGGATACGATACATTCCAATATTGCTTTGCATCATATTTTTTGAGCCGGGAGGCAAGGTAAATACTTGAGGCAATGTTACAAAGGCCCCTCCATCCATTGGCCAGGATTTGACCAGAGGTAACTGATCAATTTGCGTTTTTCCATGCAAAATGGGGGCTTGGCCTAGCAGCTGTTTTCTTGGCAAAGCGGTCAATGCTGTAAATGGCGCAGAAAGGTAGCGGGTAGGGTTTTTAAAAAAATGAGCGGGGTCAGCTTTCAGCTCAATAACTTTCTGGACTTGATTTATGGTATGTCGAAACAAGAAGTCTGTTCGCTCGAATGTGCCGTAAATATTGGATAATGCCCGGAACGGGCTGCCCTTAACACGCTCAAAAAGCAGTGCTGGTCCGCCTGCGTGAAATACTCTTTTGTGTATTTCAGCCATCTCCAAATTAGGATCTACTTCTTCTTTTATTCTTACCAAATGGCCGTGCTCTTCCATATCAAGCACGGCATCGTTCATAGAGCGGTATGCCATATCTAAATTTCCTTTTATCCTGTCAATCAATAGACTTTATTCTGAAATAGCTATCATCTGTTTGGTAGCCCAATTCCGTGGACTACTTAAGTAGTTCACGGAATTAAACTGAATAAACTATCGATGCCCTTGGCAGGAAGGTTTTTGAGTTGGAGATCGACACTTTTTTGGAATTTTTCTTCGAAAAATCCCAAAAAAGTGTCGATCTCCAAGCAAAAAATGCTTCTACAGAGGGCAAAGATTATTTATAGAGTCTATTTCCGTGAATTACTTAACAGCTATTTCGAAATAAAGTCTAATATTTATGTTTCGGAAATGATTAACAGCGATAATAGGAAAAGGTTAACGGGAAACGAGGACGGGAAACGGGAAACGGATAACGGGAAACGGGGAACGGTTGACGGTTCCCGTTTCTTGCATTACTTTATTCAGCGTTTTCTACGTGAGCTAATTGTGCCAGGCGATATTTTTCGCCTTCAGCCATGGATTTAAGGGCTTTGATAGATTTTACAGGGCCACGATCCAGGGCCCAATTGACGAGCCATGCCGGGATAGAGCCGCCCGGATCAGAAGAGAGATAATATTCTACAGATATTTTTTGATTGGCAACCGGAGTAAGGATCCAGTCTACAGAAGTGATTTCAAGGCGAACAATGCCTGGTTTCGGAGGTAAATAACCCTCAACGATGCTGTTACTGGCATAAATGACTTTGGAGTTTGGATCCTGGCGGAAGTAGGTTTTGGTGATGCCATCCCTATCTGAAAGAGGCCAGGGGAAATCCATTTCGTAATAGTACACTATTTCGCTGGGGCTGATATAATCAAGGACTTCAGCATGACTAAGTTTGTAGATCCATTTGGTGTAGGCCTCGGTGTCCGTGATAGCCGCCATAAAACCACTGAGGGAAGTATTAACGTCAAAGGTGATTTTGAGTTCTTTAATTGGACTATCGGCGGCTTCGCGGTAGTAAACTTTAATACCATCGACTTCTTTTTTCAGGGTCCATTCAGATTGACCGGTCATTGAGGTGATAACAGCTAAGCAGCTGAGGGTAAATAGGAAAAAAGCTTTAAAATTCATTTTTTTGTAATTGAAGTTGTTTAGAAAGATATCTCGCAGGGGGCAATGAAATATTTTGTAGACAACCTTATTAAATACTTTTACATTAGGGATCAGGAAAATAATACCCTACCCATTTTACTTGTCCTTTTTTCCTCAGGCTGTGTTGGAAAGCCTCGCCGTACCTTTGGGTCCCGAAGGCATTCGGGACAAGTTATGCCTACGTTTTCCGCCTAGCCTGAGAAAAAAATTACTTCGCAAAATTTGGGTAGCTTATTAATTGCATAATCCCTTAACGCAAAAAATGCCCTTTAGATTAGAAAACATTACAAAAATTTTACCAAACTCAATTAAAACTTGCGTAATGGGAAGATATTTGTATTTTTGCGGACATACATATAGTTATTTATATGCGACCATATCTTAATCTGTTACAAGATATCCTCGACAAAGGAGTAGAAAAAGAAGATAGAACCGGAACGGGCACCAAAAGCTTGTTCGGCTATCAGTTGCGCTTTGATCTTTCTGAGGGCTTTCCTTTAGTAACCACCAAAAAACTACATATCAAGTCAATTGTTCACGAATTATTATGGTTCTTGGACGGAGATACGAATGTTGGGTATCTTCAGGAAAATGGGGTGCGTATCTGGAATGAGTGGGCCGATGAAAATGGTGAGCTTGGCCCTGTTTACGGCAAACAGTGGAGAAGCTGGGAAACTAAAGATGGCCGAACAATCGATCAGATCGAAAGGGCGGTTCGTTTAATAAAAAATAATCCGGATTCAAGAAGAATATTAGTAAGTGCCTGGAATGTAGGGGAATTAGAGGAAATGGCTCTAAGCCCTTGTCACGCTCTGTTTCAGTTCTATGTGGCTGGTGGGAAACTTTCCTGTCAATTGTATCAACGCTCAGCGGATGTTTTCCTGGGCGTTCCATTTAATATCGCTTCTTATGCCTTATTAAATTGTATGATGGCTCAGGTTTGTGATCTGGAAGTAGGGGAGTTTGTGCATACCTTTGGCGATGTGCATCTTTACAATAATCACATAGAACAAGCTAAATTGCAGCTAAGCCGAACTCCAAGGTCATTACCACAGTTAAAACTAAACCCGGAGGTGAAGTCTATTTTTGACTTCAAATATGAAGATATTGAAGTGGTTGATTACGATCCGCATCCGCACATCAAGGCTTCGGTAGCGGTTTAATCTTCTAAAGATAATCAATAGTTTTCACAAAATATTGAAATCTTTGAAAATGAAATTATTTAGACAAAATCTAAATAATTATTCACTTGGGTTCCATATTGTTAAAAAAGTTAACGAATCATATATTTGCCCTAGCTATAGAAAAACAGTTTTAGATACTCATAATTAAATTCAACATAAGGTCGAGATGACACTGAAATATTCAATAATTAAAATTACTACCCTGTTCACTATCCTTGCTTTATTCAGCTTGAATATGCAAGCTCAGAATGAAGCAGCACTGGATGAAGGGAAAGCACTGTTTGGCGGCAAGTGTGCTTCTTGCCATGCGAAAACAATGAAAGATGATCTGACTGGACCTGCCCTTGGTGGTGTTCAGGAACGTTGGGAAGGGCGTGAAGAACTTCTCAATGAGTGGATTCGCAACTCTCAGAAAGTTATCCAATCGGGTGATGAGTACGCTGTAAATCTCTACAACGAGTGGAATAAGGTGGCGATGAATAACTTCCCGGAGCTGGATGACGCACAAATCAGCTCTATTCTGGCTTACATCGATTACGTATATACCGTTGGCCCCTGGCCACCACCAGCGGCAGGTGCAGAAGCTGTAGCGGTAGCAAATGAACCAAAGGATAATACACTGCTCTACGTAGGGCTGCTTGTACTTCTGGGAGTACTTGCTTTGGTATTGGCCAGAATTACGGCTAATCTAAATCAGATTGCAGCTGTCCAGGAGGGTCAGGCGCCTCCGCCTAAGAAAACATTGGTGGATATCCTTACGAGCAAGGGCGTGATTGGATTCGTGCTTTTTGCGTTGGTTGTTTTCGGTGGTTATACCACGGTAAATAATGCGATCTCTCTAAATCGCCAACAAAATTATGCTCCTGATCAACCGATTAAGTTCTCGCACGCTACGCACGCTGGCATGCAGAAAATCGATTGTCAGTACTGCCACGATGGAGCGCGCCGTTCCAAGCACTCAGTAATTCCTGCAGCGAATACCTGTATGAATTGCCACCGTGCTATCAAAAAAGGCTCTCAATATGGTACAGCGGAATTGACCAAAGTATTTGCATCTACAGCTTATGATCCGGCAAAAGACCGTTTCATGGATACGGATACTTTGTCAATGGAAAAAATGGAAGAAATCTATAAAAAATGGATCGCTGATAATTATGTTGCCGATAAAGGAATTCCTGCTTTGGATTTAGAAGGTGAAAAAGAGGTCAATGATCAATGGGAAGCTATTGTTAACTCCTTGACTACTGATGTTAAGGATGAGCTTTATGGTCCAATTCCTTGGGTGCGTGTACACAACCTGCCGGATCATGCTTACTTCAACCACGCTCAGCACGTAACTGTTGGCCAGGTTGAATGTCAGACTTGTCACGGTCCTGTAGAAAATATGGAGCTGCTTCAGCAGTATTCGCCGCTTTCTATGGGTTGGTGTATTAACTGTCACCGCCAGACAGAAGTTCAGTTCAATAATAACGAATACTACGAATCTTACCACAAATATCACGAGGAAATGAAAGATGGGGATCGCATAAAAGTGACTGTGGAAGATATCGGCGGTTTGGAATGCCAAAAATGCCACTACTAATAATTTTTTTCAAACCGTATTAAAAAGAATTCGATAAAAAACAAATATGAAAAAGCAGAATAAAGGTCTTTGGATCGGTTTTGAAGATCAGAATAATAATCCTGCTGTAGCAAAAGCTACTAAGGCAGAGTTCAACGATATAACCAACGACTTGCTGGCAAATGAAGAGAATGCCAGTGGTTTGCAAAGTAATCGCCGTGACTTCCTGAAGTTCCTTGGGTTTGGATTGGGTGCGGCTACTATCGCAGCTGGTTGTGATACGCCTGTAAGAAAAGCTATCCCTTATGTTGTAAAACCGGATACTATTGTTCCTGGTGTAGCTACCTATTATGCTTCTTCTTTTGTGAAAGGTGGTGATTATTGCTCTATCCTGGTTAAAACACGTGAAGGACGTCCGATTAAGATAGAAGGTAACAGTTTATCTGACATCACTATGGGCGGTACAAGTGCTCGTGTTCAGGCTTCTGTTCTTGATCTTTACGATTCCAACCGCCTTAAGAGTGCAGGGAAAATCGTTGACGGGAAGCTTGAAAAAATGAGCTGGGCGGATTTGGATAAGGCAGTAGGAGAGAAGTTGAATGAAAATTCTCAAATCCGTATTTTAAGCAATACAATCCTTAGCCCTTCAGCCTTAAAGGCTTTAGAGCTTTTTAAGCAAAAGTATCCCAACGCTGAACTGGTTACTTATGACCCGGTATCGTCATCGGCTATGTTACAAGCCAATCAGGCATGTTTCCAGGAAGAGGCCATCCCTAATTATCGATTTGATGAAGCTGATGTGATTGTTAGTTTCAATGCAGACTTCCTGGGCACATGGATTTCGCCTGTAGAATATGCTGCTAAATATGTTAAAAAGCGCAAGATCGATGTCAAGAACCCTAAAATGTCTTGGCATGTTCAGGTGGAAAGCGCTATGTCACTTACCGGGTCAAATGCAGATAATCGCGTATTGGTGAAACCTTCTGAACAAGGTGCGGCTATTGCTACACTTTACAATGAAGTAGCTGCTTTGAAAGGCGGTACTAAGGTTTCGGCTCCTGCCGTAAATGAAAAGGCTGCTAAAGCACTTAAGAATGTTGCGAAGCGCTTGGTTGAAAATGAAGGCCATTCAATTGTGATTGCTGGCTCTAACAACTTTGGTGAGCAAGTACTCATCAATGCGATCAATAACATGTTGGGCAATTATGGAAGCACAATGGATTTTAAAGAAGCTTCCAACCAACGCAAAGGAAATGAATTCGCTGTAGTAAAATTGCTTCGCGAGTTGAATGCAGGTGCTGTTGATGCGTTGTTCGTTTGGGGAGCAAATCCTGTTTACGACCGTCCCGACGGGGAAGAGATCAAGGCGGGAATGGCGAAAGTTGGCCTAAAGGTGGCTTTTACCCCTACTTTTGATGAAACTTCAAGCCTCTGTGACTATGCTGCGCCAACGCATAACTTCCTTGAATCATGGGGAGATGCTGAGCCAAAACGCGGTCACTTTAGTATGATCCAACCTACTATTGCGCCTTTGTTCGATACGCGTCAGGCGGAAGAAAGCCTTCTTCGCTGGTCTCAAAATGAAACCTTCAATGCAGAGGCTGAGCAGCCTTACTATGAGTTTGTGAAAAATTACTGGAAAGAAAATATCTTTTCCAAGCAAGATAAATTCATCGATTTTCAGGCTTTCTGGGATAATGCTCTACACGATGGAATCGCACATATTCCTCAAGAAGCAGCTCCATTGACATTCAGTGGAGATGTGCAAAGTGCAGCACAAAAAATCACTAAGCCGGAAAATAGTGGTATGGAGATCAGCTTCTATGAAACAGTTAACATGGGAGCCGGACAGTATGCAGATAATCCTTGGTTGATGGAAATGCCTGATCCGATCCATCGTTGTGTATGGGATAATTATTTGGCTATTCCATTGGAATGGAACAGTAGCAGAAATGAGTTCGTTGGTCTTAATAATCTGAAAAACGATATGGATAAAGCGGACAAGACTAAATTGTCCGTTGCTGGTCAGGAAATGGAAACAGTGGTTGTTCCTCAATTCGGTCAAATGCAAGGAACACTTGCTTTGGCAATGGGGTATGGCCGCACCGTAGCGGGGCGTTGTGGTAAAGGTGTCGGAAATAGCGTTACTTCTCTTTTATCAAAAGATGCGGATGGGAATACTCAATACTATGCAACAGGCGCGAGTGTTTCTGAAAAAATAGGTAGAGACGAGGAGTTCGCCTGCGTACAGTATCACCATACTATGGGCGTTGAAGGCTATGATGAGGAAACAAAAGCTGAGATCAATCTCGATGAGAAGGCAGTTGTGAATTTCCTTGGATTCACCGGATATCAGGGAGGTTTAACTGGTCGTAGTATTATTTATCAAGGTCATGTTGACGAAGTAAAAGAATTAGAGCATCATATCGAAGAAAAGCGTGCGGAAGCGAAGAAGCTTAACGACAAAGGGCTTTATCCTTTTGATGAGTATTCTGAGAATCTTTACGGTCAGGGGCATCACTGGAATATGTATGTTGACTTGACTTCGTGCATCGGATGCGGAGCTTGTACAGTAGCTTGTATGTCTGAAAACAATGTTCCGATTGTAGGTAAGCGCGAAGTACACCGCCACCACGAGATGACCTGGTTGCGTATTGACAGATATTATTATGGTGATGCAGAAAATCCAAATGTGGTTTATCAGCCTCTCATGTGTCAACACTGCGATAATGCTCCTTGTGAGAACGTTTGTCCGGTTAATGCGACTAACCACAGTGGTGAAGGTTTGAACCAAATGACTTACAACCGTTGTATTGGTACACGTTATTGCGCAAATAACTGCCCATATAAAGTAAGACGTTTCAACTGGTTAGACTACAACACTGCGGATACTTTCCCTGAAAACGAAAATTATCCTTTCGAAGATGATAAGCCATATTATGCTGACAATCTTGTCCGTATGGTCTTGAACCCGGATGTAACGGTTCGTTCAAGAGGGGTCATTGAAAAATGTAGCTTCTGTGTACAGCGTATTCAGGAAGGTAAACTAACGGCTAAGCGTGAGCAACGCGCATTGAGAGATGCAGATGTCAAGACGGCTTGCCAAACAGCTTGTCCAACTGAAGCTATTGTTTTTGGTGATCGCAACAAGAAAGACAGTAAATTACGCAAGCATATCGAATCTCCTTTAGCATATCGTGTACTGGAAGAGATCAACGTACAAAGCTCCGTGATTTATGCGGCTAAAGTGAATAACAAAGCAGAGAACCTAGAGGCTTAGCCTTTAGTTAAATGAATATTTCCCGATTAAGGGCGAGTAATCAACTATAAGAAATCATAAGAAATAAATTTTGTAATAAGATAATATTCTATATATAATGAGTGCTTCAGTTTCACCAATTAGAGAGCCCTTAGTTCAGGGGAATAAAACCTACCACCAAATCACGGAGGATTTGTGCAGCCCTACAGAGCGCATGCCGAGTATTAGCTGGGTCCTCGGGTTTTTACTGGCAGCGGCTACTGCTGCTTTCGGGGTATTCTGTATTTTATGGACCATCTGGTTCGGTATCGGTACCTGGGATTTGAACAGAACCATTAACTGGGGTTGGGATATTACCAACTTCGTTTGGTGGATCGGTATCGGTCACGCGGGTACCTTGATCTCTGCCATCCTTCTGCTTTTCCGCCAGAAGTGGCGTACGGGGGTAAACCGCGCTGCGGAGGCGATGACGATCTTCGCGGTAGTTTGTGCCGGTCTCTTCCCCTTAATTCACATGGGGCGTGTCTGGGTAGCTTTCTTCATCTTCCCTTACCCTAATACACGTGGCCCACTTTGGGTAAACTTCAACTCACCACTTCTTTGGGATGTATTCGCGATCAGTACTTATTTCACTGTATCGCTTCTTTTCTGGTATACAGGCTTAGTACCTGATTTTGCCACTGTTCGTGACCGTGCGAGAGGTATTCGTAAACGTGTTTACAGCTTTTTAGCTTTCGGATGGACAGGAAAGGCTAAGCACTGGCAACGCTGGGAGTCACTTTCTTTGGTATTAGCCGGATTGGCAACGCCACTGGTACTCTCAGTACACACCATTGTAAGTTTTGATTTCGCCACTTCGGTTATTCCGGGTTGGCACACGACGATCTTCCCTCCTTATTTCGTAGCAGGAGCGATCTTTTCTGGTTTTGCCATGGTACTGACACTAATGATCATTACAAGAAAAGTATTGAAGCTGGAAGAATACATCACTATTGCTCACGTAGAATCGATGAACAAGGTTATCGTTCTCACAGGAACAATTGTAGGGGTTGCTTACTTGACGGAGCTTTTCATCGCTTGGTATTCAGGTTATATTTACGAGCAATTTGCTTTTTACAATCGCGCACTTGGCCCTTACTGGTGGGCTTATTGGTCTATGATGTTATGTAATGTAATCACGCCTCAGGTATTCTGGGTGAAATCGATCAGAAGAAATCTTACGTGGACGTTCATCCTTTCCATTATTGTAAATATCGGAATGTGGTTTGAGCGTTTCGTGATCATCGCTACAACATTAGCAAGGGATTACCTGCCTTCAAGCTGGAGCTGGTACGTACCTTCCTGGGTTGAAATCGGAATTTTTGTAGGAACCATTGGTATTTTCTTCGTGCTTTACCTGGTCTTTACAAGAGTAGCACCCGTAGTTGCTATTGCTGAGGTGAAACATATCCTTAAATCTTCCGGTAACCAATACGGTGGTGAATACGCAGCTAAGAACTACAAATTCATGGAAGAGAAAAAAGCAGAAACAGTAAGTCATTAATTAAGCACCTATTTAATTTCACTATAAATGAAAAACGGAAATAAAGAACTGCTTTACGGATTATACGACGACGAGGAAATCTTGTTGAAAGCAGTAAAGAAAGCGAAAGATGATCATCTGGAAATCGAGGATGTGTACTCACCGTTTCCGGTTCACGGCCTTGATCCGATTCTTGGGTTAGCGGAATCAAGATTACATTATGCAGGTTTTGTTTATGGTTCAATAGGAGCTTTAACGGGCTTCTTATTCATGACATGGGTGTTTACAAGTGATTGGCCAATCATTTTTGGTGGTAAACCATATTGGCCGGTGCCTTCCTTCATTCCGATCACCTTCGAGCTTACCGTTTTATTTGCAGCCGTAGGGATGGTGGTATCGTTCTATGTGGTTTGTGGAATGGGGCCCGGAATTACGAACCCTGTGGTGGATGATCGCATTACGGATGATAAATTTTGCATAGCATTTGAAACAAACGGTAGCTCAGAAGAGGAAGTCGGAAAATTGAAAGGCTTTTTGGAAAGCACCGGGGCTTCTGAGGTGCACTCTAAAGTTATATAATTACCCAAGCTGCGATGAATAAGGAGTAATTTGTGAAAAATAGAGCCGGTAGGCGATGTTTTGAAACAAATTACCGACGATTTAGCTTTATTTTAATGAAACGCAACTTGCATTAATAGTAAAAAATAGAATACAATGAATAAGAAATCATATTTTCAATATTTATTAATCGTAGCTGGATTCGTGGTAATCTTGTCTTCTTGCGCACCTGCAGAAGGGAACCATGCCGGAGATGAATACATGCCTGATATGTATCACTCTATAGCATACGAGTCCAATTACTATGATTATTATTACTACAACACCTGGGGTTCTGAAGAGGATTATTATGATATCGCTAAGCCTCGCGAACCGGTGAAAGGGACGATTCCAAGAGGTTATGCTGGTTTGAGCATGGCGGCTGATCCAATGGCTCAATCCAAAGTAATGAAGGTCATGAATGGCGAGGACGATGTGAATTCCATTTCTGTTCCTGTAAACGGTAGTGTACCTTATTACTATGCTGATAATGACGCTGAGCGTTTAAGAGCAGAGCAGGAAATTGTTCAGAATCCTTTCCCTATCACAGAAGCTGGTTTGGCTAAAGGTGAAGAGTTGTACGATATTTTTTGTGGTATTTGTCATGGTGAAAAAGGAAACGGACTTGGATATTTGGTTAGTGAAGAAAATCCCAACGTAAAGTATCTGGCCGCTCCTGCTAACTTCCTTACGGATGATGGAAATAACGGCCTTCGTTCGGCATCAAACGGTCGTTATTATCATGCGATCATGTATGGAAAGAACGTAATGGGGGCTTACGCCGATAAAATGTCTTATGAAGAACGTTGGCAGGTAATCCATTATATTCGTGCTTTACAAGCTAAAGAGCTTAAGTTGACTTACAACGAAAACGAGAATACCTTGAATGATGTAGAAATTCCTGGTGCTAGCCTGCCTCAAATGGCGATGAACGAAGCAGAAGAGGTTGCTGAAGATCAGCACGATGGGGATATGCATTCCGAAGGTGAGCACGACGGGCATGAGTAAGAACATCACGATGAAGGCGATCACAGTGGCGATGATCATGGCCACGGTGGTGAAGGTGTGAAGGTCACTAGAAAAATAATTGTCAAGAAAGTTTAATCATTATTATAAAAAGAATTTTAATACTCTTGTGATGAATCAATTCGTCTTTGAAAAAGGTCAAAAGCAATTCTTCCTGGCACTCATTGCTCTTGGAGTAATTTGTATGGGGCTTACATATTTTGTAGCAGATGATGAGTTACACACTCGCTTTTGGACGAATTTCTTACATAATTCCGTCTTTTTTACGGGAATTTCTTTCATTTCCTTGTTCATGATTTCAGCTTCCATCACTGCCTGGGCAGGTTGGTATGTGGTTATGAAGCGTGTTTGGGAAGCTTACTCACTGTTTTTGATTGTAGGGATTATCCTTATGGCTATAGTTGTTGCAGGCTTATGGGGTAGTTTTCATCATCTTTATCACTGGGCTGATGCCGAGGCAGTTGCTCAGGATAAAATACTACAGGGTAAGGCAGGTTTTTTAAATAAATACTGGTATACCATAGGTACGTTTGTCATTCTGGGCGTTTGGTACTTCCTGTTTGCACGTCCTTTGCGTAAGCTATCCATTGAAGAAGATACAGAAGGTACCAAAGACTTTAAGCATCATACCAGAATGCGTATTTTCGCGGCTGCTTTCTTACCGGTCGGTGGTTTTACCAGTGCCGCTTTGATCTGGCAGTGGGTTATGTCTGTGGATGCCCACTGGTACAGTACCTTATTTGCATGGTATTCTACGGCAAGCTGGTTCGTGGCGGCAATGGCACTTACTATCCTTACGCTACAGTATCTTAAAGGTAAAGGATATTTTGAAAATGTTTCTAATCACCACTTCCACGATTTAGGTAAGTATTTGTTTGCCTTCAGTATTTTCTGGACCTATTTGTGGTTCTCTCAGTACATGTTAATCTGGTATGCAAACAACGGTGAAGAAACTGTATACTTCTACGAGCGACACGCTAACTATCCGGTGCTTTTCTATGCGAATTTATTGCTCAACTTTATAGTTCCATTTTTCGTGTTGATGCGTAATGACACAAAACGTAAGATCGGAACAATGGCTTTGGCATCTATTGTGGTATTTTTTGGCCACTGGTTGGATTATTTCCTAATGATCAAGCCCGGAGCTTTGCACACAGCACATGAAACATTGGCTCATCACGGTCATGGTGGTGATCATGGAGGAGGGCATGCTGTTGAAGCTGCTGCACATAGCGCTGAGTTTATGGTAGGCTTCACCATTCCGGGGCTTTTAGAAATCGGAACAATGCTAGGCTTCCTTGGATTGTTTTTGTACTTCGTATTCAATCAATTGGCGAAAGCTCCATTGCTGCCGCCGCGTGATCCGTATATTCAGGAGAGTTTACATCATGAGACGATGTACGATGAGTACGAATAGGGGCGTCAAGTGCCTACTTTTGTCTAAAAAAAGTAAAAATCAATATTTTACCGAATCATCGGGCTTTTTAATTGTTATTGAGTAAAAACATATTTATAATATCATGACAGGTTTAATTGTAATATTATGTCTTGTTCTTATCGGAATCGTTATTTTACAAATAGCGAAAGTAACGGAATTGGCAGGACGTATTCGCGGAGAAGAAGAAGCACAATACGAAACTAATAATGCCAATGGAATACTTTCGGTTGTTTTCATGGTCGTCTTTCTTATCGGATGTTTCGTATCGGCAGCTTATTATAAAAATAGCATGCTAGGCTATGGGCCTCACCAGGCTGCTTCCGAACATGGCGGAGCCCTGGACAGTATGTTTAACATTACGCTTCTTTTCACGGGCATCGTGTTTGTCGCTACTCAGGCATTGCTATTCTGGTTTGCATATAAGTATAGAGGAAGAAAAGGCGGTAAAGCCGTTTTTATGCCCCATGATAATCGTCTGGAGATTATCTGGACAGCCATTCCTGCAGTAGTTATGACATTCCTTGTGATTGGTGGTTTGGACGCATGGAATGAAGTAATGGCTGATATTGATCCAGATGAGGATTATATGGAAATTGAGGCGACGGGTTATCAGTTTGGTTGGTTCTTGCGCTATCCCGGAACGGATGGGAAGCTTGGTACCAAGAATTATAAATTAATTACAGGTTTAAATCCTCTTGGTCAGGATTGGGAAGATCCAAAGAACCTGGATGACATTCATGCTTCAGAATTGGTACTTCCGGTAGGTAAAAAAGTGCGTGTGCGTATCACTTCTCGTGATGTATTACACAACTTCTATTTACCACACTTCCGTGTGAAAATGGACGCTATTCCTGGTCTGCCTACTTATTTCGTGTTTACTCCTATAAAAACGACCGAGGAGTACCGCCAAGAGTTGAAGAAATATCCTGAGTATAATGTAAAAGTAGATCCGAATGATCCGGATAGCAAAATGCGCTGGGAGGCTTTCAACTATGAATTAGCTTGTGCAGAGTTATGCGGAAAAGGACACTACAGTATGCGTCGCGAAGTGCGCGTTGTTTCGCAAGAAGAATACGACAAGTGGTTAGAAGGGCAAACATCCTGGTATCAAACTACTGTACGTAATTCTGACGAAGATCCATACAAAGGTCAACGCTTCGATTGGGAAATTGAGGAAGAAGCTAAAGAACTTAGTGATGCTACTCCTGTTGAAGGAGAGGAATCAGAAGAAGCAATCGTAGAATAGTAAACTATAAAGAAATCAAATTTCTGTAAATTCAACTATCTAAATACCCTCAACCCACAACTGTAAAATAAATAACGTGAAGTAGTCAGAATAAGAGAAAAGAAAAGCGCAGAACCACTATTAGTTAGTAAACATCAACTACTTACACATAATTTTTTGTAAAAGGATTTTAAACGATATAAAATGGCAACTACCTCAATCGTAGAAGAAACTTTAACTAGAGAAGATCAGCTGATCGAAGAATACGGCTATGATGATCATTTTCACGATCATCACCACGGAGACAAATATCAGTCGAACTTCATTACGACTTACATTTTTAGCCAGGATCATAAAATGATCGCTAAGCAGTTCTTGATCACCGGTATGATCTGGGCGATCATCGGATCTGCAATGTCTGTTATTTTCCGTCTTCAACTGGGTTTCCCTGAAGAAAGCTTGGCTTGGTTAAAGCCTTTATTAGGAAAATGGATTACGATCAATGCAGAGGGCATTGGTACCTTAGCACCTGAATTTTACTATGCATTGGTTACGATGCACGGTACGATATTGGTATTCTTTGTATTGACTGCTGGTTTGAGTGGTACATTCAGTAACTTACTTATTCCATTGCAGCTTGGTGCGCGAGATATGGCTTCGCCATTTTTGAACATGCTTTCATATTGGTTCTTCTTTTTGGCCGGTATTATCATGTTCTTTTCATTATTCTTAAATACCGGGCCGTTTGCCGGAGGTTGGACAGCCTATCCGCCTTTGAGTGCGCTGCCACAGGCTTCATCTGGTTCCGGTGCAGGTATGACCCTTTGGGTGGTAAGTTTGGTCTTCTTTGTGGTTTCGGTACTACTGGGAGGTATCAACTACATCACTACAGTACTTAACCTTCGTACAAAAGGTATGGGTATGTGGAGAATGCCATTACCAATTTGGTCGTTCTTTGTGACAGCTATTCTAGGGTTATTATCTTTCCCAGTGTTAGTATCTGCTCTACTTTTGGTTATGTTTGACCGTGGTTTGGGTACGAGCTTCTTTTTGAGTGAGATTTTCATTGGTGGGCAGGCCTTGGATCACGTAGGAGGTAGCCCGGTATTATATCAGCACTTGTTCTGGTTCCTGGGGCACCCTGAGGTATATATCATTATCTTGCCTGCGATGGGTATTGTTTCAGAAGTATTGTCTGTACACGCACGTAAGCCCGTTTTCGGATATAAAGCTATGGTGTTCTCCATCCTGGCTATTGGATTCTTATCATTTATTGTATGGGCGCACCACATGTTTATGTCTGGGGTAAATCCATTTATCTCTAATTTCTTCGTGATCTTCACATTGATTATTGCTGTACCATCAGCGGTGAAAGTGTTCAACTGGATTGCGACATTGTACGGAGGTAATATTCGATTCAATTCGGCGAGTTTATTTGGTATCGGGTTCGTATCGATGTTTATTTCGGGAGGTTTAACAGGTATTTTCTTAGGAAACTCGGCTATTGACATTCAGATGCACGATACTTATTTTGTAGTTGCCCACTTCCACATTGTGATGGGTGTAGCTGCATTCTTTGGTATGTTCGCAGGTATTTATCACTGGTTCCCTAAGATGTTTGGTCGTTTCATGAACGAAGCACTTGGTAAGATCCACTTCTGGGGAACATTGATCGGGGCATATGCAATTTTCTGGCCAATGCACTATATCGGTATGGCTGGTGTACCACGTCGTTACTATCGTTTTGATAATTTTGATGCTTTTGCTCATTTTGAATGGATGAATCAATTCATCACGATTGCGGCAATTTTGACATTTGCACTGCAGTTACTTTTCGTAGTAAACTTCTTTGTAAGTATCTGGAGAGGTCGTAAGATGAAAACGCGCAATCCTTGGGGGGCCACTACATTAGAGTGGACTACACCGATTGTCGCAGGGCACGGAAACTGGGATGGTAAGATTCCAACTGTTCAGCGTTGGGCTTATGATTACAGCAAAGACGAAAACCGCGATTTCATTCCTCAGCATGAGCCTGTCACAGAGGAAGAAAAAGCAATGGATAAAGCACATCATTAATTTATATTGAGGTTAAGTTGTTAAAAAAGCTGCTGCGATCCGGAATCGGGTCGCAGTAGCTTTTGCAAGAAATATAAAGCTTTCTCATCGGTTAAAAAAGTTCATAAACTGATCCGGAATTAAAAAAGGAAAATAGTGCAGAAGAGTATTGAAGAACAACTGAAGGTAGATGGATTGGCTGGGAGTTTCCGCCAAAAGGTCAGTGATCTTAAGGCGTTAGTGAAATTCCGATTGTCGATAACGGTGGTATTCTCGGCAGTTATGGGCTTTATAATTGCGAGCGGAGGGCAGTTTGATTTATGGGGCATATTGGCCTTGGGAATCGGGGGTTTTCTGGTAACAGGGGCCGCGAATACGATCAATCAGGTATTGGAGTCGGATTATGACTCTTTGATGAAGAGAACAGCCAACCGTCCGTTGGCAGCGAAGAGAATGAGTGCGTCCGATGCGATGGTCTGGGCAGGGTTCATGAGTATGTTTGGCATTGTGTTGTTAGCCCTTTTTAATCCATGGACGGCATTGTTAGGAATGATTTCATTCATTTTGTATTCATTCATTTATACCCCATTAAAAAGACATTCGCCACTGGCCGTTTTGGTAGGTGCGATTCCCGGAGCATTACCAACGATGATAGGCGCTGTTGCAGCACATGGATATATATCTTATCTGGCTATTACGTTGTTTTTCATTCAGTTCTTTTGGCAGTTTCCTCATTTTTGGGCAATTGCCTGGCTGGGGCACGAGGATTACACTAAGGCGGGCTTTAACCTGCTTCCGAACAGACGTTTGGATCAAAGTGTTGGATTGCATTCCAAAGTGTTTGCATTGTTTATGATCCCGGTACTAGTGCCATTGTTTTTCTTAGGAAACGTGAGCGGTTTAGTCCTTACGATTTTAGTTTTATTGTGTGTAGTATATGCCTATTTGGGGCATCGCCTGGAGGTAGAGCAAAGCAGAAAGGCTGCTTTGAAGTTGATGTTTGGATCATTATTATTTTTACCGATATCGTTAACCATTATTTTGTTAAGTACGGTAGGGTATATTTAAAAAAGTCCGTTCTTTAAAAAAATTGTGTGGAACTTCAAAATAATCACTTTTGAATGCCATGTGGCCGAAAGGCTTATCATTTTGAAGTTTCATTTTCCACAATTTATATGAAAGAACTAAAAAAGTTAGAAGATGTCTGTTTTGGCTGTTGAAAATAAAAATATAAGAAGTAAGATTCATCCTAAGAAGTTTGCTCTTTGGGTGGCATGTGCTTCTATCTCTATGATGTTCGCTGCATTTACCAGCGCATACATTGTTCGTCATGCGGCGGGAAACTGGTTAGAGTTTCCTTTGCCGAATATGTTTTTCTATAGTGCAGGAGTGATGCTGTTAAGTAGTATGACGCTTCACGGGGCATTGATTGCCTTTAAGCGTGAGAGAAAAGGTTTGTACCGAAGCTTATTAGTATCTACATTTATACTAGGTTTAGCTTTTGTGTTTTTTCAGTATCTCGGATGGCAGGAGATGGTAACTTTTGGGGTGCCACTCACGGAAAATCCTTCCGGAGATTTTATCTATGTTATTTCCGGCGTTCACGCAGCCCACGTTTTGGGAGGTGTTGCTGCCTTGATTGTTGCTATGGTACATGGGTTTGGTTTGAAATTTCGCGTCACTTCAGAGCGTTTGTTAAGGCTCGAATTGACGGCAACATATTGGCATTTTGTTGATTTTCTTTGGATTTATTTGCTGATTTTCTTTTTTTCGCAGCAATAATTATAAAATTAGCGTACTAGTTAAGAATCTATAAATTTTAGATAATGGCAACAGAAACAGTTGTACAAGAAGAATTACAAGGGCAAGACCAGGATTCCTGGTCAGGCGGTAAATCTCCTTTTAAAGCGAGCTATGGTAAGCTCATGATGTGGTATTTCCTGCTCTCGGATGCTTTTACTTTTGCAGGCTTTTTGATTGCATATGGCGCTCTGCGTTTTAGTATGCCTACATGGCCTGTTCCTGATTTTGTTTTCCAAACAGCTCCATTCGGAGTAACCGGAATGCCTCTAATATTCGTTACTTTCATGTCCTTCCTGCTGATTATCAGTTCGGTAACTATGGTGAGAGCGGTACAGGAGGGGCATCTGGAAAATAAAAACGGCGTTGTATTCTGGATGTTCCTGACAATTATCGGAGGGGCAGGATTCCTTGGATGTCAAGCCTGGGAGTGGACCAACCTTATTGGCACAGAGCACATGTCCGTAACAACTAATCCTTTCGGAACGCATACTACTGCCGGTGTTTACTTGGATCATAATGGTAAGCCTTCTGACGGGGCTGATGCAACTTTCGAAGCTGGTGACAGCTATCTTATTCATAAAGCCGGCGGGCACGGACACGGCGACGAAGAGCACGGAGGTGATAGCCACGATTATTCTGAAGGAGATCATAAAGGATACGTAGTAGAAGACGGATTCGTCAAGCGTAAGTTTCTGGTCAAAACGGAAGATGGTACGCTTACCAATACTGTCAAAGCAGAAACTTTTGGGCCAAAGGCATTTGGTGCTCTATTCTTTTTTATTACCGGTTTTCACGGCTTCCACGTATTCTCAGGGGTATTGTTCCTGACCATTATTATGGTAAATGCTGCCGGAGGTGTATATGTGGCACGTAGGAATGGTTATGAGATGGTAGAAAAGATCGGCTTATACTGGCACTTTGTAGATTTGGTTTGGGTATTCGTATTCCTGGTATTCTATCTATTGTAATTCAATTTTTGATAACAACTTATAATATATATAGTAATGGCACATCATAGTTACGAAGAAGCTAAAAAAGCAGTATTTAAAGGTTTAGGGCTCTTAGCGGTAGTGACGCTTCTGGAAGTTGGTATTTCATTAACGGCAAAAGGATATTTGATTCCGGGATTGGAAAAATATGCGGTAGCTCTTTACATCGGTGGGTTATTCATGATCGGTCTTTCATTATATAAAGCTTACTTCATCATGTATGAGTTTATGCACTTACGCTATGAAGTAAGTGGCCTTGGAAGAAGCGTACTTTTACCGACTCTATTGTTAATTTGGGCACTGATTGCTTTCTTTCAGGAGGGAGACGCCTGGGGTAAGAGACGTTCACAAATCCAGGAGTTCAATAATGAAATAACAGATAAATCAGTGAAACCTCAACAGCAATCGGACGTGATTGATGTTAGAGATCTGAATGATTAGCAATAGTAAGCTACTTCAAATATAAAGCCTTCCCCTCTGGGAACGCCACTAAATTGTAAAAAAATAAGAGCCACCCTGTACCCAACGGGATGGCTCTTGTTTTTTTGAAAACATATTTAAAGCCTAAGGGTTTAATACTCCGGAAAACGGGAAAGGGAGAGCGATTAACGAAGTCTGTTATCAGAGGCATTATTTTGTAAACGTCGGAAAAAAAGTTATTTAGTGAAAAAGAAAATCATTCAGATTATTGGGCTCATTTTATTCTTGATTGTGCTTCCGGTAGGGTCATGGTATTACCTGAAAGCGGGCTTTGACTATCACAAAGAAGCCCTGCAAGAGTTGGAAATGCTTGGGGAGGTAAAAGGGGAGCATACGATCCTTCCATTGGATGGGCAGGAAAAGCGCATCTCAGATTTCCAGGGGAACTTAATCATTGCTGCAAATCTACGCAAGGAGGATGACAACTTAGTTAATAAAATTGCCAGGTTAAAAGAACAGTTTGAAGATCGTGAAGACGTCTACCTGGTAGCTTTTCTTGAAACATCCAACGATTCGGCTTTTTCCTGGAATGACCGTATAAAGGGCACAGACTTAGCTGGCCATCCAAGGTTTCTGGGGCTTGAGCTGAAGAATAGTAAAAACCAACAATTCAAGGACACCTTTTTTGAATTTGAAAAATATTGTCAATCAGAACCTTGTGAGATGTTGGCTTTCGTAGATTCCAAAAGTCAGATACGGCAGTATTACAATGTTGCAGATAGCGACCGGATGAAACGACTGGTTGAGCATACAGCTATTTTGCTGCCTAAGAAAAAAGTAGGGAAGCCTAAGGTAGTGCGCGAAACAGAGAAATAAGGAATATTGATCGGGGTATAATAAAATTTATCGTTCTTTGACAAATTGTGTGGAACATCAAAATGATAAGCCTTGAATGCCCTTGTGGCTGAAAGGGTTATCATTTTGATGTTCCATTTTCCACAATTTATGTCAAAAAACTAAATCTATTAGTTACGGAAGAAGTCTAATAAAATAAATAATAGAATATTATGCAGGCAAATATAGAACTGGCAAAAAAAATGAATACCGTCGCCTGGGTTTTGTCAGCTGTGGTTTTGGTACTGGTTGCGTTGATGCGTCAGGTAAAAATTGATATCGGAACGGATTTGGGCTTTTTACCTCCCTTTCACGCTACGGTAAATGCACTTACAGCAATAGTTCTTATAATAGCTCTCTATTTTATAAAGCAAAAGAACGTGCAAAGGCACCGCCAGGCTATTTATGTGGCCATAGGTCTATCAGCATTATTTTTACTATCCTATGTAAGTTATCACTTTACAAGTGAACCAACACTTTATGGTGACTTGGATCATAATGGAGTGCTGAGCGAGGATGAGAAAGCTGCGACGGGCAGTTTTAGGTACGTGTATTATGTCATTTTATTAACACATATTGCTTCGGCAGCTGTAATATTTCCGTTTATTCTGTTTACATTTATAAGAGCTTACACGAATCAGTTTGATCGGCATAAAAAAATGGCAAGATGGGTTTTCCCTATCTGGTTGTATGTAGCGGTCACAGGGCCGATATGCTACCTAATGCTTCTGCCTTATTATTAATGTGTAAATGCAAAGACTGAAAGGTTAGTTCCTAAAAAACATCCAAAGACCTTTCAGAGCCATAACATAGGGGCTCAACAACACAAGAAGGGGCGCAGCCCCACAAATTAAAAGCCCCGTCAGGGGCGAAATACCATAGCTGGGGCACAAGCCCCAAGAAAAAAAGATGATTATGAAAAGAATATTGAAAGGAATTAGTATAGCAAGTTTAGCAATAATGCTCATGCTCAGCACACCGGCGGAAACCAATGCACAATGCCCGATGTGCAAGATTGCGGCAGAGAGTAATCTGAAGAACGGAGGAACAGCAGGTAAAGGTCTAAATGCAGGGATCTTATTTATGCTGGGCTTACCTTATTTCATTGTCGGAGGCATTGGTTATGTATGGTGGAAAAACCGGAAGAAGGGATTGGATAGTTAATTTGATTACAAAAAAAAGCTTGATGAAGATACATCAAGCTTTTTTTATGATCAAATTAGCTGTCCATCAACAGCTGCACAACAAGTCTATTTTAATTCTGAAAACGATAACCAATAGTAAGTGTAATCACATCCGTCTTATGATCTTTTTCTATATCTCCTGATTCAGGAAAATCAGGAAGAATCTCATTATCTATCTGAAGATCGTATTTTCTTTGACCCATAGAAAGAAGCGTAACATTAATATTGAAACCATCACCAAACATTAGGCCAGCACCTAGAGTAAGCCCTACTTTATTAGTTGATTCTGTTTCCAAGACAAATGATCCGTCGACACCATCCGCTTCTGCCTCAAAATCCGAAGCGTTAAAGATATTGAAGTTTAATCCACCTTTAAGCGTAAGGGTGAAACCCTCATCCAGCTCGATATCGTAAAATAAACCAGCCGGGATAACGATAGAAGTATAGTTAGGAAAAGTAAAATCGAAAGAGTTCGTGTATCTCTCGTCAAAAAAATCTTCAACATCTGTTTGAGCGTCTCCTTTTAGAGGATTGTACAAAAAGTCTGCTCCGGCAAACAGCCCAAGTCCGTCAACAGTTGGAAGAGGGTATAAAATTTCAACTCCAACATTGAAACCTACGCCCGCACCTCCTTCGTCTTCTTCTTCTAAATACTCTTCGGCGGCAAACTCACCAGAAGGCAATGAAGCACCGCCATGAATGCCAAAATCAACCTGAGCAGAAATAAGGTTAGTAAACCCAATAAAGCTCAAAAGTACGAATGAAAACTGAATAAGATTTTTCATAAAATAGGTTTTTAAATTTTGTATCAATTGGTGTAACGGACAATTGATACCGTGATTTAATGGATTTTTTGTATAAATGCCGTGTTACAGTTCTATAATTAATTACTTGAAGAAAGTGAACAGTAAAAATAACCAACCTAGCATAAAAAGCAATCCTCCAATAGGGGTAATGGGGCCCAACCACGTCCAGGAAGCAATGCCAAGTATATCTCTACAAGCAAGTAGGTAAATGGAACCGGAGAAGAGTACTATTCCGATCGTAAATACCAAAGCTGCTCTTTTCAGCCAGACAGAATGTTTGTGTTCGGAAGTTAGCGCGATGATGAATAAGGCAAATGTATGATAAAATTGATACCTTACACCTGTTTGAAAGCTATCCAGGCGTTCGATGGGAAGTAATTCTTTCAAACCGTGAGCAGCGAATGCGCCCAATGCCACTGAAATAAGGGCAAGTATGCAGGCCGTTTGATAAATGGTTTTCTTTTTCATAAAGTTTAAGCAAAATGATTTGGTGCTTTCTCCATTTCGGGACAATAAAATCATCTACAATAACAAAATTAATAAAATATGGATTAATTAGTGGCTTCTTATTATTATTTGGATATCTTCTATATCATTATCTTATTGTCCACTCGCCAAAAGATTCCTATGAAAGATGTATTCCTGCTACTGCGGGGGCGGTGACTTACTTTAAAAAACCCTCCTTGATGAAAGCGCATCTGAAGAAAATTCTAGATGTCGATTTAAATCTGAAAAATAGTGAATCACCAGGTTTAATTACGGTTCATTTAGTAAAAGAGGATTCGATTGATTGCCTGGTGGTGCTCCCCTCTTCAGCTCTTGAGTTATTCAAAGATGACTTTCGCTTCTCTTACGAATTTGAGGGCAGGAAAGTATATGAGATGAGTTTTGAGAAAGGTAAGAAGCGACTTTACATTGCCTATATTAAGGATTTGGTGCTCATTTCCCCATTTGCCTTTTTGGTGGAGGCTGGTATAGATGCTTACACAGATAAAAATAAGCGATTAAAAATTGATCGAGCACTTCGGGGAGAACTAAAAGACAATGAGGTTATTCAATACGCAAATATTGAAAACCTTTCTATCCTGACGAGTTCTGTGCTTCGGCCAGAGGCCAATCAGCAACTCCTTCCATGGCTTCAATTGCTGGGACAAACCGTTGCGTTTAGCAATGCAGGTACTGAAGAAGGGACGCTTTGGAAGGGGCAAATACAAGTTGATGAAAAACGGGCTGAAAAATTGAAATTGGCAGGGCGGAAGTTAGAAAATCCGCCTCCCGGAGAAAATCCTGCCCTCCAAATCCCGGAAAGCACCTGCCTTTATCTTGCTTTTAGGCGTTGGCCAAAAGAAGAAAAGTCTAAACTTATTGAATCTTTGTCACAAACTTACTTCGAGCCGTGGTTAGGGCTTCATTCAGGCTTGTTGATGACCACCCCTTTAAGCGCTGAACGTATAGGAGACCATCAATTTTTATTTTTTGAATGTGCAGACGTGGATTCCGCTTCAGTTCTTATGAATCGTTTCGCTGAAAAAATGGGAACGTTGAAGGTCTATAACTATCAAGGCTTTGAAATCATTCAGTTAATTACCGGTAATTTTTTCCAGAAGTTAACCGGATGGCCCTTGCTGTTTCCAAATACTACTTATTTGACTATTATCGGCAATTATGTTGTTTTCGCTGCTTCCGAGTTCCGGTTGAAAATGTGGATCGATAAGTATATCGCGGGGGCGACAAGGGCTATGGAGGCTACAAACCAGATCATGAATAATGACAAGAATAGCGTTGGGTTTGAGGGATACTTAAATTTTAATAATGCTCATTTTTTGAAATCAACATTTTTAAAAGACGAATCTTCTTTAGTTCGCAAGCTGCCAAGGAAAGGTGTGTTGAAGATGAGGTGCTTGTTTTTTGATGGCAAATGGGATTTTGAACTAACATCAATTGAAGAGTCGCCTGAACGGTCCAACTCAATGAATTGGTTATGGAAAAAAGAGTTTGAAGGGACCATCAGAATTCCTCCTTTGTCTTATTGGAGTGAAAAAACAAAACGATGGTATATTTTTATTCAGGATGAATTAGGGCTGCACTGCCTGGCTCCAGATGGCTACAAAAACTGGGAACTGCCTTTGAAGGATAGTATCTTTTCTGAGCTGATGATCATTCCTGATGAAAAGGGGGAGGAGGTGCTTTGTTTTTCCACAAAAAAGGAGATTTATATTTTAAGTTTAAACGGTGCGCTTCGAAACCGAAGCCCCTGGACTTTGCCTTCGGAAGCAAGCAATGCAGTGGAAGTGGTAGTCCGGTCAGGGCAATTAACTGGTTTTTTGCAAGCATGCATGCATGAAGGAATCTATTTTTTAAACCTCGGAGGAGTGAGCAGGTCGCCCTGGAACCCTCAATCGGGTTTTGGTGTGTTTCACCATCCTCTGGTACACATCCAGACTCAACAGGCGGATCAGATTTTTGGGCTGAACAACGAAGGCAATCTCTATATCTGGAGCCTGGACGGAACACTTTTATTTGATTCGTTGATTCCAGATAAAAAGCCTTTTGTTATTTATGTCCAGAATGATGTACAAACACCGAGTATTTGGATTGGGACCGGAAGTGGAAAGCTGTTGAAAAAAACGATTGATGGAGGAATAGAGCAAGTGAACTTATCCAACGCGGAACATCCAATCATCGATTTCAATGGTTTTAGAGATAAACTTTTAGTGCTGACTAACAAAGAATTAAGCCTTTTTGATACACTAGGGGAAAAGATGGAAAATTGGAAGTCTTATCCCAACAATGCCTCTTACGATGAAGTAAAAGTTCATCACCTGCTTTCAAATGGCCAAATGTACATCAGCCTTTTTTCAAAAAAAGAGAAAAAAGTAACATTGTTAGATGCAAATGGAACTGAATTACCTGGCTACCCAATCGATGCTACTCAACCTCCAACGATTATGGATGTTGAAGGAGATGGAAGGTTCGAAATAATCTTGTTTTTTGGAAAAACTGGTTATGCGGTTATGCGGGGAACGGGGAACGGTTAACGGTTAACGAATGGTTTAGGCCTTCGGCCTAATTAGAAACGGGGATTGACCTATGGTCAATTCCCGTTTCCCGTTTCCCGTTTCCCGTTTCCCGTTTCCCGTTTCCCGTTTCCCGTTTCCCG
>CAZHZT010000025.1:0-21113 GCA_964537285.1 uncultured Saprospiraceae bacterium | reverse complement strand
TTAACCGCATAACCAGTTTATTGGGGAGAGGCCTTGATGTGTAAGGAGTTCATTGGCTTTTGAAAAATGTTTGCAACCTAAGAAGGCATTGCCGGCCAAAGGAGAAGGATGGACTGCCTCCAGTACGTGATGCTTTTGTTCGTCGATAAGTGCTTTTTTGCTGCGGGCGAAATTACCCCAAAGTAAGAAAACGAGGCCCTCTCTTTTTTCCGAAAGTTGGCGGATAACGGCATCCGTAAATTTTTGCCAACCAATTTTTTTGTGGGAACCGGCCCTGCCTTGCTCGACGGTCAGGATTGCGTTGAGTAAAAATACACCTTGATCGGCCCAGCTTGTGAGATCTCCATTATTAGGAATTGATAAACCAAGATCACTATTCAATTCCTTATAAATATTTTTAAGAGAAGCAGGAATGGGTACATCTTTTGGAACAGAAAAAGAAAGCCCCATAGCCTGGCGAGGGCCGTGATAAGGATCCTGGCCCAGGATGACGACTTTCACTTTGTGGAAAGGCGTATGATTAAAGGCATTGAATATTAGTGAACCTGGAGGAAAAATGGTTTTTCCGGCTTGTTTTTCCTTTACCAGAAATTGCTTGATCGCACTAAAGTAGGGCTGGTTGAATTCATCTGCCAGCGCTTCCTTCCAGCTTTCTTCTATTTTAACGTTCGTAACTTTGGGTTCCATGTGTATAAATTTTAGTTCTTCCACACAATTTGTCAAAGAACGTAATGATTAAAAAACGGCCTTGTTTAGACAGTCTCAGGTTATTTTTTCGCTACTCATTTTAAGCAACCAACTTCTTTCCGTTAACAAAGGAATTTGTTGAATGGTTGATTTCAGCTTTTCGGGTTCTTTAAGGTTTCCACGGCTCAGGGTACTGAGTAAATTAATGAAATTCTGGTAGGATTTTCGGGCATTATCAGAGATTTGCTGGTTGCGGTTCAGGTACACTCTAAAGGAATTAATGAGGTAGAATAAAGGCTCGCTTTCATCGGTTTCGAAGTAGATTTTGGCCAGCATAACTCTAGAATCCATGTAGTAGTAAATGTCGTTGAACTCGGTTTTGAGCAAAAGTTGTGCAGCTTTCTGATGATTTTGCTGATAGTAATTCAAGTCGGCGAGATTGTAGTAATAAGCAGTGTCTCTAAAGTTTTCGCGGAGGTCATTAACGTGATCTTTGATAAAGGATTCGGCCCAGGAAAACCTTTTGAGGCGAAGGGCAAGTTTGACTACGTTTTTGAAGGTCCAGGGAGAAAGGAAGCCATTTTCGAAAAGGAGCTGTGAATTGATGCCCTGGAGGTAGAGTTCCAGGAGGTTTTCCTGGTATTGATCTTCGCCTTTTCGGATTTTGCGCAGGCAGTAATTTATGGCATAAGTGTTTAAGTCTTTAAGCTCCTCTTTACTAAATAATTGGTCAGCGCTTTTTAAGCACATTTGAAATTCTTTAAAGTACTGATCAGATGCTTTGTGAGTGAGCATTTTGAATAAAACGTGGTATATGCGAATGGAATCATTGTAGAGGCTAGGCTTCGAATCTAAGTATTGGGAGACTTCTTTTATGAAGTGCAAGGAGTATTCCGTAGAAAGGAAAGTGCGTCGGTCAAGGATTTCGCAGCTAAATTTTAATTTTTGTAAAAAATAATACTGGTCGAGATGGTCGGTTAAATCCTGAAGTTGGGGGTCATATTTTCTAACTTTTTGCATAAGAAAGTGTTGGTTTCTTAGTTCGCTCAGAGAAAAGCGGTTGAAGTAGTAGCTGGCATCTTTTACCGGTGCTTTATTTAAGTTCCTGTCAGCTTTTTTAAATAAGAATGAGAAATGCTTTTCAGCTCCTTTCTCCAGGCAAGCCTTTTGGATGTTGTACTCCATTTTAAAGGAGTTCCCTTCGTCTTCCTGAAGAGCCAGGAATCGATAGATCAACTGAAGAAATTGATTGGATAAGTGGTTCCATGCTTTATCATCGAATGGCTGGTTGGGAAAGATCGTCTGGTAGATGTCTTGCTTAGAAGGGATTTGACCGGTTTTGGTGCCGCTAAAATACACCATCAAAGCATCGAATAAGCAAATCATTTTTTCTTGCTTATTAAAATAAGGAGAGCGGATAAAATCTGATAGGGATTTCCACTCCTTAGGATTTAGTGTTTTGAGTAAGCTAAAGAGTTTAGTTTTCTTCACAGATAAAAGGTATTTACAAAAAAAAATGCAAAGTAGACGTCAAAAAAAAGGCTTTTCGATGGGCTATCTAATTGATCAAAAATGGTCAAAATTTGATTTTTTAGTATATTTTATTTATTAAAATGTTGATTGTTAGGATTTTATAATTTTGTTCAACGTTTTTATAATTGATAAATATACATTATTGTAATTGTATATGCTCCGCTTTAGGAATACTTTTGTACTGTAGTTAAAGATAGAGGATGTTGGGTAAACATATCAAAACAATTGAAATGCTCCGAATTTTAAAAAAATTATTTTTTACAGTTATACTTACTTTTTTAATGACCGGGCTCCGGGCGCAGGTCTGGCCCGGGGATGTAAACGGGAATGGTGAGGTGAACAATGTGGATATGCTTTATCTGGGCTATGCCTTCGGTGAAATCGGGCCTAAGCGGCTCGAAACAGGTACAGACTGGACCGAGCAATTTTTGCCTGTTGCCTGGAATAAAACATTTCCTGATGGTGTAAATTATGCCCACGCAGATTGCAACGGGGATGGACTTATTGATGTACAGGATCTATTAGTGATCATTATCAATTTTGGCTTCCAGAATGATAATTTTGAACCGGATACTTTTACGCCTGGCCTGGAATCATTTGATCCGGAACTGTATCTCGACCCCACCTCCACGCCGACAATTAGTGGGTTAGGTAGTACGATTGATGGCATTTCTCTTCAATTGGGTACGATCGATATTCCGGTAGAAAATTTTATGGGAATTGCATTCACCGTTACTTATAATCCGGTTTTTGTAAAGGAGGGGAGTGTAAAAGTAGTTATTGATTCCTCCTGGATGAACAATGAGCCAAGTTCCCTTTTTTACGGGCAAGATTTACATTCGGACGGTAGCTTGCAAGTGGGCCTTAGTCGATACGGATTGGATCCTGTGAGTGGAGAAGGTCAAATAGCCAAGCTTTCATTTATCATTGAAGATAATCTGGTTGGTTTAACCGTTGATACGGTCACCACAATTGTTTGTCTGGAAAATATTAAGGTCATCAATGAATTTATGGAAGAGGTTCCTATCGTTGGTGATTGCCTGGAAATCGGTGTTTTTGATCCGGATTATGTAACCAGTACCTCCAATATTCCTGATAAGGGCATGCGCATTTATCCTAATCCGGCCAGTAACCATCTGTTTTTGGATCGTGGAAAGCAAGCCATTCAGCAATTACGGGTAATCGATGCTTTAGGAAGAACCCGAATGACTGTAAATGATATTTTAGATTTAAACAGGATTGATCTGGAGGTATTGGAAAATGGGCTTTATTACCTGGAAGTTTTTACAAATGAAGGTTCAAGAACCTATTCATTTATTAAAAAATAGCTTTCTAAAGAATCAAATTTAAACAACCTAAGGGATTAGGCAATTAATAAGCTACCCAAATTTTGCGAAGTAATTTTTTTCTAAGGCTAGGCGGAAAACGTAGGCATAACTTGTCCCGAATGCCTTCGGGACCCAAAGGTACGGCGAGGCTTTCCAACACAGCCTGAGGAAATAAGGACAAGTAAAATGGGTAGGGTATTATTTTCCTGATCCCTAAGCAAATTAATTTGACAGATCTGTTTCGGGCCTAGCTAGCCAAGTATTTTTATTAGACTTATTCTGCAGACAGCACAAGTCTATTATCAAAAAGTTATTTAAACTAAAACTAAACTAAAACTTAAAAATGACTAAATTATTATCACAAAAGCTCGTTTTAGGGCTAATGCTATTCATGCCTCTGTTTGCATGGGCACAAACGAACACGGCCAATATCTCAGGAACCGTTTATTTTGCGGAATTCGGGATTCCGTTTCCGGAATTTCCTATTGAAGTTACTACGAGTAATGGATTCAGCACAGTGGTGCTCACGGATGAATTGGGCGAGTACTCGATTGATATTGATGTACCCGCAGGAGAAGCTTTAGTAGTAGATCTTGCTTTCACTGATTTCTGTACCGGAGAAGTAGAAAGTTTTGCTCTTGATGTTGTCGGAGGTTTAGAGGTTGAAGTGGATGTTTTCATTTGTGATGACATTACGCCGCCGCCGCCACCAGAAGGTTGCCAGGCTCATTTTTGGTATGAGCAGGACTATTTCCAGGAGTTTGGTGTATTTTTCCACGATTTATCATCTACAGAAGCACCTGTTGATACCTGGTTTTGGGAATTTGGAGATGGCGAGACCAGCGAAGAACAGAATCCGTTTCATTTATATGAGGAACCTGGTGTCTACACCGTTACGCTTACCATTACAGCGGATACTTGTACAAGTACCATTGTTCAGGAAATTTTTGTAGAAGATTTTGTATTTGAAGATTGCGAAGCCTCGTTTTTTTACTTTTCAACAACTTATTTAAATGTACAGTTTATTGATGTATCCTGGGCTGCAGAACCTATTGTAAGCTGGGCATGGGACTTCGGTGACGGTGGAACAAGCACAGAGCAAGAGCCTATTCATGTTTATGCAGAGCCGGGCGTTTATCCGGTAAGCCTAACAATTACTACGGCCGACAGCTGTGAGAGTACTCTATCATACGAAGTATTTGTTGAAGATGTAGTGCAAACAGAATGCGAGGCCTTTTTCTTCTATGATTATGTTGATGAGTATGAAATTCAATTCTTCGATTTTTCATACACTACTACTCCTATAAACACTTGGAGCTGGGATTTTGGAGATGGTGAAACCAGCAACGAAGAGGACCCACTGCATACTTACGCTGAAGCAGGAGAATACGAAGTCACACTAACTATCGAGACCGATTCTTGTACCAGTACGTATACTGAGATTGTTTGGGTTGATTTTTATACTCAACCTGATTGTCAGGCATTCTTTTTCTTTTTTCAAATAGATTCTACAACCTTCGAATTCATCGATCTTTCTTCCACCTTTGGGACAACCGTAGATGAGTGGTTCTGGGACTTCGGCGACGGTAATACGAGTACAGAGCAGAATCCTGTACACACCTATGATGAAAGTGGAGAATATGTCGTCACATTGACCATTGTATCTGATAGCTGTGAAAGCACGATCATGCAGGATGTATTCACAGATCCAATCATTTGTTGCCATGAACCTGAAGAATGTTCTGCTTTATTTGATTATACCTTTGGACCTACAGGTTCTGAATTTGAGCTTCAATTTCATGATGCTTCTTACGCAGAAGGTGATATTTTAACATGGGATTGGGATTTTGGTGATGGAAATACAAGTACAGAGCAAAACCCAATACATACATATGATGAGCCAGGCATTTACGATGTTTCTCTAACGATCTCAACTTCTGATACTTGTGAGAGTACCTTTGTATTGCACATTTGCATTGGAGAAGGTGGGGTACAGGAAATGCCGGATTGTCAGGCGTTTTTCTTCCCGGAGCAAGATCCGAATGATTTAATGACGTTTACATTCGTTAATTTCTCTATGGGCGAAGACCTGGAATACGAGTGGGATTTCGGTGATGGAAATACAAGTACTGAAGTAAGTCCAACACATACTTACAGTGAAGAGGGCATTTTCCAGGTAAACTTAACTGTAAGCAATGACTCCTGCAGTAACACTATGGGGATGATCATTTTTACAGATCCTGAAGTGTTTTATAATTCGGAATGTTCAGCGGTATTTTTACCACTATTCACTGTAGATAATCAAGAGGTATTCTTCCTGAACTTCTCATCTCCGGATGCAGTTGAGTTCGCATGGGATTTTGGTGATGGCAATACGAGCGAAGAGCCTTTCCCTGTTCATGTTTATGATCAGGTAGGTACTTATACCGCAACTTTGACCATTGTGACAGTAGATGGATGTACTAATACTTTTGCGGTTACTTTTGATTTAGGAGGCGATAATCTAATGACCGGTGATATGAGTCTTTCTGCCATTATTCTTTCTACTGAAAATAATCAAATTGCAGATACTGAAGTTCAACTCTTCCCAAATCCGGCTAAAGATCAACTAAATGTCGTTCTTGACGGGGTTTCAAGAGGTGTTGTAAACTATGAAATTATAAATGCTGTTGGGCAGGTAGTCCAGAGAGTACAGGCTGGTGCTGATGAGGCACAAACAAAAATATTAGCTATTGACAATCTTCCTACCGGATGGTACGTACTTCGTATTCAGGCGGATGGATTTTCAGCAACTAAGAAATTTAGTAAGCTGAATTAAAGAACTAAAATTTAAAATGTAATTCTTTTGTAGGGCTGCTCAAGCACATTGCTTGGGCAGCTCTTGTTTTTTGTAAAAAGAAACTTACTGATTGTCGTTATCTTTGGCCTTATCTTACAGACTTATTCAGCAGGTGCTGAACAAGTCTGATACTGAATCAAGAATAAAGGACACTAATAATGCAAAGAATAAAGCTCAAAGACTGCAAGCACGATCGCTTCCGAGCAACCGTAAAAGTACGCGTTAGCGACTTGAATTACGGCAATCATCTTGGAAACGAACTCATATTGGTTTATGCCCACCAAGCAAGAGTAGAGTATTTCAAAAGCCTCGGTTACGAAGAATTGGATTTCGGCGGAGTAGGGGTGATTATGAGCGATGCCGCTATTCAATACAAATCAGAAGCCTTTTTAGGGGATGTATTGCATATTGATATCGGCATTCAGGATGCCAGCAGAGTAGGCTTCGATATGTATTATTTGATCACTGAAGCAGAGAGTGGGAGGGAGGTTGCCAGGCTAAAAACCGGGATCATTTGCTTTGATTATCAAAAACGGAAAGCTACAGCCATCCCGGAAGAAATAAAAGAAAAGCTTGAATTACCTTAAACCCTCTAAAACCTGTGGCTTGCGCCGACAGGCTAAGTTATGTCGCTGCTAGCGCAGCTTTGGAATAACTTAGCTCCATGTATACAATTGGCAAAAAAAAACAATGGCAGCGAAGTAAAAAAGTGAGGCAGAAGTAGTAATTTAGAGCATTGTGTAAACCCATATTACCATTTTAAGATTACTACTTCATGAAAAAGACACTTGTACCCTTAATCGCGATTGTTTGTTCGCTTTTCGCCACTTTGTTAACTATTCGATCTCAAGAGGGAGAAAAACCCGGCAAACTGCAAGTCAAGCATTACCCTAATGATTATTTCTACTTGCAACGCTCTTATCCCGATACCTCCTTTGATATTAAAGCCTATACCAATGCCATTAAAAACGCCCATAAGCAACAATCAGCGGCAAGCCGAAGCATTGATGCCTTTACTGGTGACTGGACGGTGGAGGGGCCTGGCAATATCGGAGCACGCATTAATACGATTGCTACACATCCTACCAATGAAAATATCATTTATGTAGGTTTCTCTGGCGGGGGCGTTTGGAAAACCACTGATTTTGGCCAAAATTGGGAACCCATTTTTGATGATCAACCTTTTTTAGCCATTGGTGATATTGCATTAGACCCCGATAATCCCGATATCGTTTATGTAGGAACGGGAGATCCCAATATTTCAAGTTACGTCGCTCTAGGGGATGGTATATACAAGAGTGAAGACGGCGGGCAAAGCTGGACGCATCTCGGGCTGGAAAATCAACGAATTATTTCCGAGATTATCATTGACCCTTCCAATTCCAATACAATTTATGCTTCGGCCATGGGACTACCTTTTGAGCCCAATCCGGAAAGAGGATTGTATAAATCTACTGATGGAGGAAACTCCTGGGAGCAAATCCTTTTCATCTCCGAACAAGCCGGAGTTTGTGACATAATGATCAACCCTCAAAATCCTCAAATACTGTATGCGGCCGGTTGGGATCGGATCAGAAATAGCTTTGAGTCTATTATTAGCGGGCCTGGTGCAAAGATTTACAAAACCATTGACGGTGGAGATAATTGGGAAATGTTGGAAGGAGGGCTGCCACAAGATGATCAGGGGAGGATTGGTTTAGCGATGTATAGAGGCAATCCTGATGTTATTTTCGCAGAATACGTCGGAACGAACTCTCAATTATTCGGGATTTATAAATCTACAGATGGCGGAGCCAATTGGAGTGAAATACCAACCGGTGATAATACGGGCTTAAACCAGAGTGCCTTGGGGGGCTTTGGCTGGTATTTTGCCAAAGTTCGCGTGAATCCTAACAATGTGGATGATATCATATTGCTAGGGGTAGACTTGTGGCGCACCACCAATAGTGGCCAGAGCTGGGAGTTAGCAAGCCCTCCCTGGTGGTATTATGATGTACATGCAGACAAACACGACCTTGTATTTGGAAATGCCGGAAACTCTTATGATTTTCTTTTGGCCACAGATGGAGGTTTGTACGCCAATTTTGGCGGCCCGGAAGATTATTTAGATATGGAAAATATCCCGACATGTCAATTTTATCGGGTAGCTTACAACCCCCATGAACCAACTCTTTATTATGGCGGTATGCAAGATAATGGTTCTTCGGGTGGAAATGCCGCAGTGATCAATGAATGGCCGCGTATCTGGGGGGGCGATGGTTTTCAAATGGCTTTTCATCCAGATAACCCGAATATAGTGTTAGCAGAAACCCAAAGAGGAAATATCTGGATCTCTGCAGATGGAGGCAGCTATTTTGAATACGCTTCAACAGTTTTAGACGGGGATGATCGCGTAAACTGGGATATGCCTTACATGCTCAGTCATCATGATCCCGACATTGTGTACACGGGGACTTATCGCGCACACAGAGGCTTGATCGACCCATCTTTTCCAGACATCAACTGGACTCCGATCAGTGAAGACTTGACGGATGGAGTCGTTACAGAAGCTCGCTACCACACCATTTCCACTTTACATGAATCACCGCTGGTACAAGGCTTGTTATATTACGGAACTTCTGATGGAAATGTACAGCGCACAGATGATGGCGGTACAAATTGGGAAAACATATCTGCCGGCCTGCCTGATCGCTATATTACGGACGTGAAAGCTTCTCCACGTTTTGAGGACTATGTGTATGTGACCGTTTCCGGTTACAGATCTAATGAATTCACTCCACGAGTATTCCGTTCAAAAGACCGGGGCGCCAATTGGGAAGACATTTCCGGAAACTTACCTGATGCGGCGGTTAATGATGTATACATTCTGCCTTCTAAAAATGATTCGGTTATTTTTATCGCTTCGGATGTTGGTGTTTATGGTACCATTGATGCCGGCACTCATTGGGAGCGTCTGGGAGCTAATATGCCATTCGTTCCTGTTTATGATCTGGAAATCAATTTGGCTCAAAATACATTGATGGCTGGTACACATGCGCGCTCAATTATGACATATCCATTGGATTCTATTATGTTTCCGGTTGAAGATTCAACAGTAATCAATGTGAAGGCTCCCCCTGTAAAAGCACATCAGTTAGACATTTTTCCTTCTCCGGCAGAAAACAATGTAAATATTGCTTTTCAGCATACGGAAGGGCAAGGGGTATATGAGTTGGTGGTTGTGGATATGAGCGGACGCCTGGTACATCAGTCGGAAGGAAATGCACTTGGTAAAGAAGTAGTCGAACTGAACATAGCTGATTGGGCAAAGGGGCCTTATGTAGTGAAGGTGAAGACGCGGCATGTTGTCAGGATGGGTCGATTTGTGAAGAGGTAGTGTGAGCGGGACGTTTATTGGAAAGGGGGAGTGGCTTGGGGAAGGTGGGTGTAAATGGAATATTGGGGGGATTTGTGGGAAGTGTTAGCCACAATTAAATAAAAATAAAATGAGCCGACAAGGATTGAAAATAGCTGTTAAAATTGGAATGTCAAGAAGAAAATTCTTGAATAAAGAAAGTGCTGAAAACTACTTTGAAGGTTTGAAGAAAGACATATTTAAATTAGTTGAACAGTTACAAAATGAATATCCAAATGAAATACTAGATTATAGCCCAAAAAGTCTTAAATCAATAGAGAGAATTTACTTTGACTATTTTGATAAAAATAAATTCAGTGAAGAATTCATTACAAAAGAGGAATTTGAAATCTTACTTGCAATCTACTACGGAAATGTATATGTAATGAACGAAAAGGCTAAGTGGATAATAAAAGAAGATATATTTGTTGGGGACAATAGATTCTACTTAGCGGTCAAATCAATTAATGGATTTATAACCATTGATTTTACTAAGTGGGGAGATCATGAAAAGAGACCAAGTAATAAACGAAGGCAAATGATTTATAGAGAATACATGAAGAACGAAGAATTTTGTACGGACTGAAAATAAAAAAAGAAACCTGTGGCTAATAAGGTGTATATGGTGCTACAAGAAGTCGCTCTAAATACTGATAAAGAGCACTTTAAAGTCCTTACCGATCAAAACCCCAACAATGGGTAGACGCATCGAGGCCTAATGAAATAAAGAAAAACCCAGATACGGTACGCCAACTGATCCGTTTCCTGCAGGGAATTTGTTGTGGCTAATAAGAACCTACAAAGGCGATAAGCGTAGACCTGTAAAAAAAAGGGCTGAAAAGAAGTAAATAATGGAGAAAAAGGGTATCTTAAATCCTGAAAATTGAAATCAAGTGCTAAAGGAGAAATGCGTTGTTCCCTTATTGTTGTATTGGGTAGCCCGGAAGGTAGTTTTGTTCAACTGAACTGTCTGCGCCACGGGACTGCCAAAGCCAATCCTTTATCGGGGAAGGGCGCAGATAGTCCTTTGAGTTTTGCTGCAAGCAGAAAAATGAAAAATAAATTTATGTTCTCAAAAGAATACCCAAATTTAGAATGGTGGATTGAAAACCAAGGTTGGATAGAAATCGGTGAAGATGAATATAGTTCGTCATGGCTAAGGATTTTGGATATAGGAGGAATGTGCTGGGAAGATGAAAATTCAAAATCACTAGATGAAGCTCTTAAAAATGGAGATATTTGGTTATCTTCAGAAATAAGAAATAGATTTGGAGAAAAACCACCAAAGGAATATGTCGAAAGGAAAAATGAAATAAGAAGAATACTTGATTCGGTAGTGGGTCAAAAATGTGGACAGTTGCTTGCAAACACTTTAACATGGGGCCTTGAAAACTATGTATCAACGGATTCACCCCACTACCGATGGATTGGTAGTGGGTAGAATCCGTTGATGGATTTATCTAATAAGCTTTACAACTTAAGGTTAACACTCCTCATCAACCGGTTTTACCCACTACCCATAATTCTATATCTGCAATCATAGAAGATAAAAGAGGTGATATATGGATTGGCTCATTTTCACATGGTGGCATAAGCCAATTCAATGGGAAAGGTTTTATTCATCACTCTTTATATGATGGCATTGGAGATGGGATGATATCATCAATATACCTGGATCGCCAAGAAAGAATGTGGGTAGGAACAAGGAACGGAGGGATTTATCAATATGATGGCAAATCCTTCATACCATTCGAGATAGCGAATAGTGACAAATTGATTGACATTATGTGTATGTCAGAAGATAAAGATGGAAATATTTGGTTTGGCGGAAGATATGGTCTTCTATGGAGATATGATGGAAGTGAATTAAAAAACTTTACCCAACTAAAGCATTCATTCTAAGCACTCTGGAACATAAGCCTTCATGCGGTCTACAAAATGATTAGTTTTCAAATAAACGCCTACAGCACTCAAAAAAGACTTTTCAGAGAAAGAACTTTTTCTATTCTTTTTACATTTCGTACTCTTTTACAAAATGCTATAAATCAGGTATATAAAATTCAAAAAAAATGCTTTGAATGATAACTCCATGGGTTTGAACGAATAAGTACAGCCAAGAACGATATAATTACACATTGAAAGCTCAATAAACTCCCTCCTGGCAAATCTTAAACTCTTTCCAAACATAGCTGTTGCTTTTGCGCAAATTAAAAACATCAGCTATGAAACTCCTAATAATAATTTCTTCTGCAATTGCATTGTCTATGTTATCCTTCTTAAAAATTGACTTTGGCCATCAAGCCGACGGCCAGGATTGGCAAGTCGTCGTAGATGGCGTTATGGGCGGCTTATCCAAAGGTTATCTTTCCTTTACGGACGAAGGCTTACTGTTAAAAGGCACCGTTTCACTGGAAAACAACGGTGGTTTTTCTTCCGTAAGGGGGCCACTACAGAATATGGATCTTTCCGGCTTTTCTACCGTCGAAATCCGCTATCGCGCTAAGGGGCAATCGTTCGGTTTTCGCTTGGCTACCGATCAAAGGTGGTGGATGCCCAATTATAAAAGCATTCTTACCGCTGATTCGGAAGATTGGCAAATCGCCAAGTTTAAGCTTACTGAGTTTAAGGAATATGAAGTGGGAAGACCAACGGGCCGATTGATTCCAGACGATAAGTTGAAGCGCATTATCCGCATGGGATTCATTACCAATGATAAAAAAGCAGGGCCTTTTGAGTTGGAGGTGGACTATATCTTGTTTGAAAAGTAAAGTAAAGAAATATAGGAAAAAACGATTTTTGACAATGATGGGATTGACTTGCCCAAAAGAACAGAAAAGCTCAAAAAAGTCGGATTGAAAAACTTGAACTTCTGAAAAATAAGCCGGATATTGAGAAACAAGCCCGAGAAAGCCTTTTGGAATGGAAGAAACCTATCGGTACTTTTCCCATAATATCAGGCTGGTCGGGTTAAGCTTGGGGCGGCATCCCGCAACAAGTGCGGGATTAAATTTTATCTTCCACCGTAGCCGCTTTGAGTAAATTGTTTGAGCAGAAACTTGGGTGATGCGGAGGCATTGTTGATTGGGGAAGCAGATAAAAGTCTTAAATGTTTACATTCAATTGAAAAAAGGGAAAGATAAGCATATGAAATTGAAAATTGGAAACGATAGATTGGCAATAATTCTGGGAGGATTAACCTTTATACTATTTTCAACGAAACCATACATTTTGGACTTAATTGAACCTGCAAAATCAATTGGTCAAGTAATAGGAGAAAATGCAAAAGACCTAATTAACAACATGAATGGAAAAATGGAAATTGAAACTTCAAACTCGCAAAGAGGAATATGGTCAAACATTATTACAGTATCATCATTTATATTATTTACCTTAACAATAATACTCTCAATAGATACCATCCAAAATGGAGCTCAAAAATGGTATGGAATAGGTGGAGGCATTCTTTCGATGGCAGGACTTGGAATTTACTTTTCACATTTGGCAATTGGGCTAATTGGGTTTATAGTAATTGCGGTTTTGGTAGTGGTAATTGTTACGTTTGGAGGCGGATAAAACAAGTATAAAGGCAAATGGGAGATACGGCAATTATCAACAAATGATGTAGCAATTAGATTCTGGAGAGAAATTATCAAAGAATTCACAAATGGAAATTTTAAAGAAGTGGAATATAGTGAAGCTGAAAAGATGGAATTCGTCCAATTATTTGAATCATAAGTAGTTCACGAAATTGGGCTATCAGACAGATGGTAGCCCAATTTCGTGAACTATTTAAAACCCAATGTCGTCAACTTTAGCTTTTTCTTTGCCTGGCGCTTTAGCGCCAGGTGTAGTATTAAGATTTATCGGGGCTTTAGCCCATTAATAACAAAGAGGCTAAAGCCCAGTCTTACAATTTTCCCCGGCACTGAAGTGCCGGGCTATAAAGAGCTTAAGTTGACGGCATTGATGCCTCCGCTACGCGGAAGAAATTAGGTATAAATCCTTTCCCCAGGAAAACCTGGGGCTACGATCAGGCAGACCTAACGGCCTGCTTTTTGTTCTGTAAGCGTTTACCAAATGAAATCATCTAGAGCCAAATACTTAATTAGCGCATTCAAGAGCATGCCTAAGAAGTAATTAAAGCCCATCAAGCAGCTACAGAATAAGCCTATCGGTTAAAATGTGAATAACTCAGAAAAATTACAGTTAAAACTGAATTTTTTTCCATTAAAAAAAGTTTGTCTCAAAGGGAAACCCATAGTGTTTATGACTTTCAATGTTTTTACCACAGAAGACCGTTTAGTAAAATGAATGAATCAGTGAAATACCCCAGGAGTTTGCATGCTCAAATCAGTTTAGGTACTACTTCAGATGATAGATTTATGCCAAACGGATATGTTGCTGCTTTTGCGAGTATGAAAGAATTGGTTCTAACGGAAAAGTTAGATGGCCAAAATAATTGTTTTAATAAATATGGATTATTTGCCAGATCCCATACTTCACCAAGTACCCATCCTTGGGATAAACCGCTGGTGGAAAGATGGAATCTGATAAAGAACGATCTAAAAGATATTGAAATTTTTGGAGAGAATATGTTCGGAGTACATTCCATAAGTTACTCAGAAATTGAATCCTATTTTTATGTGTTTGCCGTGAGGGAAATGGGTAAGTGGTTATCGTGGGAAGAAGTGAAGTTTTATGCTTCAATGCTCGATTTTCCAACCGTACCAGAAATCCCTGTGGAAAAGGAATTGGGAAGTTTTTTATCAGAGGAAATGGATGAGAATCAAGTGTTAGAAAATTGGCTTACTGCAAATTTGGGGATGAAATGGGAAGAAAGTGTTCAAACAGGAGGGGTTTTAGGAGGAAGTGACCCTACTACAGGAAAAGCTTGTTCTGAAGGATTTGTTGTTAAAAATGGCCATGCATTTGAGACAAACCAAGGAGAAATATCGGTTGCACCAAATGAATTCAATAACCTATTCAAGTTGGTTAGAAAATCTCATGTTAAAACAGATATCCACTGGACTAAGAATTGGAAGCCTGCTCCCTTAAAGGATTATCAGAAATACAAATGGTTTGGGTATAAATATCTAAGTAAGAAAAAATGAAGTGGCAATTTCCAGGATATAAAATTGGTGAAGCATTAGATTGGCAGTCCTTGTCAACAGAGTATAGTTGGATCAACTCCATGAAAGGGGTTGAACAAGATCATTGGTGGCATGCTGAAGGGGATGTTTTTGTACATACTCAAATGGTAGTGGATGAACTGACCAGTCTTCCGGAATTTAATGAATTGCCAACTTGAGGTACCCTACAAACTACTGATTCATCAAAATCATAACAGGGAATATAAAGTGCCAGAAACGGTCATTGATAAGATGATATCTAAACTGGAAATTCCCTCGGTAAGAGAAGCTCATGAAGTAGCCTATATAGTGGGAGCTTAAAAGCGCCGCCACTAACACAGCAGCGCCGGTAAGTTTCTCTCTGGCCAGCCCGAAATCAGGGGGCCAAACCATAAAATCAATATCAAAAGCTAAAAACTAAAATTATTGTATTATGCAAACAAGAATAATGTTTATTGAACCGGGAGGTGGATTAGGAGCTTATAATGCTAGAATTGGTCTAGTGACGTTTTCCAAATCAGGCAAGACCATCAAGTATAAGGGGCAGGAGTTTCAATCCTTAAAAGGTACTGGATATAAATGCAACTATTATGATATTCAAACCGGTGAAGAATATTGGATCTCAGGGCCGAAAAAAAATGGGGAAGATGCGCTCTACCCTCTGGATATTGAGATTGATGAAGATATTCGGAAAAGATATTGGACAGAGATTCGTAATCGTCCGGATTTGATAGAATTAACGGTTTTCAACTCTAAGAGAAAATACACCAGAAGAACCCCTAATCCTGAATTGTCTGTAGGGGGAAAAACAAGAAAAGGAACAAACCGAGGTGGAGATAAAATACAAAGGTAAAAGCGAACAATCTCAGGCAGTTTTGTCAGCAGCGGTCAAACGAGATTTTATACTGGAGTTGTACCAATTAATTCAATATCAATGCCTGGAATAGAACCTGGACTTTATTTCCTTAAAATGAAAACGGATTTAGGCGCTATTCTGAAAAGGATAATCAAGGAATAAACTACGCATAATAACAAACATGAGTCATTCCAATAATTCGGCATGACTCACGTTTGAAATTTCACATACTTTGTCAAAAAAAATTAGATTTTTAAGTAACATTATGAAAAACACAGCTCTATTACTCTTCTTAAGCCTGATTAACTGCAGTTTATTTGCACAATATCCGGGCAATGTAGACACAGGCTTACTTTTTTGGGTAAAAGCCAATGACGGCACTAGCTGTTCTACTCCTGGTTGTTCTATCAATCAATGGAATGATTTTAGCGGAAATACCGATCATTTATCACAAACAACATCTTTTAGGCAGCCTCAATTTACTGAAAATGTATCCAATTTTAATCCTGGTATAGTCTTAGATGGATCTGATGACCGAATGCGTAGAGATGTAGTTAATTACACTTCTGATTTTACAATTTTTATCGCAGCCCGGGTTGATATTTCTGCAACTAGTCCAGAGGGAACAATCTTTAATAATCATTTTGATAATGGATCTGGTAATGGCGACTTGAGCAGCTTTCAGATAGATACTGACGGCACTACCTACAGGTATAGAAACCTTGAAGAGATTTTATACGGCCCCTATGTTAACGAGTATGTTATTCTTGCAGCTACCAATACCGATTTTGGCTTACCCAATACCAATGTTACTACTTACAGAAATGAGGTTTTAGTTGGAAGCCTTGATTTTTCAGGTACTAATCGTGCTCAGACCTTTAATGACTATGTTATTGGTGTAAACCGCATAAATAGCAACTATATGGCTGGCGAAATTTCGGAAATTGTTCTATATGACCGGGTACTAACCTTGGCAGAAATTAACCGTGTAGAATCCTATTTGGCGATTAAATATGGTTTAACCTTAGGGGTAAATGGTACATCTTTAGATTATAACTCATCGACTTCTACCGTTATTTGGGACCAGTCAGGAAATACAGATTTTAACTTTGCCATCGGGGGGATTGGCCGCGATGATAATTCTCAATTAAACCAAAAACAATCGCAATCCATTTATGATGCGATTGTAACCATTGGTAATGGCGATAATTTATTTTCTACAAATGCCTTAAATACCAATAACTTTACTGCGGACAATGCTTTTTTGCTTTGGGGCAATGATAATGGGCTGTTAACTTTTAACTGTAATACTAATGTGCCAATTGGTTACGGTCAATTATTTGAAAGAACCTGGAAAGTACAAGAAACAGGTTCGGTTGGGGATGTTGTTGTGGCTTTTGATATGACCAGTGCAGGTCTTACCGGAACGGCATCAGATTATGCCTTAATTATTGATACAGATAATGACGGCAATTATGATGACGAAACGCCGTTTACGGGCACAATTATTGGGAATAACTTAACATTTACCGGTGTTGATTTTATCAGTGGTAATACCTTTACTTTAATTCAAGTTGATGATTATCGATTAGAAACAGTGGATGTTTCAATATGTGAAGGAACAACTTATACATTGCCTAATGGACAAATGGTTTCTTTGAGCGATACCTATATCGATACCCTCATAATACCTGGTTGCGACTCTATAATTACTACAAACCTAACTTTACTATCTTCTGATACTATCATAATTGATACCAGTATTTGCAATGGAACCACCTATTCAATTGCTGGGAGTGACTATACCGCTAGTGGAATATATTTTGATTTGGTTGGAACAAACGTTTTAGGTTGTGACAGTATAGTGCAAACTAATTTGGTGGTCAACCCATTGCCCAATGTGATCCCCAATAGTAATTCCAACCCCTTATGTGAAGGTGATTCTTTGTTATTATATGGTAGTGGTAGCCAGGCAACATACACCTGGGACAACGAGGTAATCGACAGTGTTGCGTTTATACCTAATATCGGTACTACAATATACATTGTTACCGGAACGGATTCTAATAACTGCCAGGCAATAGACAGCATATCTATAACAACTTATACACTTCCTGAAGTTAATGGCATCGTAAATGACAATATTATTTGCGAAGGTCAAGAAGTCGTTTTTTCGTCCTCGGGTACTGCCGTTGCTTACGAATGGGATAATGGGGTGATTGAAGGCATACCGTTTACACCCTTACCTGAACAATCATTATTTACGGTTACTGGAACAGATTCTAATGGATGTGAAAACTCAGATGTTCTGGAATTATTGATCGAAGAGTGTAATGATGATTGTGAAGTGACTTTCCCTAATGTCTTTTCACCGAATGACGATGGTATAAATGACAAATTTTCAGTCATAACCGATTGTCTTTTTTTTGAAAGTTATCAATTAACAATCTATAATCGTTGGGGTGGGTTGGTTTTTGAATCAAACCAGCCAGAAAATAGTTGGGACGGTTATTTTAACACTAAAAAGGCTCCTCTTGATGTTTATGTTTTTGTGCTAACTTATAAGCTTCCTGGTGAACCTAGTGAAATTTTAAAAGGGGATGTTACTTTGTTAAGGTAATTATGTAGAGGCCTCCTGTAAAATATTTAATTCTTTGACACAAATTGTGAAAAAATGGAACTTCAAAATGATAATCCTTTCAGCCACAAGAGCATTCAAGGCTTATCATTTTGAAGTTCCACACAATTTGTTAAAGAACGTAAAGTTTTTACCAAGCAAGGAAAAACAAAATTTATACTACTACGCTAAACCACAACCCTCACTTCCTTCCTTGTTCAATGCGCTTCCCCCCAGTTTTAGGACAGGAAAACAGGGTAATTTAAGGTGAAGGATTTACCCTGAAAAGAAGAGTGAAATACAAATTTTCACTCACTCAAAAATAAACCTAAAATTCAAAATCTCCAATTTTTCCCGGCCCTTTTTTTCAGCCGCTCTTTCAGCCCTTAGCGACAAAGGCCCTCCCGCATTTTTTCTTTCCTCGAACGCCCCGCCAAAGCCTTTTATGAGGGCATTCGTTGAAAGAAAAAATTAATTTCCCCCTCTAGCGAGTGCCTGGCTTTGGTCCCGGTTACCTTTTACCGACTGTCCTTTATCTCATTCTTGCCGGGTTTTTTTCAATACCGAACACCTGCGCCGGCGTTTGATTGCCCAGACTCTGATGCGGCCTGACATAGTTGTAATAGTCAAAGTATTCCTTCAGGTGATCCCACAAATGCTTACCGTCCTCATATTCATGCAAATAGACCTTTTCGTATTTCACGCTCCACCATAATCGCTCGGTGAATATATTATCAATGGCCCGGCCTTTCCCATCCATGGATATGCGGATCTTATGTTCCACAAGCAGCCCAGTGAAATCGTTGCTGGTAAATTGCGCCCCCTGATCCGTATTAAAGATCTGCGGACTTCCCCATTGCAATGCCTCCTCCACAGCCCGGATACAAAACCAGCGTTCCAGATTATTGGATAACTCCCAGGCTAAAACAAACCGGCTAAACCAATCCATCACCGCCGTCAGGTACAAAAAACCGCGAGCCATAGGAATATAGGTGATGTCGGTAGACCAAACCTGATTGGGTTTTTCGATCTCTAACCCTCTGAGCAAATAGGGGTAGATCTTGTGCCCTTCTGCCGGTTGGCTCGTATTCGGTCGAGGTAGAACGGAGCGTATATTCATCTTGCGCATTAATCGAGCTACTCGTTTAACATTCAAAGGCTTACCCATTTGATTCGCCAGGTGATGCGTCATCCTCGGAGAGCCGTAAAAAGGGTATTTCGTATGCGCCTCATCGATCAGGCGCATTAACGCCAGGTTGTCCTCACTCTCCCCCACGGGCTTGTAATAATAGCCCGACCGGTGAATATCCAATAGTTCACACTGCCGCGAAATACTCAGTTGGTCATATTCCGAGTCTATCAAAGAACGCTTATAAGCCACAGACTTAGAGCCCAGATTTTTTTTTCATCCAGTCCAGCTCTACTTTCAGCTGCCCGATTTGTTGATACAAGCGATCGATCAGTTCCTGCTCATCCCGAGCCGGTTTGCCCCGTTTTTTCCGGAAGCCTTCTTCTATATTCTGCATAGCGCCTTGCTTCCATTGACTGATCTGGTTGGCATGCAACTCGTAGCGTGAAGCCAGTTCGGCCAACGTTTCTCTTTCCCGAATGGCATCAAGCGCTACTTTTGCCTTAAATTTGGGCGAATAAACCTTCCTTTTCCTGGACATCTTTTCGTTTTTTTTGTTGGTGAAAAATAAATAATTTTTTTCCTAATATTTCCACCTTAAATTGCTGTCCTAAGAATGGGGGGAAGTAAACAATTCACCCCCTCTTTTGTTCAATTCATTCCAATAATTGGTGAATGACACTACGATTCCGTTTAATTTAAGGTCTACAAAAAGCATTCTTTAACCAATAGGAGTGATGCGGAGTGAATGTACCGCAGAGGGCGCATAGTCGTTCAAGGTTTTCAGGAGTACAAAAATACGCTGAGAATAATTTTGCGTCCCCTGCTGTACATTCCCTCCGTGCCACTCTCAGCCAAACAAATATTTACACCCAATGAAATTCAACCTTTATTTAGTGTTGGCTCTTTCTGTTTTTTCAAATGTTCCTATTAGAGCCAATAAGCCAATCGTAGAGTCAAAAGACAGCATCACCGTCTACATCTTCCTGCACGATGAGTGTGTCATCAGCCAATATTACACCTTGCCTCTAAGAGAAATGCATGAAGCATATGCCAATGAAAACCTTCAATTTATAGGGCTTTTTCCAAATTTCTCTTCTAAGCCTGATAACATACAGGCATTTAAAGAAAAGTATAAAATTCCCTTTGAATTAAAAAACGATTACTTCCACACCAAAAAGGAAGAATTTGAAGCTACGGTAACTCCGGAAGTAGTGGTTTTTAATGAATCCAAAGGAAAAATTGTGTACAAAGGCCGCATTGATGATGCCTATGCAAGAGTGGGGCAACGAAAGCGCTTTACGTCTACTTCTGAACTTAAGGATGTATTAGAGGCCATAGCAAACAACCAGCCCATTCAGGTTGCACAAACCGAAGCTATTGGGTGCTTTATCAGTAAAAGTAAATTAGACTTAAGTCAGAAATAGTGGCTCTAGATGATTTCATTTGGTCGAAATTAATTTGGGAAGTCCTTAAACAAGAGTCACCCCGAATTTTCGGAATGGCTCATTTTTGTAAAGCCTTTGCAGGTTTATGTTAATCAGTGGGTTATCTACTTTTTTCTTGATAAAAAAGTAGCAAAAAATCAAGGCTGTATTCAA
>CAZHZT010000024.1:0-57584 GCA_964537285.1 uncultured Saprospiraceae bacterium | reverse complement strand
TTTTAACGGCTGCCAGCCTTTCAAAAAGCTAAATTGAATAAGGCCGGTCCTAAAACATTGATTACTGCACCTTTTTTTAATTGCAGTGACAACATAAAGTTCCTAAAAATCAGTGATGACTCATTTTTTTGTTCTTAAAATGTTTACCAAATGAAATCATCTAGAGCCTTAATTAATGATCTGCTAAAATAAATTTGGTTCATTACGCTCCATAGGCAGCTAAAGAACAAGTCTAAATATTAATAAGGTTTTAGGCGGTAGCCGGTAGCCCGTGGGCAAATAAAGTAGCCTGAATTTGCTGTTATTCGCCATCTACTGCCCATCTCCTACTGCCTACCGGCTAACCCCCATCGCCTACCGCCTAAAACCCCACCGCCTACTGCTTTAATTATAGAAAATCTTCTTCATCCCCGAGGCTTAGTCGAGCGCCAGCTAATTCACTTAAAGCGTGCTGATCGTTTAGTTTTTTAGCAATATGCATGCCGTCAGTATAGGTTTCGAATGCTTTTTGAGGCTCAGATTGAATTTCGTACAGTTTTCCCAGGTGGTAATAGAGCCCAATATATTCTGGCTCTACCTTTAGAATATGGAGGTAGTGTTTTAAAGCTAATTGATTTTTTTCACCTTTTTCATATTCTTTAGCCAAGGCAAAATTCAGGAAAGAATCATCAGGACTTTCCTTAATAAGTTGTAACAATTGATCTAAGCGATTCATCTGAATATGTGTATAATTTCACTATCTTTGCGCCCAAAATAAACTTTTGACATTTAATGCACAAATGGCAAGTGGAAAAAGTTTAGTTTTAATTTTACAATAAAAATGAATTAATTATGAAATATCTTGTTTGTGTGAGCAAGACTCCAGATACAACCGCCAAAATCTCCTTTAAAGAAGATGGACAAGTGTTTAATACGGATGGAGTCAGCTTCATTATGAATCCATATGATGAATGGTATGCCCTGGTGCGTGCCATAGAAATGAAAGAACAAAATGGTGGAACGGTAACGGTCATCAATGTAGGGCCGGCATCTAATGATACCATAATACGCAAAGGGCTGGCTATTGGTGCTGATGAGGCTGTAAGGATCAATTCTGAAAGGAACAGTACCCTCTTTGTTGCGAAACAAATTGCAGAATATGCTAAGAATGAAGGGGTAGATATGATCTTCATCGGAAAAGAAAACATTGATTACAATGGCTCGGAAATAGGAGCTATGGTCGCAGAGTTTCTTGATATACCCTTCATTTCCTATGCGAACAATATGGAGTGGGAAAATGGAACAGCAACCATTTCCAGAGAGATTGAAGGCGGAAATGAAGTGATTGAAGTTCAGCCTCCATTTGTGCTGAGTGCTGCTAAAGACCTTGCCGAGCAAAGGATTCCAAACATGAGAGGTATCATGATGGCAAAGCGCAAACCTTTTAAAGTGATTGAACCCGTAGATTTTGAGGATGTTATTGAAATTAGCGAATATTCTCTGCCACCTGCAAAAGCAGCTGTGAAACTCGTTGATCCGGAGGATATGAATGAATTGGTTCGTTTGTTGCATGAAGAAGCTAAAGCGCTATAACTTTAGTTGAAGGGAAAAGGTAAAAAATAACGTTCTTTGACAAATTGTGTGGAACTTCAAAATGATAAGCCTTGAATGCCCTTGTGGCTGAAAGGGTTATCATTTTGAAGTTCCATTTTCCACAATTTATGTCAAAGAACTAAAGACAAAGTATATTTAGCCGCTTTGCGGCCTCATTTTGTTTTGATGCAGCGGCATCGAAAAAGAATTTTAAATTAAAAAATATGTCAGTTTTAGTATATGCAGAAAGCCCGGGAGGGGTGTTGAAGAAATCTACTTTTGAGTTGGTTACTTACGGAAAAAAAGTAGCTGATTTGTTAAATACCAAATGTATTGCCCTAACCATTGGTAGTGCAGAGAACCCCGGAATTTTGGGTAAATACGGTGCAGATGAAGTATACACATGCACTGATTCCAATGCTGCTCAATTTGATAGCCAGGTTTATACACGTGTTATTACCGATGCGGTTGATAAACTGGGAGCTGAAGTAGTTGTGCTGGGCCATAGTTCAACGGGTAAGTCACTTATTGGGCGGTTATCGGCAAGGTTAAATGCAGGATCTGTTCCCGGAGCCAACAGCTTGCCGGATGTGTCGGATGGATTCAAGGTGAAGAAAGGGGTATTTTCCGGTAAAGCAACAGCCAATATTGCCATAAAATCTCCTGTAAAATTGATCTCTCTGGCGCGCAACTCTTTTCCTCCTGAGGAATTAGGCGAAGTAGTAACACCTCAGGATCTTGGGGTAGAAGTAATGGAGCCTAAGGTCAAGGTGAAGAATGTTGAACGTTCTGAAGGAGTTGTGCCGTTACCAGAAGCGGAATTGGTTGTTTCCGGCGGCCGTGGCTTTAAAGGACCTGAGAACTGGGGAATTCTGGAAGAGTTAGCTAATGAATTAGGAGCTTCTACTGCTTGCTCAAGGCCTGTTTCTGACGCGGATTGGCGCCCTCACCATGAGCATGTTGGTCAAACCGGTATTGCTATCAGGCCAAATTTGTATATTGCGATAGGGATCTCCGGAGCTATACAGCATTTAGCGGGAGTGAACAGCTCAAAGACCATCGTAGTAATCAATAAGGATCCGGAAGCACCTTTCTTTAAAGCAGCAGACTATGGAGTTGTCGGTGATTTATTTGAAGTCGTGCCAAGATTGACTGAAGCGGTGAAAAAATTCAAAGCATTACAATAGTTGGCTTTTGTTTCTTGATTACAGCGAAATATTGCTACATTTGTTCAGCAAGTTAATGCATTCATATTAACTTCTTGATGAAGTTGTTTAAATAGTAGTTCCTTATTCTGTTAAAAGTAAGTCGTTCACGGAATTAGGCTATATAAATAATCTTTCCCCTCTGTAGAAGCATTTTTTGCTTGGAGATCGACACTTTTTTGGGATTTTTCTTCGAAAAATCCCAAAAAAGTGTCGATCTCCAACTCAAAAACCTTCCTGCCAAGGGCATCGATAGTTTATTCAGTTTAATTCCGTGAATTACCTAATGAGCTATTATATTTAGAGCTTCCAAGTGAAAAAATCCATTAAGTAGGAGTTGAAGGGAATTATATGAAAAAAATAGAATTGGATATCGTCGCTTTGTCTCATAGTGTAACACAATCTCACAACTATGCAGTAGTTCTGGGAGAGCAGGATGGGTCAAGGCGTTTACCGATTGTGATTGGTGGTTTTGAGGCACAGGCAATAGCCGTGGCCATGGAGCAAATGACCCCAAACCGGCCCCTTACCCATGACCTCTTTAAAAACACCTTGAAAACATTCAGTATTGATCTTAAGGAAGTCATCATAAGTAATCTTTTGGATGGTATTTTCTATGCTACGCTCATCTGCCTCAAGGATGGTGAAGTAGTGGAAATCGATTCCAGAACCTCTGATGCGCTGGCAATGGCTGTACGCTTTGATTGCCCTATCTTTACCTATGAGTTCATTCTCGATGCCGCAGGTGTAGTCCTAGAGCCTTCGGAGGAAGAAAACAGTCCTGGTTCAAAAGCGGGTAAATCCAAGCAATCGGAGTCTGTATCGCTCTCTAATGTATCAATTGATCAGCTGAATACTATGCTGAACGATGTATTGGAGAAGGAAGATTACGAAAGAGCTGCTGAGATTCGCGACGAAATCAACCGGCGTAAAAATCAGGGGTAATTTATTTGGTGAGTTAATTTTTCTATTACCTCATCAATCATCTTTTCTGTAATGTCAAGATGGGTTACAAAGCGAACGGATCGCGGGCCGAATGCTGAACTATTGATTCCTAGTTCTTTTAAGGACTGAACCATTTCAGCTGCATTCAAAGCAGGAATTAGCTCAAAAATCACGATATTGCTTTGTACCGGACGAACGTGCTCAACATATGGGAGGCTGGCTAAAGTTTTGCCTAATCTTCGTGCCCTCTCATTGTCCTCTCTAAGTCGATTTATGTGATGATCCAGTGCATATATGCCAGCAGCAGCCAGATAACCAGCCTGGCGCATTCCGCCTCCCATTACTTTGCGAAATCTTCTTGCTTCGCCAATAAAGTTGTTGTTGCCAATAAGTAAAGAACCTACAGGAGCACCCAAACCTTTGGATAAGCATATCGATATGCTGTCAAATAACGCTCCAATTGAGCTGGGGTGATCGTTTGTTTCTACAAGGGCATTAAACAAGCGAGCCCCGTCAAGATGAATAGAGAGTTGTTTCGATCTGCATAAATCGCTTATGCTTTTCATTTCGGTATAAGTATAAATACTGCCTCCTCCTTTATTGCAAGTGTTTTCAAGAACAACTAATCGCGATTTGGGAAGCCAGTCATAGAGTGGCTTTATGGCGCTCTCTACCAGTTCAGCAGTGATTTTCCCGTTTTTTCCATGCAACAAGTTTACAGCTACGCCAGAGTTAAAGCTGTATCCACCAGTTTCGTATTGGTATACATGAGAGGTGATATCACAAATAATCTCATCCAAAGGTGAGGTATGCACTTTAATCGCTATCTGATTGGTCATAGTGCCGGAGGGGCAAAAAAGGGCGGCTTCGTGGCCAAAGAGCCTGGCCGCTTTATTTTCAAGGGCATTTATGGTAGGGTCTTCCTTAAATACATCATCTCCTACTTCAGCCTTAAACATAGCTTCAAGCATAGCAGGAGTAGGTTTGGTAACGGTATCGCTAATGAGATTAATCATTTTTTACTGTTTTGGCTACAAGATTAAAAAAGACTGGGAAAATCTATAAATTTGTGATCAAACAATTCTGTCATATTATGAATATTTTTCGGTTATCGATTTCTGGTGTTGGTGTTTTATTGTCAGCTGTTCTGCTCTTTTCTTGCCAAACCGGCGAACAAGATCAAACGACCAATAATGCGAATTCAAGGGGTACAGCCGGAAGCGGCAATCTTTCGTTAAAGGAAAATAATGAGAACTCTACGCGCTCTGGCCAAGAACTTCCATTAGAGAACCTGAAACGACGGGAAACCAGCCTTGCAGATGAAGTGATCGCTTCTTTACCTCCTTCTCCGACCTTAGAGGTTAGTATCAATAAAGTGAAGAAAATATATGAGCAGGCGGTCCCGGCTCTTTCCTTTATTAATGATTTTCAATTGATCTCTAACGGCGATTGTAATTTTACTTTTAAGATGGGATACGAAGGCGAAGAAAACGTGTACAAGTGCGAATTCATGAAGCTGGATATGAATAAGATGAATGTATTTTTTGATCGAAATAATTATCCTGGTTTGCAGGTCTTTTCTCCTGAAGGCTCTAATGCTATCATGCTAAGCAGCAACGGTTCAAGCTTTAAACCTGTTAATGAGATGATCCTTAAATTGGACAACAGAGATAATGTGGCTCAGCTGACTTTTGCAGTAAGAGATATGATAAAGATTTGCCAGGGGTTGTAAAAAGTTAACGTTCTTTGACAAATTGTGTGGAACTTCAAAATTATAACCCTTGAATGCCCTTGTGGCTGAAACGGTAATCATTTTGAAGTTCCATTATCCACAATTTACGTCAAAGAACTAAAGTTAAGAGCCCATTTCCGGACAGGTAAACATTTCATCCAATGATCTTTTCGTCCTCTCAAGGAATACAAGAAGAGACCACAAAAGTCATTGGATGAGCATCCTTATTGGTGTTAAAGAGATGTTCCAAGCCAGGTAAAGACGTGAAACTCAATGGAGCTATCAGGGCTTTGGTTGCGATATTGTTCAAGGAGCGCCTCAAGTTCCGTAAGTTGCCCTTGAAGGTCAAAGAGAAAAGGAGTGGAAAACTCCTTTAGGGTATTTGTTTCCAGATTAAGTTTTCCGCCTTGTATTTCAAAGAAACCGTAATACCCGTCCGGCCATTCGCGAGAGCGTACCATTGAACTAAGATCTTCGAAGAAGTTATTGACGGTGGGTTGCTGATTAATGGAGTCGTAGGATGCAAATCCCCAGATAGTAGAAGCCGGGATTCGAATGAGGGTGGAATGAGTAAGTTGAATCCCATGCGTTTCCTGCATTTCGATATGGAAAGCGTCTTCTGATACTGTTAAAGTAGCTTTGTTTTGAATGGTATTTTGAAGAAAAATGTCAACAGCATAAATGCCGTCAGATAAGATTCCAAGAGGAATATTCGCAATTGCCGGGCCGAAACCATCTTCACACAGAGAAGGTTTTGAAAGTTCTTCCAGATAAATGGTAAAAAGGTTATCTCCTTTAACCAATTCATAACCAATAGTATAGTTTTTGCAGTCTTTTAGTTCGAGGGTAGAAAGCTTGATGGTGCTAATACTGCCTTTTGTACTCAATTCTTGACCGAGGTCGAGTTCGAACTCATCTTCAATATTTACGAGTACTTCAACATCATCGCTTAATTGGTCGTTACAGCTGTAAATGGAGGCTACAATGATAACTAGGAGTAATAATCTTCTCATAAGGCACTGATTTTTATTCATAACGAAAAAAAAAGAAAAATGCTGCCTTCTATGACTTTTACAGAGTTATTGGAACGGTTGGAAGGTAGGGGCTAAAAAAGTAGTTCCTTGTTCTTAATAAAGAAATTTTGTTTGGAGAGAGGCTCTTTTTTGAGATTTTTCTTCGGAAAATCTCAAAAAAGAGCCTCTCTCCAATAAAAAAAATTCTTATCAGGAGCAAAGAACTACTTTTGGGACAGCCCCCTTTCATGAATTTATATCTAGTTCCTGAAGCACTAGGTTAATCCCTCTTTTTCAACCTGCATGATCGCCGCTACATGAGCATCCGCAATTTTCTGGCGAACCTCGTCCTTCATGAGTAAGGCTGCTTCTTCTTTGTTGTTGAAAAAGCCGTTTTCCGTGAGGATAGCAGGCATGGCGGTATTTCGTATCACGAAGAAACCAGCAGGTTTAATTTTCCGGTTCCTCCATTGCGTATGTTTAATCAGTTGTTTTTGCATGACAGCAGCAAGGTTCATCCCTGATGTACTGCCTCTAAAAAAGAATGTTTCAATTCCTTTGGTATTTGGCGGCGCCCAATCTTCTTCATCATCGGTTGGAGCGGCATTTGAATGTACCGATATGAATAATTTATTCAGAGGCGTTTCTAATTGGTTCGCTCGGGCAACGCGGTCCTCAAGGCTTATATCTGTAATTTCAGGGACGACATTAAAGTACTTTATGCCAAGTTCATCCAATTGTTTTATGATTCTATTGACGATGTCGCGATTGAATTCATATTCAAAGAATCGGGTTTCCCCATCATCAAAAAGAGGAGAGCGTTTGCCGTCAGTATCTTCTCCATGGCCATTATCAAGGCACCACATGAACTTAGGCTCGTGAGTACTCTCTTCTTCGGTTTCCGTTTCATCGGTAGTTTCTGTTTCGGGCTTTGTTTCTTCACTAGTAGAAGTAGATTCTTCCTCTCTTTTTTCCAGTTCCTCATAAGTTCCTTCATCAATAATTGTAAGGGTGTTTTCGTCGATAATTGTAATGACTGTATCCCGTCTAATTTCAGAGCCATCCTGTGGATCATCTTCAAATTCGTCAGGTGTTTCATTATCTTGATGAGGAGGAGCAGGTTCTGGCTTGGTTGGGCCCGGCTTGGTTGGTTCAGTCGGGTTAGATTGTGAAGGACCAAATAACCAGTCGAAAAATTTTCTTAAAGATTCAATAATGGTACTCAAGGCTTTCGTTTTTGGTGATTATAAAAAATCGTTCTTTGACAAATTGTGGAAAATGGAACTTAAAAAATGGCTATTAGCTGCTGGCTTTTAGCAAAAAAGCCATTTCAAATACAATGATAGAATAAAAATACAAAAAAACTTCCTTACCGAGGGCAGGAAACTGCTTTGTTTAGGGCGTTATCCAGTTGGCTTCCCATTTTTCATCTTTCAGGATGAATTTTGCCCTTAGGTGTTCCTGGTTGTTGAGTTGCAGTACTTCAATTTCGTAAGGGGTAAAAGAAATGGGGCAGAAATAAGTATCTTCAAGGGTTTCATCCCATTGGTGCCCTTCTTTTGGCCGGGAGATGGCCATCCCCGGAGGCTTAATGGTTGTATATGACCGGGTGGCATTTCCTTGCACCTTTTTCCACATTTCCTGGCTTACAGCTGTTTGGTGATGTATTTGAGCCGTTGCTGTAATCGTTATTTGAACCATTTTTTTAGGATGATAAAAACAAAGAACGGCTTGAGGGTTTTGCTGAAAGTGTATAACTTTTTCAGCCCGGCTATCGGAGAAAATCCAGAATTGACTTTTTTCGTCGATTTCGCGAAGGACAACGTATCTAAGCCTCATCCTGTTTTCATTAAAGGAGCCCAGCGTGAAAAAGCGACAAGGATGCTTCCTGTCTACTGTTGAACGTCTTAATTCTTTTAAAGTAAGCAATTTTACTTCCTGTAGTGGAGTGTTTAGGTCAAAAAGCATGATTGGGAAAGGATTAAGTGTTAAGGAATAATGGTCAATAGCGGCTTAAATGATACGTTCTTTGACAAATTGTGTGGAACTTCAAAATGATACGCCTTGAATGCCCTTGTGGCTGAAAGGTTTATCATTTTGAAGTTCCATTTCTTACAATTTATGTCAAAGAACTAAATGATATTGACTTCGGGTTCCAGGAGAATGCCGTAGGTGTTTTTGACTGATTGAGTGATTTCCTGGGCAAAGTCAAGTATTTCCCGACCGGATGCCTGGCCATAATTTACAAGTACGAGTGCTTGTTTATGGTAGCTGGCTACATCGCCTTTTCTTTTTCCTTTCCATCCTGCCCGGTCAATTAGCCATCCTGCAGGAACTTTAACTGTTCCGTCAATCTGAGGATAGGAAACGATGTCCGGGAATTGTTTTTTGAGAGTAACAAAATGGCTGTTAGAAATGACTGGGTTTTTAAAGAAACTACCCGAATTGCCAAGTTCTGCAGGGTTGGGAAGCTTGGATGATCGAATGTCGACAACGGCCTTGCTTATATCCCTGATGCCCGGATTGTCAACGCCCATCTTTTTCAGCTGATTTTGAATTGCTCCATAGGACGTATTTATTTGGTGCTGGTGGTACGTTAGCTTAAGCTGCACGCTGGTAATACAATACTGTCCTTTAAGCTGTTTTTTAAAAATGCTGTCGCGATAACCAAACTGGCAATCTTCATAGTAAAACGCCTTTTTTTCAAGGGATTCAAGATGAATAGCGTCAAGTTTGTGAAATACATCTTTGAGTTCTACACCATAAGCTCCTATATTTTGGATAGGAGCTGCACCTACCGTACCAGGTATTAGTGAAAGGTTTTCAATACCTCCATAGTCATTTTCAAGGCACCAAAGAACAAAGTTATGCCAGTTTTCTCCACCACCTACTTTAACAAATACTGTATTTTTCTCTGTTTTCAGAATTTCTTTTCCGGCAATCCGGTTAACAATTACCAATCCGGGTATATCTTTGGTTAGCAGTAAGTTACTCCCGCCACCCAGAAGAAATATCGGTTCAACGCGAAGTCTTAGGGCTTCAATTAATTCTTCTTCTGAATGGACTTCCACTAGATACTCAGCTTTTACATCTATTCCAAAGGTATTATATGGAGTTAGTGAGCGATTTTCTTGTAGGTTCATAATCTTTTGATTTGCTTAATAAAGTCAGTTCTTTGACACAATTTGTCAAAGAACGTCATTTTGAAGTTCCACACAATTTGTCAAAGAACGATAAAGTCTAATCTTCATACCATTCATACCCCCAGAAACCTTTTCGGATATTGATATAGATACTATCCCCTTTTTGAAGTTCTCCAAACTTAGCCTTTTTTGTAGTAATTCGAACAATTTTATCGTCCTTTATTAAGAAAACGTAGAAGCCGTCAATGCTCATTTTTTCTCCTTTGATCATCCCGAAACGATTGGCTTTATACCCCCTAACCTTATAGACTTCATAGGCTTTGGGTTTATTGGAGTCATAGGCCAGCCACCTGTTGGAAAGCGAGGCCAATAGTGGAGAAAAAACGGCGGACAGTACTACCACAAAAACATACCATTGAAATTTTTCCAGGATGGTGGATGTGTTAGGTTGGTATTTCCAGGCAAGGAAACCACTAATAATAATTCCGATAAGGACGGAAATCCAGGCAAGCGTCCTTACATTGAAAATATTGTTGAACCGCCCCATCTCAAGGCCATATAACACCACTAAACCAATAGCTGTCAGGCCAATAGCGACATTGCGAATATAAAACCATACGGTAGGACGGTCTGTATCTCCATCCTTGTAAATCATTATTTTGGGGAGTTTCATACAAGGTTTTTCATTTTCAAGGCTCTAAGGCTAATGGAGTTCAAACTGTAATTTAGCCAGGTTGCTGTAGGCGCCATTTTCAATTTCAGAAAGATCGGAATGTGTACCCATTTCTACGATTTTTCCCCGATCAAGCACGAATATACAATCCACGTTTTTGATGGTGGACAGGCGGTGGGCGATGATTACAGAGGTACGTCCTTTCATTAGTTCTTCCAAAGCTTCCTGAACCACCTTTTCCGATTGTGCATCCAGGGAGGAAGTGGCTTCATCAAGGAGTAAAATACTTGGATTTTTTAGTATGGCTCTTGCAATAGCTACCCGCTGACGTTGGCCTCCCGAAAGTTTAACGCCACGCTCGCCCACTATGGTATCCAAACCTTCAGGGAAAGACTGGATGAATTCCCAGCAGTTGGACTTTTGGGCAGCCTCTATGACTTCTTCCTCGCTTGCTTCTGGTTTTCCGTAGAGTATATTTTCCCTGATCGTACCGCCGAAAAGGAGAACTTCCTGTGGGACAAGGGAGAAATTTTGCCTGTAAGCAGCGAGATCAAAAATATTGACATTTTGGCCGTCGATCAGGATTTCTCCTTCTTCTGCTTTGTAGAGCCGAAGCAATAATTGAATGATAGTCGATTTCCCGGCACCACTAGCACCAACAAGAGCCACTTTTTGACCGGAACGAATGCGTAAGTTCACTCCTTTTAAAACCTGAATATCTTTTCGTGTAGGGTAGGAGAATTTTACCTGCTGGAATTCGATATCTCCTTTAAGTGGGATGGGGGGTGTTTCCTCCGGAGAGCGAAGGTTCAGTTCCTGCTCGTTATTCAAAATTTCGCGAATGCGTTCGGTAGCACCTATTGCTCCCAGAAGCTCGGTATAAAAATTCCCTAAACCGGCAATGGAGGCTCCAATAGCTGCAGTAAAGGAGAGGAAGTTGATAAGTTGTCCGGTAGTGATTTCACCGGATTGAACCATTTGGGCACCGTTCCATATGATGAAGAATAAAGCTCCGAACAAGACGGCAATGATGAAAACCACAAAACCGGCCCTGCTTATAGCATAATTAAGGGCTATTTTTACTGCTTTAGACACGGAAGTATTGTAACGATCCAATTCAAACCACTCGTTAGAAAACGATTTGACAGATTCTATGGACTGAAGGGTTTCGCTTAGTATCGTGTTGGTATCTCCAAGGGCTGCCTGGCGTTTTTTGGATAATTTACGGATGTATCTCCCAAAGAACAATGCTCCGATGACGATAAGGGGAAGCGTGGCCAGCATGATGAGTGCTAGTTCCCAGGTCGTTACGGCTAAATAAATAACGGCGGCCGTAAGGACAATCAATTGCCGGATAAATTCAGCAAGGGTAATAGAGAAAGCACTGAAGAGGCGTTCAACATCCGCTGTAATGCGGCTAATTAACTCCCCAATTCGATTCTCCTCGAAAAAAATAATAGGAGAAACGATCAGTTTGCTGTACACTGCTTTCCGTACATCGGCGATTCCTTTTTCACTGACAATAGCGAAGAAGAAGACCCTGAAAAAAGAAACAATGCTGTAAAATATGAGAATGAAAAGAAGGAATAAACCAATTTGATTAAGGGTGTATCCACTTGACGAATTGCCTTTGGCAACATCGACCATAAAACCTGGAAGATAAAGAAACACCATAAAAAGAAGGCTGGATAGAGCGAGTAGAGACAAACCTCCTAACAGGTACCATCGGTACGGCCGGATAAACTGAAATATCTTTAAGGCTTCTTTCAGGGTTTCCCTGTTCATCTTTATCTTGGGGGCTTCTTCATTTTCTGTTGAGAATCGCCTTCTTGCCATGATTGTGTTTTTTACTATTTAAAGCGTAAATTTAAGAAGTATATATTAGACTTGTTCTGTAGTTGTTGATGGAATGCCCCCATCAACAGCTACAGAACAAGTTTATTCAAATTAAGATGATTTTTTAACAACTGCTTTAGAAGTGATTTGGGGAAAACCCTAATGCAAATAGAGCTAATACTCTGGAACGTTTAAAAAACGACTTTGACTTTTTGAATGCTTTTTTTGTACTTTGCCGCGTTGCGAATACTCGCCGTAGCTTCCTGCTCAGTGTCGTCAACTTAAGCTTTTTGTTTGCCTGGCGCTTTAGCGCCAGGTGTAATGTTAAGATTTGTCCGGGCTTTAGCCCATTAGTAACAAAAGGGCTTAAGTTGACGGGATTGAGCCTCCAGCTCCCGAAAAAATCCTGGACTAGTTATGCCTGCGCTTCGCACCATGCCAGGCACCAAAATGACCTACTCAAAATTATCGAATTTATTATTCACACGTTCCTTAAAGTTTAATTTATGAAAATTACAAAAAGAACATTAGTAAGCCTTGTTTTGATCTCGATTTTATCGGTATTTTGGTCATGTGAATCTAATAAACCAGGCGGGGCAATTGTAGGGACCTGGGATGCTGTCTCCTTAAAAAAGGATACATCCCTCATTACAGAAAGATTAGAGCTGGTTAAAATACAATTTCTGGAAAACGGCAGGTATAGTTATACCGGAGGGATAGAATATAAAGAAGCAGGGCGTTTTGAATACCGGAAGGATAGACTGATCATGCAGGATACCTTGAAACCCGATAGGGAAGCTATAGCCTTAAACATAAAAGCTTTCTCTGAGGATACCCTGTGCTTACTTATGAAAGGTGTTGATAAACAGCTGAAAGAACTTAGTTTTGTAAGACAAAAATAGTTTCTGAAGATAAAATGACCTGAATCCCTTTTTCATTGATCGTAAAATTACTAAAGAAAAAAGGAGAAAATTGCCCCTTGAACAAGAGGTCTTCATAAATAGGATTGGCATCTAGCATACGATTGACTTCTTTTTCAAGTTGGGCAAACCGATCTTTTAAAGGGATGATCGATGCGTTCTTAATTTCCGCTTTTAGATATTTTTTGTAGAAGCCTGCAAGTGTTTTGTGGATCAGGTTTTTGGTGCGAAGACGAAAACGAATATCATCAATAAAAATATGCTGCTCCTCCAATGAGTAGTAGGGGGTTCCGAGGAGGTCCAGTTGGCCATTCAGGTCACCTTCTATGGTGAGTAAAATATTTAAAAGTCCTTTTTTTTCCTGGCAATGCACTGCTGCGACTTTAAGTTGCTTGCCTTTGTGGTAATAAGTTTTATTGAGGATTTGTCGTTGGGCAAGTTTTTCAATGGATTGGAAAGGCAGGGTGAAAGGAAAATGAACAATTTGCTTTTCTTGGGCGGAGAAATTACTGAATTTCAGTTTTGGGAGGTTGGTAAAGTTCACTTTTTTAGGGTTTTGGCCAATAAATACTTCTGGCATAGCAGGAATGATTAAATGGGTTTGAAGCTTATCATCGGATATTTGGAAGCTGCTCATTTGTATACCCCTGGGATTTAGAGCAAGCCAATATTGTTCTTTTTCGTCAAGGAGGATTGGGCGTTGAATTTGATTCCAGGTGGAAAGCACTTGATTTTTCAGTGGCAGCTCGTTGCGGATATACTGATCAATGCTATTGGTCAGTAGCCGTTTGCTGGCTTCGAGAGCCTGGTTAGCCATTTTTTTTATAGGAAACTGAAAAGGGCCGACTTCGATTTTGGGCTTGTCGGTCCAGTCATAAGCAATAAGTTCGGTATTCGAAGCAACTGACCAGTCGGGTGAAATAGAAAGTTGGGTTTTGAAATTTATCTTTAACTGGCCGCGAGCTTTTATATTAGTGATCCAGTAATTTTCTTCTGCCATGATATTGGCGGTCAGGTGATGAAAAATAAAAGAATCTTCCATGCTTAGCTTAATTGGGAGTGCTTTTTCTATACGGACGTAATAATCATCAATTTTCCCCTCGTACAAAACATCCGTTAATTCTTTATTAAGCGTATTTCCCAGGGTTCGGAGAGGTAGCTCCACCGGGAGAATGATAGAAGATAATTGTGCGGATAATTCAGCGTTGAGGTCTGGGCTTTCAAAGCGGCCGAGTCGGTTGTGAGGTTTGCATTGAATTAGTATGAGTGAAAAAAGCCCCAAGAGGATCAGATGAATTTTCGGCATAGACGGGCAGTTTTTTTGAAGTTCCACACAATTTGTCAAAGAACTTTTTTGAAAATGGAACTGCTAAACGGAGTCGATTATTTTGATTAAGGAGCTGGATTCAAGTTTTTTTAGGAGAAAATTCACTTTTTTTTAAAAAAATGCTCAAAAATCAGCTCAAAAAATAATGTTTTTTTTCACAATAAAGGGCTTTGGGGAAAGGTTATTGTTTTTATAATGTTGATTTTCAGCGATTTAATTTTATATTTCATTTTTTTGCCTAAAAAAAAATCCCACAAGGCGGGATTTTTGTCTTTGATTCAAGAAGATAAAGTTCCGATTATTGTACTGTGATTATGAGACAACGATATGGGACGAACGAGTTCCTTCAAGATATTTAAGAATTAGCGCAATAGTTTTGGATATGTTCATGGGATTATAATTTGTTGTGGTGGGTCGTAACTTAAAAAGTTACGACTCGCTTTCCAACGTTGCGCAAAAAAAAATAATGCTAACAAAAAGCGCTAGCATTATGGAAATGTTCAAAGGATTACAACTTATTTAGGGATCATTATAAAGCAGAGTTAGCAGCTCTGCGAAGTAAAAGCAATGCAAAGTTAATAAAATAAAACTTCAATAACCAAAAAAAACAAAGAAATTTTAGCGCAATAGTTTTGGATATGTTCATGGGATTATAATTTGTTGTAGTGGGTCGCACGTCTATGAAAAGGCAGTGCGACTTTCTATTTTTATACACTTCATATAAAACGCTGGTTCTTTGACATAAATAGTGATAAGGGATTAGGCAATTAATAAGCTACCCAAATTTTGCGAAGTAATTTTTTTCTCAGGCTAGGCGGAAAACGTAGGCATAACTTGTCCCGAATGCCTTCGGGACCCAAAGGTACGGCGAGGCTTTCCAACACAGCCTGAGGAAAAAAGGACAAGTAAAATGGGTAGGGTATTATTTTCCTGATCCCTAAAATGGAGTTTAAAAAAGATAACCCCTTCAGCCATCAGGGCATTCAGGTTTTATCTTTTTTAAACTCCACACAATTTGTCAAAGAACGAAACTCACTGTTTCTCAAGCTTCTCTCTTCGGTTTCATCAATGGAATATTCTTTACCACCATTTTCATTGTATTCTTAATGCGTTCTTCCAATAAGACAATTTTTCCTTCTTTTAAATTTTCAATGATATTATCTTGATAGTGCCTTACTGTAATGAGTTCCAGGTTCGTTTCCTTCATTACTTTGAAATCCGCTTCTATATTTTCAATGAAAGCATCAATTTTGTAAGGTAAGTTATTTAAGCAAACAGCAAAGCTGATGGCTGTATTTTGCATCATATTGACTTGAAGCCTCAGGTCGGCAATTTTTTTAAATAACAAGCTCATATGATGTTCCGCCACAAAAGAAAAATCCCGGGTAGAAATGTATAAGAGCACTTGATCATGCTCAACGGCAATCATAGGAGGATAAACATCTTCTACGTCATCGGAAATAAAAGTCCCGCTGCCATCAGGGTCAATAAAAGATTTTACATAGAGAGGGATGCTCTTATTCTGGAGTGGCTTAATTGTTTTAGGGTGAATAACTTTGGCTCCGTAATACGTCATTTCGATCGCTTCTTTGTAAGATAAGCGGTCGAGTTTAGTGACATTTTCAAAATAACGGGGGTCTGCTGTCAGGACTCCCGGAACATCCTTCCAGATCGTCATGCTCTCAGCATCAAGGCAAAAGGAAAAGATAGCGGCCGTGTAATCGGAACCTTCACGGCCAAGTGTGATGGTAAAATTTTCAGTAGTACTTCCAATGAATCCTTGGGTTATGGGAAATCTTTGATTTTCCAGAATTGGTAATGCTATCTTTTTTGCCCTTTCAATAGTTTCTGGCCATTTAACCCATCCTTCCCTGAAGATATCGTCGGTAAGGATAATATCTCTGGTGTCAATCCATTGAGTAGGAAGGTTCAGGGAGCTTAAATAGGCATGAACGATGCGAGAAGAGGCCAGTTCCCCAATGGAAACGATCTGGTCGTACATGTAATCATAATTAGCGTGGGGGGGATCCTCCAGAACCCACTCAACTTCTACGAAAGTATCATTGAGTAGATCAAAAAAATCATTGGAGCTGCCGATCAATTCTTCCGCAAGTTGAAAGTGACGCGCTTTTATTTCATTGAGGAGATTTACGGCCTGCCCATTTTGAGCGGCATGGGCTTCGACCACTTCTTCAAGGGCATTGGTGGTTTTTCCAATGGCAGAAACGACAATCAGGAGGTTCTTTTCCTGAAATTGTTGGACAATTTTGGCGACATTTCTGAACCCATCAGCATTTTTGAGCGAAGAGCCACCAAACTTAAATACATTTATTGGCTTATTATTCATGAATTTTATGTAACAGGTCTGAAAAAAACTTGGCAAATGTAATAATTAATGCAAGTTACCATTTCTTTATTCTAGGAATAGGCAGGCATTTGCAGGAAAAATTATAAATTTTTCCTGCAAATGCCTGCCTATTTCTTACTTATAAAAATCTTTTACAAATCAATTGCAATAAATTAGTGATCTTTGTATTTATGGTATTGTTAGTGAATTGTGCGTAAATTGCATTCCACTTTATAGCTTAATAAATGAAGAATATAAGAAACTTTTGTGTTATTGCTCATATTGACCACGGAAAGAGCACTTTGTCTGACCGAATGCTGGAATATACGAACACTATTTCAGAACGAGATATGCAGGATCAGGCATTGGATGATATGGACCTGGAAAGAGAACGTGGGATTACGATCAAGAGTCATGCTATTCAGATGTATTATGATCATTCCAATGGAAATACTTATACCTTTAACCTGATTGACACTCCGGGCCACGTGGATTTTTCCTACGAGGTATCCCGCTCTATCGCAGCATGTGAAGGGGCTTTGCTTTTGGTTGATGCTTCTCAGGGGATTCAGGCGCAAACAATTTCAAACCTCTATCTGGCCATTGAACATGACCTGGAGATTATCCCTATCCTAAATAAGGTAGATATGGAAAGCGCCATGATCGAGGAAGTTTCCGACCAGATCATTGATCTGATCGGTTGTGATCCGGATGAGATCATTCTGGCTAGTGGAAAAACCGGTAGAGGTGTAAATGATATATTAGAGGCGATTGTAGAGCGTGTTCCCGCACCTGAAGGTGATCCTGATGGGCCGTTACAGGCTTTGATATTCGATTCCGTATTCAATCCTTATCGTGGAGTGATTGCCTATTTTCGTATTTTGAACGGTACTTTACGCAAGCGCGATCAGGTGAGGTTCTTCTACACCGGAAGTGAATATGAGGCAGATGAGATTGGAGTACTTCGCATGGGCATGGAACCCCGGGATGAGCTAGCTGCCGGTAACGTAGGTTACATCATTACCGGAGTGAAGATCTCCAAGGAAATTAAAGTCGGAGATACCATTACACACAAGGAGAATCCTTGTGCTGATGGGATTCAGGGTTTTGAAGATGTTAAGCCGATGGTATACGCGGGGATATTCCCGATTGATAATGATGATTTTGAAGATCTAAGGGAAAGTTTGGAGAAGCTCCAGCTCAATGATGCTTCTCTGGTGTTTGAGCCGGAAACATCGGTAGCGCTCGGCTTTGGATTTCGTTGCGGCTTTCTGGGGATGCTTCACCTGGAGATTATTCAGGAGCGCCTGGCTCGCGAGTTTGATATGGATGTGATTACAACTGTTCCGAACGTATCTTACTTTGCCTACACCAAAAAAGGAGAGCAGCTGGATGTGCGAACGCCAAGTGACCTTCCTGATCCAACCTTACTGGATAGGGTAGAGGAGCCCTATATCATAGCTCAGATTATTACAAAACCAGATTATATAGGGGGGATTATGTCGCTTTGTATGGAAAAAAGAGGAATTCTTACTAAGCAGCAGTACCTCACCCCTGAGCGGGTGGAATTAACCTTTGAGTTGCCGTTGGCAGAGATTGTATTTGACTTTTATGACCGTCTGAAGTCTATTTCCCGGGGTTATGCTTCCTTTGATTATGCCCCGCTAGAATACCGGGCTTCCCATCTGGTTCGCCTAGATATTCGCTTGAACGGAGACGTTGTGGATGCCCTTTCAGCTTTAGTTCACAGGGATAAAGCGCAGGCTTTTGGCCGAAAAATCTGCCAGAAATTAAAAGAATTGCTCCCTCGACAGCAGTTTCTAATTGCTATTCAGGCTTCAATCGGAGCTAAGATCATTGCTCGCGAAACCATATCTGCTATGCGCAAGGACGTGACGGCCAAGTGTTACGGTGGGGATATTACCCGTAAACGTAAGCTCCTGGAAAAGCAGAAAAAAGGTAAGAAGAAAATGCGCCAGATTGGTAATGTAGAAGTGCCGCAGAAGGCATTTTTGGATGTATTGAAACTGGATTAGATATTTTTTATTGAGAGGCGTTCTTTTAAAATTTTTTACTAAAAATTTTAAAAGAACGCCTCTCAATAAAGAAAACTTCTTCCACACAATTTGTCAAAGAACGAAAAGAAAATATCTAATCCAGTTTCTCCTTTATCCAGTCTTTATTCGCGACTGGTTCTGTTATATTTATCCTTCCGGAGAGCTTTTCCTTCGTTATTAAAAACTTCTCCTTCGTGATCCTTTTTTTCTTTTCTTTAAGTTCATAAACTGCTTTAGATAAATTTATAAAATTAAGATTGGCTAATTTTCGATAGCTGCCTATAGAACGATTGCGCTGCACATACTTTTTGAACGCTTCTGTGAGGGCCAGGAAAGGTTCTGTCTCTCCAATTTCAAAGTAACATTTTAGTTGTATAATTTTAGCGCCCAGGTGGTACGAAGTGTCTGTGAATTCTACCTGATGAAGCTGACGGAGAGCTTTGGTATAGTCCTTTTGCGCATAATAAAGGGAGGCAAGGTTATAGACTCTGGCGTTTTCTTGCTCGTCAGGATGCAGGTTATTGAGGTAATTGGAAATAAACCGGGCGGTCCATTCAAAATCCTGAATGCGAAGGCCAACGGTGACAATGTTCTTAAAGTCCCACTGGGTTAAGAAGCCATTTTTGTGCAAGATGTTGCCCTCCAGCATTTCCTGATACAAAAGATGCAATTTTGAATAATAACCGGAATAGCCTGTGTTGATTTGGCGGATGCAGTGGTTAAGGGCATAGTTATATAGTACCCAGCGTTCTTCAGGTGCAAAATGTTGCCTGTTGGCATTTAAGAGTTGAAGGAACTCATTGAATTGGTTCTCCGTGTCCGTTCCTTGCAGGAGCTCGAAAGCCTGGAAATAAATGCGTTCAGAAATATTGATATTTTTGGAGGTTTCCAGTATTTTTTTGGCTAAATTCAAAAAAGTAGGCGCATATTCTGTGTTAATAATTTGATTTCTACTATACATATCACAACTAATCCTCCATTTTAGAGCGGTAAAAAACTGATCGAGATATTGGTTTTTTAATTGTAAATTTAAATCATAGGTTCGATCAGATCTTGCAATATAAAGCTGATCGCAGAGATCGTGAAATTGCAATCGCTCCATGTAATGGTTAATGCTTTTATGGGGGCTTTCCTGCAATGCTCTTTCATAACGAGGCAGTATTCTTTCTGCATGCACTAGCTGATCCTGCTCGATCAGGGCTTTGACTTGAAAGTGAAAGGTTTCGCCGGGGCTGGAAAGGTATCTTTCCTGACCCATGAATTCATAAGCCAGTTTTAAGAGTTTAGACATGAGGTTGTTAAATTTTTTATCGTCCAATGCTTCGTTTGGAAAAAGGATATTCCAGACGCGTTCCCGCTGAATTTGCTTGTTATTTTGAAAGGGAGCTAGCGGAACCAGGTAGTCACCCAAGTTTCGGACTACTTCGTGCTTATTGAAGTATGGGGAGTGAATGAATTCGAGAAAGCGTCGCTGCTGAGGAGGAGAGAAGGTTTTTAACAGGTGGATGAGCTTTGAATTGTGCATGGGTTTAATTTTTTGCCGGAGAGGACTATCCTGGCAGGGTAATGAACGATTTTTACTCTTGAAATAAAGGTGATAGATGAGGAATAATTTTAATTAAAAATATTTATATGTGAAATAAATAATTGATTAACAGACGTATATTGATATTTTTTTGTAAAAATAAAATATTTTTTGATTTAATTGTACTTTCCTTCCTATGCTTATACTCTTACATTTGTATTGTGAAAAAAATTACCTTCTTTGACAAATTGTGTGGAACTTCGAAATGATAACCCTTGAATGCCCTTGTGGTTGAAAGGGTTATCATTTTGAAGTTCCATTTTCCACAATTTATGTCAAAGAACTAAAAATTAAAAACAAATAAACCCTTCTAATTCCTCTAAATTGTGGATAATCCCGGCAGATCGTGCGTAATCCTTGGTAGGTCGTGGTTAATCCCGGTTAAAAATAAAAGTTATGAAAAAGCTATTACTCCTTCTCTTAATTGGTCTTTATGCCAGCAGTTCTATACAATCACAGGTAACGGCCAGCTTCAGTTTTTCCAATGCTGATAATTGTGAGAACACCATGATCGATTTTATCGATGAATCTACAACGAGCAATAATAATATTGTTACCTGGTTCTGGACGGAAGACAGCCCGCAGAATATGACTTCAAACCTACAGAATCCTAGCTTTAGCTGGGCAGTTGAAGGTCTATACACCCTTTGTCTTACAGTAACCGATGATCAAGGGGCAATGGATGATACTTGCCAGTTGATTACTATATTAGATGGGGCTTTTGCTAATGCGGGACCTGATCAATCAATTAATTGTTACACCGGGGCCGTTACTTTGGATGGCAGTGGTAGTAGCCAGGGGCCAGAATTTACTTACGAATGGTATAAAGATGGGGCTCCCGCAGGTAATACTATTAGTGTAACTGTTATGCAAGGCGGTACATATACCCTATTGGTTACCAATACCGTCACGGGCTGTGTAGGGCAGGATGAAGTTATTGTTGTTGAAGACTTTTCTACTCCTACCGTTTTGATTGTTCCACCTCCGATTTTAACTTGTGTTCAGACTGAAGTGGTTTTGGATGGTTCTGGATCTTCATCCGGTGCCGGCATTGCCTATCAATGGACGACTCCTGATGGAAGTATTCTGACTCCACCAAATGAAAATACGGTTACCGTAGATGCTCCCGGTACATATACATTAATCGTTACCGATACTTTAAACGGCTGCTTTTCGCAAACCGATGTTTCGGTGGTTCAAGATGTTTTGTCTCCAATTGCTAATGCGGGGGAAGATACAGTATCTACTTGTTTGGGAACGATTGCTTTAGATGGTTCGGGGTCAAGTACAGGGCCTAATTTTACTTATACATGGTCAACTCCAAATGGATCCATAGTTTCCGGGGGAAGCACCCTCTTCCCAGTTGTGGATGCAGCGGGCTCCTATACGCTTATTGTTACAGATGCAACCAATGGCTGTTTTGCATCTGACCAAATGATGGTATTTGATAGTTGTAATTGCGGGATCACCTTTTTAGCAAGTGGTTTTTTGGCTAATTTCACGTGTGTCGAGAATAGTATTTGTGAAAATAATGATTCAGTGATTGTTGAAATTGATTTTCAAGGTACAGACTCAAATGCAACTATAACAAACCTTGGTGATGGAATCATCATGGGAGATGATCCTTCAACTACTGCTGATGGAACTATTGTTGTAGCTGGTTTGCAAGAAGGTGATTCCTGGCATATCACATTGACCGGCGGAGCCTGTAATTGGGTTTCTCAGGGAACCGTTCCTTCTAATTATTGTGGTTTTGTTAGTATCACAAATGATTCAATGCAACAAATATGCGGCCCTAGTTTAGCATTAGACTATACTTCTCAAGATCCAGGCCCGGGCTATTCTTTTCAATGGTCTACCTCTGATGGCGTGATTGCTTCCGGAGCAAATGGTCTTACCCCGGTATTTGGAGATACCGGAATCTACGAATTGGTGATTACTGAGGATGCATCCGGATGCACATTATCTGAAACAATTGAAGTGGCCGGAAATACGACTGGGGAACTCACTGTAGAAACTATAGATATTCAAAATGTAAGTTGTCAGGAACAAAGTGATGGCAGCATTGATATTGAAGTGAGCTGTGGGGTTCCTCCCTACACCTTCAGTTGGAGTAATGGAGCAAGTTCAGAAGATTTGGCTCAAATTCAGGCAGGAACGTATATCGTGACGGTTACGGATGGGCTGGATAGTACTGCTGTCTTAGCTGTTGATGTTATTGATGGATCTGTTTTAGTTTATAATACCATTATCGTAGATGTTTCTTGCTTTGGTGGGGTGGATGGTAGTATTGAAATTACCCCTCTGGCAGGTACCCTGCCTTTTACTTATGAATGGAGTAATGGCTTTATAGGAAGTCCAATTACAAACCTATCTGTCGGGGATTATTGTGTAACCATTACAAATGGAGATGGGTGTACGGCAGTGGAATGCATCACTGTGTCAGAACCCCCTGAATTATTTTTAAATTCTCCTATTATTAATTGCGCCAACCCCGGAATGAATGATGGGAGCATTACTATTTTGGTTGCGGGCGGTACACCCCCTTATTTATATGAATGGAGTGATGCAAATTTGAATGGTCAATCCAATCCCCAAAATCTTCCTCAAGCACTTTACTCCATTACAGTAACAGATGCAAATCAATGCACGGTCACTGGAGATATCTCAACAGGTACAATCGTTTCTCTTGATATAGATGCTGAAATTTGCTTTGGTGAAGTTTATCATCTGGGAGGAAATGAGTACACCATTTCGGGGGATTATATTGATACGCTTTTTTCCGCCACCAGCTGTGTGGATACCCTTGTTAATTTAACCCTTAACGTGATTCCGCCAGCCCTATCTGAAATAGAGCTTGATCTTTGCGAATCTGATACTTTTGAATTTGGTGGGCAGATTATCACAACAACGGGTATTTATAAAGATACACTTCCTGCTTCAAGTGGTTGCGACAGTATTATTACATTGGATATTGAATTTATACCCGATTTTAATTTTCAATTAAATGACGTAGATACTATTTGCGGAGACAGCCTGCTTCTTGATTATTCCTTCCTGAATCCGGGGCCTGATTATGCTGTTTTTTGGACAACTACCGGAGGACTAATTCATTCTGGTGAAATGACCCTTGCGCCAACTGTTGGAGATACAGGTTTATATGTATTGATGATTGTTAATACTGCAACAGCTTGCGTTACAACGGATACTACGGAAATTGTTGGAAATACCAGCGGTGAATTAACCATTGTTGTTGAAGAAGTGCAGGATGTTAGCTGCGGGGGCACTGCTGATGGTTATATTGATATTAGTGTTTATTGTGGTACGCCGCCTTATCAGTTTATGTGGTCAAATGGTGCCTCTACTCCTGATATTAATAACCTGCCTGGTGGAACTTACGCTCTCACGGTCACGGATGATGATGGCGAAATGGCAACCCTTAATGTTACGCTTACAGAAGCGACCCCTATTGTAATAAGTTTTGGAACAATGAATATTCCTTGCTCTTTAGGAGATTCATTGGTTCTTGAAATAACTGCGACGGGTGGCTGTTTGCCTTACCATTACTTATGGTCTACAGGAGACACCTCATCCATTTTATTTGCTACAGCAATAGGAGAATACTGTGTGACCGTTACGGATTGCAATGGTTGTTCAACGGTAGCCTGTTATCAGGTAACAGCTCCTAATCCCATTGAGATCAGTGTGAATGATGTGAGTTGTGCTAGCTTTGGTAGTGCAGATGGAGCCATTGATATTGATGTATCGGGTGGGGCACCTCCATACACCTTCCAGTGGTTTGATTTTTCATCTGGAGTTGTAATTGAGACCACAGAGGATCTTACTGATGTGCCAGATGGTCAGTATTATATTTTAGTCTCAGATGCAAATGGATGTTTGAAAGATACATTAATAGATTTAAATGCTGCTGTTTTTGATGTAGTTACGCCCGATATCAGCGCAACTTGTTTGAATAGTGCTGTCCAGCTGCAGGCGAATGTACCTGGAGGAGTAGTAGAATGGTCTCCTGCTACGGGATTAAACTGTACCGATTGCCCGGATCCGGTTTTTGATGGAAGTACAGTTATTATCTACAGTGTTGCAGGTGAAAATGCTTCAGGTTGTAGAGATACCGTATCTATCCAAATTCAGGGTTTAGATTCCACTTGTGTATGGCCCGGTGATACGGACACCAATAAAGTAGTTAATAATTTTGATTTGCTTAATATTGGTATAGCTTACGATTCTGTAGGACCAACAAGGCCAGGTGCTTCCTTGATTTGGGAAGGGCAACAAGGGCCTGACTGGTCTCAATCTACTCCAATGACCGGAGTCAACTATAAACATATCGATACGGACGGCAATGGCATTATTAATGCAGATGATACATTGGCTATTACTCAAAATTGGGGTAGTACACACAACTTCTGGAATCCGGATGAAGAAGAGGAGTTATGGGAAGATGAAAGCGGATTGCTTATGAATGCACCTTTCTATGTAGAGCCCGATACGCTCATTCCTGGCGAAACAACAATCCTTGATATAGTTTTAGGTGATATCGACAATCCGGTAGAAAATTTATATGGCTTGGCATTCAGTATCACCTATGATACCAGTATTATAGAGCCTAATTCAGCTTTTATGCATTTTGATCCTTCGTGGCTTGGTATTGACGACGATAATATGATATCTATTCAAAAAGATTTTTATGCTGAAGGGCTTATTGATGTAGCCATAACAAGGATCGACGGAATTGAGATCACCGGGGAAGGGCTGCTATGCGGACTGGAAATTATTGTTCAGGATGATGTATTGCTTAGAGGTCCAAATGAGGCCGAAAGTGGTATCTCCGCGGAAGCTGTTTTTGCTATAGTAAACACACACCTGATTAATTTCAGTGAGGAGGAAATTGAAGTCGTAGAAATGGAAACGTTAGCACCAATAGATAATGTAAGCAATACAATTACATTATTTGATGAAACTTCTATACAAGTATTCCCGAACCCAGCTTCAAAGCAGGTTAATATCCTTGCAGAAGGCAACCAATTCATTGAAGAAGTACAATTGATTGATGTTCGGGGGAAAATAATGATGGAAAGGGCTATTAATGGGGATAAAGGAATGTTTCCATTAACAGGAATTTCCGAAGGTGTTTATTATTTAAAAGTTTTTACGGCTGATAGAGTATTTTTGAAGAAACTTGTCATTAGTCACTCAAATTAAGAGAGATACAATGAACATGAGTCATCCCGAATTTTCGGGATGACTCATGTCTATTGTATTTCTCTTACGCTAACCCAAAGGCTTCGCGTACTTTCTCTACCATGTCCAGTTTTTCCCAGGTGAAGGTTTCCACCTCTTTTTCAATCAAGTTACCGGAGCCGTCGCGCAGTTCCACTTTTTTGATTTCAGGATCGCGGCCCATGTGGCCGTAAGCGGCTGTATCCGAATAAATTGGATTACGCAATTTAAGGCGCTGTTCGATAGAGTATGGGCGCATATCGAACACTTCGTATACTTTATCAGCGATTTGACTATCGGTCATGTTGACTTTCGCGCTACCATAAGTTTGAACATAGATGTTGGTTGGTTCTGCTACACCAATAGCGTAAGAAACCTGCACCAATACTTCTCTGCAAATTCCAGCTGCAACAAGGTTTTTAGCAATATGCCGCGTAGCATAAGCAGCAGAGCGATCCACTTTAGAAGGATCTTTCCCGGAGAAAGCACCTCCACCGTGAGCTCCTTTGCCACCATAAGTATCAACGATGATTTTTCTTCCCGTTAGACCTGTATCTCCGTGAGGGCCACCGATTACGAATTTGCCGGTGGGGTTGATGTGGTAAGTGATGTCTTCAGTGAACATCGCCTGAACTTCTGGCTTGCAGGTTGCTTTTACATGGGGAATAACGATGTTTTTGATATCCTCCCGGATTTTAGACAGCATAGCCTCGTCTTCATCGAAGTCATCATGTTGTGTCGAAACAACGATTGTATCGATCCGTTTAGGGTGGTTATTGTCATCGTATTCAATCGTTACCTGCGATTTGGCGTCAGGGCGAAGGTAAGTCATGAATTTGCCTGTATGGCGAATTTTTGATAATTCGCGCAAAATCTTGTGGGATAGGTCAAGCGCTAAAGGGATTAAATGCTCTGTTTCGTCTGTGGCATAACCGAACATCATTCCCTGGTCACCAGCACCTTGTTCCTCTGGTTTTTCCCTTTCAACCCCTTGGTTAATATCCGGAGATTGTTCGTGAATTGCTGAGAGCACGCCACAAGAGTTGGCTTCAAACATATACTCTGATTTTGTGTAACCTATGCGCTGAATAACATCACGCGCAATTTGCTGCACATCGAGATAGCATTTAGATTTTACTTCTCCGGCCAGGATAACTTGTCCTGTGGTAACCAACGTTTCGCAAGCTACTTTGGAGTGAGGGTCAAAGGCTAAAAAATGATCGACCAATGCGTCGGAAATTTGATCGGCTATTTTATCAGGATGGCCTTCTGATACAGATTCAGAGGTAAATAGATAAGGCATAAGTAAAACTACGTTTTGCAATAAAATTTAATGAAAAAGACAATTACTTGATTGCGAAGCACTTCATCTTCGAAAAGCATGCATTAATTGCCTTTCAATATTTAACGACCGCAAAAATAAAATTAATTTTATAAAATATTATCTTGCTAAGGGCGGGGGGCTGTATTTTTGATTTTTTCGCCGAAAAAATCAAAAATACAGCCCCTCTTAGATAGAATATTACCCTGACCGTCCAATAAACTACACTGTAAGTAACCGCTACTTATTCGCTGCTGAGAACGAATTTGCCTTCCACCCATTCTTTTTCCGTTCTTAATTGGTAGAAGTAAAGGCCATTACCACGCAATTGTTCACGATCAATATTAATCACAGCAGAAGCATCTTCAACAAAATATTCTTCCTGAAGGATTAGTTGTCCTTGTGTGTTGAAGATAGATAGTTGTACCTTTTCATCATGAATATTAGATACAAGCAGCTGTGTTTGTTCATTAAACGGATTAGGTTGACAGCGAATCGCCAGCTTTGCAGTTTCTACCTGGTTGAATACGCCAATAAGGGTTTGCTTTTGGAGGGCACCGTTTTTATCTGTAGAATATAATTCAGAAGAAAAGTTCTCAATTCCCCATGAAATGAAATCACTTAACTGACCAGGTTTTAAGGCTTCCAACTCAATAGTTAACCTAATTGGAGCTTCAGTTTCCGTAGGAGCTGTCCAACTAACGATTAGATTCCCTTTATTGATATTAGCGTTTTGAACAGCTGAGAAGTCAGGCAGATTGGCTTCTATGCTTTGGAGGGCCAAGGCATCGGTATCTATGTTCAGTGCTAATTGAAAGCCTGCTGGAGTAATTTGCTGAGGAAACTCTATTTCCAAGGTAGAGTGCTCGCCAGAATAAAGAAGCTTGTCTTTTAAGAAGCATTTTTCAGATTCAATACCAAATCGATCTTCCGAAGATGTGAACTCTAGTGGATCGGCATTTTCATCAACATCTCCTGTTTTGATCCCTATAAAATCATTATCCGATAATGAACCCTGAACATCGTTTAGATTTATTACCTCTGGGAACGCAGGTACAAATGGATTGTCTGGATCCGGAAAGATATAACTCTTTTCTACAAATCTCCAAGAAGGAACATTAGGCAGTTCAGGATATATCTGCAGGATTAATTTACGGAATTCTATGATGTCAAAAGTCGTTACTTTATTATCTCCATTGGCATCGGCAGCAATGACTTTGTATGGAGAGTCTAACTTTTCTACACCTAATATATGGCGGCTGATCAGGACAAGGTCGAAGGTGGTTACTCCATTGCGCGGGTCAATGGTTTTGGATGGCTGAATGGAGTAATTGTCACCCGGGGTAACATTGAACGTAAACAGACCATTGCTACTGGTGAGCGCATTTTGAGGCTGGCCAGGATTATTACTGCCTTGAATAGAAACATTGACAGAGCCAACAGCTTGATTTTGACCCGTCACAATAGAACCAGTAATATTAGCATTCACGCCATTGCAATAGTTAAAAGGATCGTTGAGGAAGAAAAGCGTTTGGCATTTGTCCTGATTGCCGGCTTCGTCGGTAGCATAAATTTCTACCTCCAAAGCCTGACCGGAAGAAATGTCATCGCAGGTGAAAGTTTTTATTGTATCCGTTATGTCAGGAGAGTAAGAGAAAATTAGCCCGTCATAATCGGTACAATTATCCTGACTATCTCCGTTTTCGAAACTGGTTGCGGGGATAATCACCTCTGAATTAGGGGCTGTAATTACTGAGGAAATAATCTTACAAATGGGGGTAGGAGCCTTACAGTCTTCAACAGTGAAGGTGTAATTACAGCTAGATATATTTCCGCAGCGATCTTCTACCTTCCATTTGATTCGATGTGAACCAAGAGGAAAGAAACTTCCTGCATCATTTCCTGATCCAATGATGTCAACGGAATTATCATCGAATATATCGATCTCGTAGTTGAACAGAAGGTCTGTGAAATCGGTACAATCATCCTCGGCTTCCAATATCAAGTTTACGGCATTTTGCGTGCAGTCTTCGGCATAGCCACAAACAAGAGTTTCCTCGCAAGGGCTGAGAATGCTAGGTGCGGCCGAGTTCAGGATTCTTACTTCTTGAATATAAGACCATGTTTTATACCCGAGAGGATCTGTTGTGTCGGGCTGGCACCAATCGAGCACCAACCATTTTCTAAAAATACTGAAGCAGGCGGAGTCTTGGATAGCAACAAACTGATCTTCAAAAGAAATCCCAACCAAGTTGCAGGCGAAAGGATTGAGTTGAGGTTCTCCCGTGATTTCTGTGCCTGTTCCTTGTGCACAATCAGCTGATATAAATGAACAAGGCCAGACAATGCCGTCTTCCGGGTCAGCGTCGTTGCAATCGGTATCGGTGATATAAAATTCCGGAGCATTATCGAGGGTGATGGTTTGTACACAGCTATTTTCATTGCCCTCCAGGTCGCTTACCGTCCATGTTCGGCTGATGGTGCCTTCTCCACAGTTGTTAGGCATTCCTGATTCACTGACGGTAATTTTATCGATTTCACAATTGTCAATTACGCCATTGTAATACCCGAGCAATTGGGAATCTCTGAAAACCGCAAAGCCCTCGGCAGAATCCTGTGTCAGGGAGGGGATAAGCAAATAATCTTCCCAACAATCAATGGTGATGTCAAAAGGGCAGGATAGGGAAGGGGCTTTTTTATCCTGAACGGTTGTTTGTACCATTACTTCATTGAAACGTCCCTGGGCATCCTCTTCTGAATAGTCTCCTTCGAGGTCATAAACGCGCATACGAACGTTTACGGTATCGTCCAGGTCTTCGCAGGTGAAGGTAACGCAATCCTTAAAAAACTCATCGCTGGGGGCATCGGCTCTTTTTAACTTGATGGCTACTATCTGGCAGTTATCGGTACTGCCAAGGTCATAGCTTTCTGCACAAGCTGTACCGCTGCCGTCACTGCCAAGAGCAACAACGATGCTTTCTTCGGCTGTAGGCTGCGGAGCTACATTGTCAATAATAGTTAAAGAAAAGGTGCAATTACTGAAATTCCCACAATCATCCACCGCTACATAAGTTACGGCATGTTCTCCGGGAGGAACCTCAAACCACCAGCCACCATTGTCGAAAAGCGTATCTGTTGGAGTGACTATAAATAATTCTATATCATTAAAACCGGAGCAATTATCAGAAAAATCAACAGAAGGCAGCAACACATCAGCATTACAAGATGTAGTGCTGGTGCTGGCTGTAATATCTTCAACACAGATGATTGTTGGAGCATCGGTATCTGCCAGGTCAATAATCTGATCGTATTTCAGGTTTTCATTGGTGCAATTATTAACAACGGTCCATGAGCGCAACAAGCTGGAAGAACCCGAGCAATTACCGTAGTTCATTTGATCGAAATAAAAAGATTTTAAGCCACAAACACTTCCTGATTTGATGGGAATGCCATCAATAGTAGGCCAGCCCGTTGAATCCGGATGAGTAGAGGCGCCACTACAACTCAGCGGAGGATTGTCGGTACCATCGTAGTCTTTGGGGAAGACGGTTTCCGGGAGGATAGGCTTTTCTCTGAAGATAATTTGAGTGCAATTACTCGTATTTCCACTTGCATCGGTAACGGTCCAGTTGCGTTCTATTTTTTCCAGGTAAGAAGTGTTGCAGTCACCTTGGATGCTTATATCTGTGTATGATATGGTATGTGTATCGCAATTTTCTTCTACGGTTATTCCTCCAATATCCTGTGGGAGAGTACTTCCGGAGCAAGTTGTAAACAAAGTATCGCAACTGATAATCACCGGAGAAAGGTTATCAATAATGGTTAGGGTGCTGGTACAAAAATTTCCATTATTCAAATTGGTTACATGAGCCTCTACCGTGTTGCCCACCTGAGCCTGCGTAAGTGTGGCCCCGATGGAGTTGCCATTCCAAAAAAGCTCTACATTAAAAAAGTCAAAGCACAGGTTATCACCAAGAAGGATAAGGTCTGGCGTGACTTTCACAATACATTGATCATTCATGGCCACTGTTAGTGGGGTTAGGCAAAAAAGTTCCACTTGTGTGTTACAGGGAGTAAGCCCCACGTCTATAGTGTCAATGGTTTCTTTATCTGGAATAAGGAGGCAAGATGTCCAACCTTCAATATTGGCATCGCTGTCTGTGTTGCTATTGTTGCCTGAATTAGGAGTAGTGAAATTATAGCCATAGGGTAATTCGAAGAAAAGTTGGTATTCTCCCGGAGTGATATTGTTAAAGTTATAAAACCCGGAGCTATCAGTAGAGGTAGTAAAAAGCGGTGTATTCAGGTCGTTACAGTCAAAAAGAGAGACCACTACACCTTGCACACCAGGTTCGTTGGGGTCCTGCAAACCATCGGCGTCAAGGTCTTCCCAAATGAAATTCCCGACTTCCGAAGAGACATAGGGGATGTGGCCTGTTTGCGGAACGGGAATAAGGTAAAAAAAGTAAAGAAAAGCAGGAATAGAAGACAAGAGTAAACCGTAGATTTTCATAGTTCTCATTTTTTTTCAAAAAAAAAGCACGTTCAGTGATTACTAATTATTGAGCTTAAACCAGCAATAAGTACGTCGCTCAATAAGAAAGCAAGGCATGCTTAACTTGTGAAATTAGTAGTTCTTTGACAAAAATTGTGAAAAAATGCAACTTCAAAGTGATAATCCTTTCAGCCACAAGGGCATTCAAGGATTATCACTTTGAAGTTGCACACAATTTATCAAAGAACGAAATTAGTTAAATGCTAAAGAATGCTTGAAAAACGGTTCTGAAGTATGCAGTTGTTTAAACATGAGTTACTCCGAATATTCGGAATAACTTATGTGCAAGTAATTTCCGGAAAAAAAGTGAATTTTTGGCTTGGAGCAAAGATAAATCTAGTGTTTTGAAAAAAAAAGGCAAAACTATCTTATTTCACAGTTTAACAAATGCAGGTTTTCTCCTTGTTTGTTTTTAATAAACCCATTCAATTGATCCCCAATTTGAACCGGGCCAACCCCTGCCGGTGTGCCGGTGTAGATAAGATCCCCCTGATGAAGTTTGAAAAACCTGGAAACGTAAACGATGATATTTTCAAAGGAGAAGATCATATCTTTTGTAAAGCCATGTTGAACTTGCTCCCCATTCTTATCCATTGAAAATTCAATGTTAGTTGGGTCAAATTCTGTGATATTTACAAATTCACTAATAGGAGCCGAGCCATCAAAGCCTTTCGCTATTTCCCAAGGATGTCCTTTTTCCTTACACCTGGTCTGGATATCGCGGGCAGTAAAATCAACTCCAAAGGCTATTTGGTCGTAGTATTTTGATGCGAACTCTGGCTGTACATGACGACCGTTGCGGCAAATTTTCAATACGATTTCTGCCTCATAGTGAAGGTCATTTGTAAAGTCAGGGTAGTAAAATGGTTTATTGTTGACCAACAGGGCAGAAGAAGGTTTCATGAAAACCAACGGATTTTTAGGGACCGGATTATTGAGTTCCTTGGCGTGGTCAACATAATTACGGCCAATGCAAATAATTTTCATAATAATTAAAACTTTACATTCATCAAGCCTGTCAATTCTTTTACTTCTTTTATGGTTTCCTGTGCGCGTTTACGGATTTCAAAGGAAGCAGCTTTAATGGCATTTTTTAGGTCTTTTTTGTTCGCTGACAAAGCTGCTTTTCGTTCTCTGAATTGGTTGCTCAGCCCCCATAATGCATCTGCAACGGCATCTTTGAGGTTGACGTATTTCAATTGCCCATTGTTGTAATCGTCCATAAGGCCATTATAGTCATTCATGGCTTCCGATGCTTTGAGCAGGGTGAACAGGTTTTCTATTCCGGGGCTCATTTGGCCTTCAGGAGAGTCGCCCAGGTCAGTTACTGCCGAACGAATTTGCTTGCGGAGGCGGTTTTCTTCAGAAAAAACGTTGATGTAGTGCTTTTCACCGGCACTTTTACTCATTTTTCGGGTAGGATCAGCCGTTGACATGATCTTGGGGGTTTCTGTAAAAAGGACTTCCGGTAAGACGAAATATTCTTTTCCCACCTGTGCATTGAAGCGTTGGGCAATATTTCTGGAAAGTTCGAGATGCTGTTCCTGATCTTTGCCTACCGGTACGTAATCGGCTCTATAGATCAGGATATCAGCTGCCTGCAATACGGGGTAGTCGAAAAGCCCTGCAGAGATAAAGCCTTCTCCTTTTTCGGAGCTTTGCTGGCTTTTATCTTTAAACTGAGTCATACGGGTCAATTGACCATAGGAAGTGAAGCAGTTGAAAATCCAGCCCAGTTCTGCATGCTCTGGCACCAAAGATTGAATGAATAAGTTTTCAGCTTTAACGCCTACTGCGAGCAAGTTTAGGATAAGTTCCCAGGTATTATTTCTAAGCTTTTTCGGATCGTAAGGCATAGTGATGGCGTGATAATCCACTACTCCGAACACGCAATTATATTTTTCCTGGAGGTTTACCCAATTTTTTACAGCTCCAAAATAGTTGCCGTAATGCATATCTCCTGTGGGTTGAATGGCAGAGAGGACGCGTTTTTTTTCTTCCATGGTAATCGATTGTGCCTATCTTGCTGCGATAGCTGATATTTCTACATTTACAAATTTAGGGAGATTGGCTACTTCAACCAATTCTCTGGCCGGAGCTGTATCCTCGTCAAAGTATTCTCCATAAACTTCATTGATGCGGCTGTACATGTGCATATCCTTTACAAAGATGGAGCATTTGATAACGTTATCGAAGGTCATTCCAGCTTCTGTCAGAATAGCCTGAATATTTTTCATGGCCTGATGTGTTTCTGCCTCGATATTATCGCTGATCAATTCACCATTTTCAGGATTAAGGGCGATCTGGCCGGAAATAAAGAGCAAGCCATTGTATTCAATAGCCTGATTGTACGGGCCTATAGGAGCTGGTGCCTTTAGAGCGTTAATTATTTTTCTCATAACAACGATTTCATAATAAAGTCTAATACAAAAGACGCAAAGAAAATCTATCCCTGCGTCTTTCAATTATGCTAAGTAGTTCACGGAATTAAACTGAGTAAACTATCGATGCCCTTGGCAGAAAGGTTTATTCTGTTTAATTCCGTGAACTACTTAAATACCATTGGCATAATAAATGCGGCTACAGAAAGAGCCCCGAACTACTCTTCGAATTCATCTTCCCCCTTAACAAGGACTCTTCCGCGATAGTAAAGATTGCCATCTACTTCGTAAGCACGGTGAAACAAGTGTTTTTCACCGGTATTAGTACAAGTCGCTATTTGCGGAAGTGGTGCTTTTTTGTGCGTTCTGCGCTTTCTTTTGCGCATTTTTGAAATTTTACTCTTAGGATGTGCCATTGCTCACACGTTTTACCGGCCATTAAGGCCTAATTTTGATTCAAATTTTTTAAGGCATCCCACACGGGATTCGTTTTTTCTTCTTCGTTTTCCTCTGTTTTGTTTTCAAGGTAGGTCAACATACTTTGATCGCAGGGTGGAAACTCTTCTTCGGTACAGTTGTACACCTTGATCATTGGCATAGAAAGACAAATATACTCATATACTACCTGGGCAACATTTAGTCGAGGCGCATCAGGGCTAATATAGATCACATCAACGTCTTCATTATTATCTTCTTCAGCATATTTAACCAAAAGTTGTTGATGATCATCAATTGGAAGCTGAATATTTGCAAGGCATCGGTCGCAATCTGTAGTTACTTTTCCATCATAATGAAAATCCAGCACAATTATTCCCGGCCTTTTATCAAGTTGTAATAACAACTTGAATTCCGCATCGTCAATTGGTGAATCCTCGAATTGACTGAAAAATGTGCGATCAATATCTATTCGAAACTCATGCTTTCCATCATTTAGCCCTTTTATGGGGATAACAAATGATACCAAAGGATCCATTGTAAAAGAACATCTTTAAAATGAGTTTGCAAAGGTAATAAAAACTATCAATTTATGCAAGTAAAAGAAAAGGGTGCATGAGTCATCCCGAATTTTCGGGATGACTCATGTTTTGTAAAATATTTACAAGGTTATGTTAATCAAGGATTTGTCTACTTTTTTATCAAGAAAAAAGTAGCAAAAAATCAAGGCTGTATTCAATTCTTAACGCTTTTTGGAAGGCTGGCAGCCTAAAATGAATAAACTCGCCAAGGCTCAAACAGTATTCATTTTTTAACGGCTGCCAGCCTTCCAAAAAGCTAAATTGAATAAGGCCGGTCCTAAAAAATTGATTTACAGAGCCTGTTTTTAATCATCGTGACAACATGAAGTTCCTTAAAGTTAAGGGATGACTAATGTTTCGTGAAAGGCTCTGAATACTATCTTCCGGTCATATCCTCAGGTCGTACCCATTCGTCGAATTGTTCTGCAGTGAGCAGGCCAAGTTCAGTAGCTGCCTCCTTCAGGGTTTTATCTTCGGCATGTGCCTTTTTGGCGATTTTGGCTGCATTGTCATATCCAATCTTGGTGTTAAGGGCGGTTACGAGCATGAGCGAGTTATTAAGATGCTCTTTGATGCGGTTGTAATTAGGTTCAAGGCCTTTAATACAGTTATGGTAGAAGCTGTCGCAGGCATCACCGATGAGTTGGGCAGAAACGAGGAAGTTATAAATCATCATAGGCTTGAAAACATTTAGCTCAAAATGCCCTGTCATTCCACCTACATTGATTGCGACGTCATTGCCTATAACCTGAGCCATTGCCATTGTTAAGGCTTCGGCCTGGGTTGGGTTTACTTTCCCCGGCATAATAGAGGAGCCTGGTTCATTGGCAGGAATAAGCAGTTCTCCGATTCCGCTGCGTGGGCCGGAAGCCAGCATCCGAATATCATTGCCTATTTTCATTAAGGAAACGGCTACCGTTTTGAGTGCTCCATGAGCTTCAACAATGGCATCGTGAGCAGCGAGGGATTCGAATTTATTGTCGGCCGTTCGGAAAGGCAGTCCGGTAAGTTCAGCAATTTTGGCGGCTACTTTTACATCATAATCTTGCGGAGTGTTTAATCCCGTTCCTACCGCAGTTCCTCCCAGGGCTAGCTCGCTCAGGTGGTCCAATGAATTTTGAATGGCTTTAAGGCCGTGGTCAAGTTGCGAAACATACCCTGATAGTTCTTGCCCAACGGTAAGAGGGGTAGCATCCATAAAGTGGGTACGGCCAATTTTGACCACATCCATAAATGCTTCTGACTTTTTAAGCAGGGCATCGCGAAGAACGCTTATGCCGGGGATGGTAATTTCCACCAGCATTTTATAAGCTGCAATGTGCATAGCAGTCGGAAAAGTATCATTGGAGGATTGTGATTTATTGGCGTCATCATTTGGATGGATGAATTTGTCGGCATCATCAAGAGCGCCTCCTTGTAAAACTTGAGCTCGATTTGAGATCACTTCATTTACGTTCATATTGCTTTGGGTTCCGGAGCCCGTTTGCCATACAACCAATGGGAATTGATCGTCCAATGAGCCTGCAGCGATTTCATCGCACACTTTAGCGATCAAGTCTGCTTTATCGGCTGGAAGCACTCCTAATTCTTGGTTGGTCAGAGCCGCAGCTTTTTTCAATACTGCAAACGCCCGGATAACTTCAATCGGCATTTTTTGGCCACCGATTTTAAAGTTTTGGCTGCTTCTTTGTGTTTGTGCAGCCCAATACTTATCTGCTGGTACGTTAATGTACCCTATACTATCTTTTTCTTTACGGAATTCCATGAGGTAAGTAGTTTTTTTTACTAAACGCCCAAAGTTAAAGATAGTTAGGCAAAAATGCTTGCTAGCATCAAGGGATTTTGATTGTCGCTTAAAAACTTATTACATTTGGAGACGTTGTAAAGACATATTATAAGTAGTTCACGAAATTGGGCTTTCATCTGTTTGATAGCTCAACTCTGTGAGTTACTTATTCGGTGTAAATATTTTAATTTTATTAACAAATAAAAACAAAACAAAATGGCATTTGAATTACCTTCACTTCCTTATGCTTATGATGCGCTTGAACCTCATTTCGACGCTCAGACGATGGAAATCCACTACTCTAAGCACCACGCAGGTTACACAAGTAAATTGAATGCAGCTATTGAGGGTACTGATTTAGAGGGCAAGAAAATCAAAGATATTTTAGCAAATGTTTCTCAGCACTCTGGTGCAGTTCGCAACAATGGAGGTGGATACTACAACCACAGTCTGTTCTGGAGCATCCTTTCTCCTGCCGGGGAGCATGAGATTTCTGCACGTATGAACATCCACAAGGCTATAACCCGTGATTTTGGTTCTTTTGATGCATTCAAAGAGCAATTCTCTCAGGCGGCAATGACTCGTTTCGGTTCTGGCTGGGCATGGCTATGCGTGGATAAGGATGATAAATTGTTTATTTGTTCTACAGCAAATCAGGATAACCCATTAATGGATGTGGTACCGGAAGAAGGTACTCCAATCCTTGGCCTGGATGTATGGGAGCATGCTTACTACTTGAAATATCAGAATCGTCGTAACGATTATGTAGAAAGCTTTTTTAGCCTGATTAATTGGCATGAAGTGACGGAGCGCTATAATGATGCTAATCCGGGGGCTTCTAATTTGTAATAAAGTCCTTGTTTTAACAAAAAATTAAAATAGAGGGAATCCAATGAGGCTGCGGTTTAGCTACCGTATTGCCTCATTGTGTTTTAAAAAGGAGTAGAAAAAGTGGCGGCGCATTAAGTTTTCCCTTATCTTTGTACAGAATATATCCAAGAACATAAAAACTATTACCCATGATCATCCTAAGTGTCCTATTGGTGGTCTTAGGCCTATTTAGCTATGAAATAGTTAATGAAGTCTAGATCAGCCTTAACAAATTAATTATTGCGCACAAGAAAAAAAGGGCTGTTCTGACGAACAGCCCTTTTAAGTAACAGTCAAAAACAAGTTTTTTGGCTATAACTAAATTAAATCCTTCCTATGTATTTATCGAAGAACTTGAATTGAGCCTATTTTTCTGGTCCTTTCACTGCTCGATACATTTTATTCACATCTCCTAACGAAAAAGACCCCATCAAACCGGTCTGAAAAGTAATTTCTTTATCTCCCAGTAATTTAATGTATCTGAAATCGTAATTGGTGAGAGAGGTGTCAATCTGTTTTTTGAAGATGAAGCCATCGTCATCTTCTTGAACTACTTCTGCAAAGTACCTGTTTTCCTTCGCGCTTTTCAGCTCTTCCTGTTTGATTTTCTGTAGATTGTCGGAAGTGAGGTTTTTTACCCAAACCTGGACAAAGTAATTCTCCTTTTCGTTTTGTATACTGATGCCCTTTTGGATCCCCCAGTCTTCTGTTTTTACGTCAGAGCTGTCCGGAGCTAGAACTGTATGAGCAAGACCGTACTTTAACAAGCTTAACTGCTGATAATTGTTCGAAGTACCGCTTTCGCAAGCGGCAAAAGCAAAGATCAAAAGTATAAGAACAGAATATACATAGGCCTTCATGCTTGATAGATTTTTTAAGTTGATCGGAATAAAGCTTAATATAAACTAAAAATAACCAGCGATTTATAATTGGGGTTGAACGGGCCACTTTGCTTTCAAAATGGCCCGCTCAGCCCCAATCATAAATCGCTGATTATTATATCGAATTAACTTGGTTTCTATCAAGAATAATATCCTTCAATTCTTTGAGAAAAGCATACTGCTGAGCAGGCAAGACCTTTTTAACGGCTTCTTTTACTGCTACAAAAGCTCCTTTTTCCATCTCTGGCAGCATTTCCTTGAGATGATCTTTGATTAGGTGTACATCTTCTTTGATCATGGCTCTTATAGATGGGATATCATGCCAGTCTCCTTCCATGGCCAAAGCCGATTCAACCTTTCCATCTTCGCCTTCTACAGGGTCTAAGATGATTATTTTATCTCCTTCTTCAATACGATTTCCCTTAGGGAGGCTCCATTCTTCTTCACCGGAATTAACCAAAAAAACTTCTAATCCCTTCTTGTTGATCCGATAAATAATAAGCCTGGCTTGATCTAAAACATTCATTTTAATATAATTTACCTATCAGCTATTAATCCGATTTATTGACTGGAGAAACACTTCCTCCAAAAAAAGGTTGCTTAAATTGAAGTAAATGTACAAACAAACTTTCTAAACAACCTAGCGTTTTTTTGTATTTCTCTCTCGCTTATTTGAACAGCCAGATACCTGCTTAAGTTTCATTAATTTCTGAAAGAAATGAAAATTTTGTATTTTCTAATTAATTGAAATGATGATGCGTGAAGATGGGTTTGTTGGCTACAACAGGAAATTTTCTTTGGAGGAGCATTCTTTTTTTTATCCTGTCGCAAAGGAAAAAAAAGAGCGCTTCTTCAACGAAAGCTTCTTATTTATTTTTATTTGTTTTGCGTACCATCTCGAATATAGACAAAGAGAGCATTACGGTCATCTCGTCTTCTTCCATAGGTGTGAGGAATTGCAGAGCCCGTGGAGCCGTTTTGGTGTTTTTATCGAGATTGATCAGGCTGGCGACCTCTTTGTCTCTGATGATAATTGGTTGCAGCAATTGGTCTTCAGGGCGATTAATACGTGCTATAAGGCGTTTGGACTGGGCGCTGTAAAGCAAGCTTTCTTTTTGCAGTTCGCCAATCAGTTGATCATTGATGAAGAATTCAACTGATTTAGACTTTATGCGGTATACAAATTCTTTATCTGTTGTGCATGCATAAATGACGGCGTTTTCGTCTTTGCCGTTTGAGATATATTTTTTGTAAGCGTAGGCGATGACGGGCTCGTGATAGATCGTTGTGAAAACCCCTTTTGTTGTTTTTTTCATCCCCTTTTTTCGGGATCTGTTCACTTGGTTGGGCGAAAGCAAATCCAATTCCTCCTTTTTGAGAGGTATGAGATCGGTAATAAAAGGGGCGAGGCTTTGCTTGAGTGCTTTTAGGTCTTTTTTGATTTTGTTCTTACCGGGTTGAAAATTGGTAAGGAAGCTATAAAAAAGATAAATTCCCAACATGGAGAGAACAGTAAAAGAGAGCAAAGCTAAAATGGCTGGAAAAGCATACATTTTTTTCAGTTTTGTATTAATCCGCTACGGAAATTGACTTTAATTTGGTGTTTTTCAAATTCTTCAAATTGTTTTCTTCGGGTCTTCAGGCTTACGAGATCGTTGGGGTTGAGTGCATTGTGGAGAGAAGCCGATAAAATCTGATCCAACTCTCCGTTAATGTTTTGAATATTTTCCCAATAAGTCGTTTTAGGGTTAGTGATGTCTTCAACTAATTCGTTGACTACTTTCTTATACAAGGGTGAAAATAAGGTATCTATTGCTAAAAAAGAATCAATTTTGACGAAAAGAGAATAATGTAAGCCTTTCCCTAGCAAACTATGGACGAGCTCCTCCGTTTGAGGAATTTTCCAGGCAGGATAAAAATACTCTATGCTATCCTGCTGGAATATCATTGTCTGTATAGTAAAAAAGTGATCGTCTGAAATATCTTTTGTGGATTTTGCTTTCTCCAACAGTAATCCATAGTTGATAAAAAAGTGATAAGATGGTTGTTCATTGATTCGCTCTAAAACGAGAGGAGGAAATGTTTTACTGATATTCAATAGATCTTCTGTTGGCGTTTTACGAGTATTCAGAATCGCCTGGGCCTCAAGAATGAGGAGATAAAGTTTGTACAAGTTTTGAGTTGAATCTATTGAATACCAGTTTTCATTAAATTTGTCTATGAGTTGAATGATTTTTCCGTTTTTTTCAGAAGATATGAAAGCAGGCTGAATATTGCTCATTTGCTGTTCCAGGAGTTGGTCTTCCAGGCCATTGATGAAGCCACTGAAAACCCATCCTTCTTTCCCTTTTAAGGTTTTTACTTTGACCCAGGGGAGGTTCAGTTTTTGGCCATTTAAAGTGAGTTCTGAAGTAAATGTGCTTATAGAGTCAGGGCCTGTTAATTGTTCCCCTTTAGATAAAACAATTGAGTTGGCTGCATTAAAACCGGGTTCATCTGATAATAGCGCATTTATAGAGGAAACTGTTAATGTTGGTGCGTTTTCACTTAAAGAAGAGGTAGGAGGTGGTTTATCTTTGGAGATGTTGTTACAGGTAGTAAATAAAAATACTATAAGTAAGTAGGAAATAAATGCAAATCTGCCGGGAAGTTCGATAAAAAGCGAGGAGAGTTTAAAAGGGAATAATACTTTCATAAAAAATTACCAAGCCGGCGAAGCGGTTAACGGGGTACGGATAATTCAAGGCTGAAGGCCTGTTATTCGTTCCCCGTTTTCCGTTCTCGGTTAACTGTATTTTAACCCATGTAAGATTTTAAGTTATTTCTATTGTATGATTTCCGGAGGCGGCGGATGGCGCGCTCTTTAATTTGGCGGACGCGTTCTCTCGTAAGGCCATACATTTCTCCAATTTCTTCTAGAGTAAACGGTTTATGGGAGTTTAATCCATAATAAGCCGATAATACTTCTACCTCTCTGGGCGAGAGAATAGATAGACCTTGCTGTACTTCTTCTTTGAGGGATTGTTCCATCAAGCTATTATCAGGGCTCATATTTTCCTCGCTGGCATAAACGTCAAGCATCGTAGAATCGCTTTCATCGCTACCCAATGGAGCGTCAAAGGATACGTGTTTGCTATTTCCCCTAAGCATATTGGAAATTTCTTTGGGGGTCATATCGAGCAAGTCTGCCAGTTCTTCATTGGTTGGTTCGCGCTCAAATTCCTGGACAAAGGAGACAAACGCCTCATTGACTTTGTTGTAGGAGCCTACTTTATTGAGTGGGAGCCGAACGATTCGAGAGTATTCAACGATGGCCTGAAGAATGGACTGTCGAATCCACCAAACCGCATAAGAGATAAATTTGAAACCTTTGGTTTCATCAAAGCGGCGAGCAGCTTTCATGAGCCCTACATTTCCTTCATTGATAAGGTCGCTGAGGGAAAGGCCTTGGTTTTGGTATTGTTTAGCAACCGAAACGACGAAGCGGAGATTGGATTTGGTTAATTTTTCCAATGCTTTATGATCTCCTTCGCGGATTCGGCGGGCCAGATCTGCTTCCTCATCGGCACTAAGCATTGGGATTTTGCCAATATCGTTGAGATATTTATCCAATGCCAAGCTTTCGCGGGCGGTAATTTTATTGGTAATCTTTAATTGACGCATTCGTATTGACTTTATATCGAGCTTTGGTGATGACTTTCACGACTAATATATTAAAAAAAATATAACAAGACTTGACTTTTTTGAAAAAAAAATTTAAATCGCAAGCTTGACATAAGTTATACAAAAGCTGATCAAAAAAAGTTTCAAATACCAAGATTAATTCATTGCTTGATCGAAAATGAGGCTGCCTCATAAATAATCCGTGTGGCTTGGGAGGTGTATTTTCTATCGAGGGGAGTTCTTTTTTTGAAATTTTTAGAAAAAATTTCAAAAAAAGAACTCCCCTAAAAAAAGAAAATTTCCTGCCAGTCGCGACGAACATATTTAAGAGGCTGCCTCATTTTCGATCAGGCAATGAATAGACTTGTTCTGTAAATGCTAATTGCACTCCATCAGCATCTGCAGAACAAGTCTAATTAGACTGCCTTAGCCTTCATTCCGGCTATTATTACTTCTAGGTGGTTTCTGCATAAGTGCTTTACGAGAAAGGCGGAACTTACCGGTTTTCTGATCGATTCCGATGAGTTTTACTTTTACTTCATCTCCTTCCTTGAAAACGTCATCTACCTTGTCGATGCGGGTATGAGAGATTTCCGAGACGTGGAGCAAACCACTTTTACCCATGAATTCGACGAATACTCCATAAGGCATTACAGAAACTACTTTAGAGTTATATACATCGCCTACTTCAGGAACATACGTGATGGCGCGTATTTTTTCGAGTGCTGCATCCATGGATTCTTTGTTATTTCCGGCGATGTTAACAACGCCTTTGTTATCCACTTCTTCGATATTGATCGTTGTTCCGGTATCTGCCTGAAGTTGTTGTATGATGCTACCACCAGGCCCGATAACGGCACCGATGAAGCTCTTGTCGATAATTAATTCGACCACACGTGGAGCGTGAGGCTTGAGGTCTTCACGAGGTTCGGCAATGGTTTCCTTCATTTTGTCAAGGATATGAATCCGGCCTTTACGAGCTTGTTCAAGTGCTTCTTCAAGGAGTTCATAAGGCAAACCATCGATCTTGATGTCCATTTGACATGCGCAGATACCATTTTCTGTGCCCGTAACTTTAAAGTCCATATCTCCTAACGCATCTTCATCGCCCAGGATATCGGAAAGAACGGCGGTGCGTTTTCCATCAGAAATTAAGCCCATTGCGATACCTGAAACCGGAGCTTTAATTTTAACACCTCCATCCATGAGCGCGAGCGTGCCGGCACAAACCGTTGCCATAGAAGAAGAACCATTGGATTCCGTAATATCAGAAACTAAACGTATGGTGTATGGAGAATCTTCAGGAAGTACTTTTCTTAAGGAACGGGCTGCTAGATTGGCATGACCAATTTCCCGGCGGCCAGGCCCCCTTTGTGGTTTTACTTCTCCAACGGAGTAGCCTGGGAAATTATAGTGAAGGTAAAAGTCTTCAAAATATAAGCCGAGGGCATTATCGATCATCATTTGATCGACTTTAGAGCCGAGGGTAAGAGAGGTAAGAGACTGTGTTTCTCCACGAGTAAAGATAGAGGATCCGTGAGCGGAAGGGAGGTAATCCACTTCTGTCCAGATTGAGCGTATTTCGTCCAGCTGTCGTCCGTCAAGGCGTACAGACTCGGAAAGGACCACATCCCGGATCACGGCTTTCTTTAATTTGTCGTAATACTCTTTAATCTCGCCTTCTTTTTCCTCCATAAATTCTTCGTCTTTTTGCTCAGTAAAAGACTCAATCAATTCTTCGAGGATAGCTTTTAACTGATTTTTACGCTCGCTTTTATCGAGTGCGCCGGAAGCGACCTTGTAGATTTTATCTTTAGCAAAAGCGGAAACCTCGTTATACAGGTCTTCATCAATTACAACTTCTTCCACTTCCCGTTTATTAAGTGCTTTTTCTCCAACGAGTTCCGCGAGATCCAGTTGTGCCTGGCATTGCACTTTGATTGCTTCATGCCCTAGTTTAATAGCATCAACCAGTTCTTTTTCGGAGCATTCTTTTGCTTCGCCTTCAACCATCATTACATTATCCATTGTGGCAGCAACGATAACATCAATAGTCGCTTCTTCCATTGCTGACTTATTGGGGTTGATGACATATTCTCCATCAATTTTAGCGACCCGCACTTCAGATATAGGGCCGGCGAAGGGAATGTCCGAAACAGCCATTGCCGCGGAGGCCGCTAAAGCTACGAAAGCATCTGGTGGTACATCTGCTTCGCCGGAGATAAGGTTTAGGATGATTTGTGTTTCATTCATGTAGTTATCCGGGAAGAGTGGTCGGATCGCTCTATCTACAAGACGAGAGATAAGGACTTCATTTTCGGAAAGTTTAGCTTCCCGGCGGTGGAAGTTTCCAGGTATACGGCCGGCAGCAGCGAATTTTTCCTGGTAGTCAACAGAAAGAGGGAAGAAGCTTTGTCCTTCTTTGGCTTCTTTAGCAGAAACGGCAGTTGCAAAGATCATGGTTTTGCCTACTTTTACGACTACAGAACCATCGGCTTGGGAAGCTAGTTTGCCTGTCTCGATGGTCACCTCTCTTCCGTCGGGAAGATTAAAGGATTTTGTTATAGGAATCTTTTGTCCCATTTTTAATAAATTAAATAGCGTTAAAATTACAATAAGAAAATCTTGCTCGAATAACTGGCGGGCAGTGTCGAGGCTTATTCATTACGAGTGTTTTTAAATGACATGGATCATTTTTTGTGTTCATTGATAAGCATTCTATGACGGGGATTGGAGGATTCAGACCCCTTGATTTCGGAAGGTATAGTGAATGGCTGAGAAGAAAAACTGCCAAGCAGCACCTTTGGCCGACTATCAAGCCGTTTGTCGAATGCGTCTTATGTTGAGAATTCTTTCCTCAACTTTTTTATAACCTTTTTTCCCTGGTTATATTGATTAATGTTTTATTCTCTTTTTCGGGGCTAATATAAATAAAAAACGGAGTTTTTTACATAGAGGCCGTCTAAAAAGTAATTTGTTGCTCCTTGCAGGAGCAACAAATTACTTTTTAGACGGCCCGGGCATTAATATTTCCTTTAAATAAAAAAAGCTGCCTGAAAAGGCAGCTTTTTTTATTTATTTTCTGATACCAAGTTGTTCAATTAATGAACGGTACTTGTTAATGTCTTTTTTAGACAGATAATTCAATAATCTACGGCGCTTACCAACCAATGTCAATAGAGCTTTACGACTAGCGTGGTCTTTATGACTGGTTTTCAGGTGTGCGGATAAGCTTTGAATTCTGTAAGTAAACAGAGCTATTTGCCCTTCCACGGAGCCGGTGTTTGTTTTTGACCCTCCGTATTCCTCGAAGATTTCTTCTTTCTTCTCTTTAGGTAAGTAAACTGGCATAATAATAAGTTAATGAAATAATACCGTTAGTGATTACGAAAATCAGTTACAGCGGCCGCAAATATACGAGCTATATTTAATTAAAACAAGCCTGCATGGTTTAAATTTAAACCATGCAGGCTTGTTTTAATTAAATATAGGTTTAAGTAAAAGGTTATCAGCACTTTGTGGATTGAACGTGGAGTGAAAAATTCGATAATTGACCAGATTTGTCTTCATAAAGTTAAGGATTAGATTTTAACTTTATAAAAAAATTGCCCTTTATGAGAAAATATTTTTTACAAATCGCCTTTTTATTGAGCTCGTGGAGCCCCTTGTTGGGTCAATGTTTAGACGTAAATATCTCTACTACTGAAGAATCCTGTGCTTTTTCATGCGATGGTATGGCTGCACTAGGTGTGTCTGGTGGAAGTGGGGGTCCGTATAGTTATCAATGGTGGCCAAACACAGATACTACCGCTATGGTATTTAATCTTTGTCAGGGTACGTATTTATGTACTATTTCGGATAACAACGGATGCGATACAATTGTAGAGATACCTATTAATGGCCCCAATCCTTTATGGACCACAGCTTTAGCCTTTAATGATGATTGCGGTGATTGTAATGGTGTTATTGAAGTAATAGCAAGTGGAGGAACTCCGCCTTACACCTATGAATGGAATGGTAGTTGGGGAAATGGTAACAATGTTTTCTTTGATGTTTGCCCGGGAGTATACGATATTATAATAACAGATGCTAATGGGTGTGTGGAAGTAACTACAGTATTTTTGGATCCCGATAATAATCCGCTATCTATCGATGCCAATGTAACGGATACGGATTGTAATCAATCAAATGGAGCAATCGATTTAGAAGTAATATTTGGAGATCCATCTTCTCTACTTTATTCTTGGACCGGGCCGAGCGGTTTTAGTTCGAATCAGGAAGATATAAGCGGTCTTAGTCCGGGAGATTATACTGTTTTTGTAACTACAGCTTCTGGCTGCTCAGGCGAAAATACCTTTACGGTAGAGGAAACTAATAGTTTCCTGGCATTTGCAGATATTCAGATTACGGATGCAACTACCTGCGGGGTCTGCGACGGGCAAGCTGTCGTCAATTCTGTAACAGGGGGAACGCCTCCGTATCAATACGATTGGTATGATTCAGATGACCAATTAGTTGCTAGTGAGGACAACTTTACCGGATGCCCCGGTGAATATCGCCTTGTAATAACCGATCAAGTGGGGTGCGAGAGTGAACAAGTGGTTATTATTGGGCCATTTATTCAAATTGATGCTGGCAGCATGGCTTCCGATTGCAATGAGCAAACAGGTTCAGCATTTGCGAGCGTAGCAGGAGCTGCTGACCCCTTATTTGTCTGGAATACAGGAGATACCGGTACCGTCATTGATGGATTGCTGCCCGATTGGTATTCGGTAACAGTTACAGATCAGTCTAATGGTTGCTTTGATCACGTTAATGTTTATGTGCCTTATGATCCGTCTTGCAGGGCAACTATTTCAGGCTATGTATATCGCGATTCGGTAGGGGACTGCATGCCTGGAAATGGAGCTCCGGTGCATTTTGCGTTGTTGGAGCTCAGTACAGGTGATCGTGTTTACGCCGATCAGGATGGATATTATGAGTTCGAAGTCGATAGTCTTGGGGACTATACCGTTGAAATCATTTCGACTTTTCTAAACGGTCCGGTTTTATGCGATAATATATTATCCGTAAATGTTGCCAACTTTGATGTGAATTATGGAGATAATAATTTCTATGCAGAACCAAATGATTACGATGATTTAATAATAAATATATGGAGTGGAGTTGCCCGGCCGGGTTTTGATCAAAGAGTAACAGTGAGAATAGTAAATAGTGGGAATCATATAAATGATGCCTTAGTTACTTTAGCACACGACTCTATACAAATGTATTCCTACAGTGCCCCAAGTTGGTCTTCACCACCTCTTCCTCAGGCAGACTACGATCCGGCAACTAACACAATTCAATGGTTTTTCACTGATTTAGCAGTTAATGATGTAATCTATTTCTATGTCTACCTGAAAACGCCGGTGGGTACTCCAATAGGGACTGTTGTGGCACAGTCGGCATCGATAGGCCCTACGGATGATGACAATAATCTCACCAATAACCAGTCCAAAACAACGCGGCCGGTGACGAATGCCTATGACCCGAATGATAAACGTTTTCAGGATATTCCTATGGATGAAGATGGGATAGGCTACAGTTCAGAAGATTGGGTATCCTACCGGATTCGCTTCCAAAATACGGGGAATGATACGGCTTTTACAGTAGTAATTCGCGATACCCTAAGTGATTATTTTGATTTAAATACGCTTCAACCAGAAGCGGGCACTCATTCTTTCCGGGCCGATATTGTAGATGGGAATATTCTGGAGTTTTGGTTTGAAAATATTTATTTGCCTGATAGCAGTGTTAATTTTGACGGCAGCCAGGGAGCCGTTGATTTTCGGGTTAAATTAAACCCCGGTATTCCATACGGCACGGCTATTCCCAACCATGCAGGTATTTATTTTGATTTTAACAAACCAGTCATAACCAATACGGCAACAATAATCACCAAAGATCCGAACCCATCCATACTCGGAACGGTTCTAACCGAAAATGGAAATCCAGTTCCTTCGGATGCGCAAATTCTACTCAGTGGTGGGGCCGATGTTCAACAATTTGTTCAGACGGATGGGGCGTTTGAATTGGCTAATCTCCAGCCATGTGAGGATTATGCTGTTAGTGTTTACCAAAATAGCAATGCTCAGGATGGAGTGACTACTTTTGATCTATCCTTAATTCAGCGGCACATATTGAATATAGATCCGTTGACTTCCCCATATAAAATCATTGCCGCTGATGCAAATAACTCAGGGCATGTAACGGTAGCTGATGTTGTTGAGATCCGAAAACTGATCCTGAACATTACTGACGAGTACCCAAATAATACTTCCTGGCGTTTTGTGCCTGTAGATTCAAGTATTGTCATTCAACAACCTTCATCTACTATTATGCCTTTTTCAGAGGTTGTTAATATAAATAATTTAATTAAGGACACGGAAGCTTCTTTTATTGGGATTAAAATCGGTGATGTCAGTGATAGTTTTCTTTGGGAAGGAAGTACGGATGAACGAAACCAAGAGCAAGGGCTTAATTTTTACACAAAGAATATAACATTTGAAGCGGGTGAAATCGTTAGAATACCAATCTTTGTAAAAGATTATGAGGAAATGGCCGCCTGCCAGTTTACATTGTCCTTTAATTCCGAAATACTCTCTTATGTGGGCATGGCGGCCACCTCTAATTCATTCATTGGTAATGATGCTGTAGGTACTCAAGCGGTGAAACAGGGCTTAATTACCTTTGGATGGTTTCATGAACAAGTGACCAACTGGCCTGACGGAGAGCCGCTTTTTTACCTTACTTTTGAGGCTCGCGGAAAGGGTGAATTGGTTTCTATTCTTTCTATGTATGATAATCCTACCAATGCACTTGCTTTCAAAGAAGATGGGTTCATTTTGATTCCGGAGTTGGATATTCATCTTTCGAATACATTCAAACTTATGTCGATATCGCCCAATCCATTTAACGAGGAAACAATCGTTCGTTATTTCACATCAAAACCTGGAGAAATAAATTGGCGTGTTGTTGGGGCAGGAGGAAAGGTTTATGTAAGTGAAGAAGCCACAAATCGTGAGGGGCCACAACAGATTCGAATTGATCGGCAAGCATTGGGAGGCCCCGGTGTTTATTGGTTAATTATAGAATCGGATGAAGGCAGGATAGTGGAGCGAATTATTCTCCTGTAAAACATGAGTCATCCCGAATTTTCGGGATGATTCATGTTTAAAACCTCCCAACCCTTTTCTCCGGAAAAATTTCCATCAAACTGGCCTCACTTGCCGCACACAAACCTCTTTCAGTGATCAGCCCTGTTACCAAGGCCGCAGGCGTGACATCAAATCCATAATTAGCAGCCGGACTGCCTTCGGGAGTAATAAGCACTTTTCTAATATTTCCATCTTCATCGCGCCCCTGGATGTATTGAATTTCTTCTGGAGCTCTTTGTTCAATAGGGATTTCTTTCAATCCATCTTTTAAACTCCAATCGATAGAGGAAGAAGGGGTAGCTACGTAGAAAGGCACATTATTATCATTAGCAGCTAATGCTTTGAGGTAGGTTCCGATTTTGTTGGCTACATCACCTGTACGCGTAGTTCTGTCAGTGCCTACAATAACCATGTCTACAAGGCCGTGTTGCATTAAGTGGCCACCGGTATTATCCGCAATTACGGTATGAGGCACTCCATGTTCCTTCAATTCAAACGCAGTGATACGGGCACCTTGATTTCGGGGGCGGGTTTCATCTACCCAAACGTGGACGGGGATTCCGGCATCATGTGCGAGATAAATTGGTGCTGTTGCCGTGCCATAATCAATGCAAGCGAGCCAGCCTGCATTGCAATGCGTTAAAATATTAACGGGTTTTCCGGCTTTTTTGCGAGCAATTGATTTAACGAGAGAGAGGCCATGTTCTCCAATTGCCCGGCAATGGGCAATGCTTTCCTCTGTAACATCATCCGCAATTTCGCGTGTAGTTTGGATTACTTCATCAACTTTTGTCAGCGTATCGATTTGTTTGATGATTTTATCGACGGCATAAGCCAGGTTTACGGCAGTTGGCCTGGTAGCCTTTAGGACCTCAGCTGCTTTTTTCATGAAGGTATTATGTTCAAAGCCCTCATTTTTTGCTTGTAAAGCGGCTAGATACATGCCATAAGCAGCTGTAGAGCCGATGAGTGGTGCTCCCCTTACGTGCATTTCTTTGATGGCACGAGCAGCATCTTCCAAAGATTTGAGTTCTTCAAAAATGAGTTGGTGGGGGAGAGGGCGTTGATCGATTATTGTAATGGTCGAGGGGTCTTCTTCTTTTACCCAAATGGTATGGTAGTGTTTGCCTTGAAGTTTCATGATCTTTTTTGGCGAAAATAGCACTTTTTGACCACGATTTAGTTGGATTGGTTGGGATTGACCACGATTAAATTATAATTAGGAAGGGAAAGTAAATTCCGTGAACTACTTAAGTGAACCTTTTAGTCCTTTATCTAATCGTGGTCAATCCAGGCTAATCCCACTAAGCCGTGTTTATCTTTTAGTATACCTTCTGTTCAGGAGTCTTTTAAACTCTAGGCTAGGCGCTCAAAAATTGATTAGCAGGCCAACTTCCAGATTAAATGCTTCCAGATAATTGAGGCCCTGAGCTAAATAAGCATCTTCGAGCTGCTTTACCGCTTTTATTTCTACAGGAATGAGGTCTTCGACAAGGAAATCTACGCGTCTATATCCAACGTTGATTGAATTGTAAAAAATGGGCAGTTTGAATTCGGAGCAGAAACTTATACTTTTTTGATGGAACTCATATTCCAGTGCTCTTTGATGAATAAGCTCCTGAAAGCCTCTTCCAAGTTCTCTGTGGACTTCCATTCAGACATTTCTTCAAAAAAAAATATTCCGACCAGTAACGCTTTTAAAAATCTGCGAATAAAGAAATAAACAACCTCAAAAAACCAAATACGCATTTTGATCCCGAACATATCCATTGCTTCCCTTGAATTTCCCGACGGATTGTTTTCGCATGTTTTTGCCCGGGCACTTTTTTTAATTTAAAACCAACGATTATGAAAGCAGTATTTTATTTTTTATGCGCTTTGTTTAGCGCTGGATTCATTCATGCTCAAACCCATATTCCCAGTAGCGCCTTGATCAGTGCAGGAGCCGGTGCGGAAGAGAGCAATGGGGTCTCCGTCAACTGGTCCTTTGGAAAAGTGATGGCTATTCCGGAAAGTGGCTATGATAATGCCCGACGCCCCAAAGAAGAAATTCTATTGGAATCTTCTGCGGTATTAGAAGTAGCTCCCAATCCGACTACAGAGCGTTTTACCTTAACGCTGACTACTGACGAGGAAAAGCTTTTCCGCTTTCGATTAATTGATTTAAACGGAAAGCTGCTAACAACAGGTATCATTGAGGATAAATCTGTGAGGATATCATTAAAAGACTTTCCTTCAGGTATTTACATCCTGCATGTATTTGATGAACAAGCCGCTTTAGGCCAGGTTCGCATCCTAAAAACAGCTGAATGAAGCGGTTAGTCAAGGATTTATTTGAATTTAAAAACGAATTATGGACTATTGTGCTGCTACTGTTCAAAAAAGCCAGCAACTAGAAGCAATGGTCAATTAATAACCCAATTATCAAATTTTATCATTATGAAATTACTAAAAAACCTTTCTTTTCTAATCTTATTAATATCCATCTTTTTTGTTGACGTGGCAAATGCTCAGGAAGCCCCCAAAACCTTTACTTTCCAGGGGATTGCCCGCCAGGATGGGTTTTTCTTAAAAGATCTCGAGCTAGGCTTTGAGGTCAGTCTTTTCACTGATTACGATTCACTTGTCTACATGGAAGCGCATACGGCTGAAACGAATAAAGAGGGCGTTTTCACCCTTTTTATTGGAGAAGGAACCAGCCCAACGGCAGATTTTGAGGATATTGACTGGGGTAATTTTGCTTACTATCTAAATGTACGCGTTTTTTATAAAGGCAATTTTTATTTTGAAATGCCGAATGTACCAATTCTGGCCGTGCCTGTGGCCAATTTCGCGCACCATGCCCACAGCACTGACGATTGGACTAATGTTGGCGATACCATTCTCTATCGTTTACAGGGGAGGGTAGGAATCGGAACGGATATGCCTACGGCAAAATTGGAAGTAGTACCGGATATCCGGGCAGAATACCTGGAATTGCATGGTGACGGTGAGCGCCTTGGGTTGACGAATGCAGGCGAGACAGCTGACTATCAATTCTCTGTTTTGGCAGATGGTCGCTTGAATTTGAGAGAATCTATTTCCGGTAACCAATATTTCACTTTCACCCCATCTGGAGATGCAGGGCTTTTTACCAACTCTCCACAAGCCGATTTCCACATTAATGGAATTACCCGATCTAATGCATTTGAAACCTTTGGTACCGGTGCTCGATTGACTATGGGCAACCCAAGTGAAAGCCGGGTGTATCAATTTAGAACGGCCTTAAGTGGCGATTTAGGCTTATTTGAATCCACACAATCTCGCCATTTTCTGCACTTTGATAATAACGGTCGGGTTGGTGTGCTAAATGATAATCCTCAAGCCGATTTTCATATCAACGGAACTACTAGATCTAATGCATTTGAAACCTTTGGCAATGGCACGCGCCTAATGATCGGGAACGCAACTCAAAGCCGTTTGTATCGATTTACAACTGCTTCCAATGGAGAATTATCACTATATGAATCCACTCAAAATCGTTACTTCCTCCATTTTGATAATGCTGGTCGTGTGGGTGTTTTCACTACTAATCCGCAAGCAGAATTGGATGTAAATGGCCGCATTAGAACACGTGAACTGGAAATTGTAGGCGGTATGGATATTACGGAACCTTTTGAAATGACCGAAGCCAGACCAATTGAAAAAGGAGCGCTTGTTGCAATCGATCCTGAAAATCCAGGTAAATTGACCCAAAGCGCCAAAGCTTATGACAAATGTATCGCAGGTATTATTAGTGGGGCTGGAGGAATTCACCCTGGAATGAGTTTGAGCCAAGGTGACTTAGTGGAGAATGGACAGCTTGTAGCTTTAACAGGCAGAGTATATGTAAAAGCTTCCGCTTGCAATGGTGCGATTCAGGCCGGAGATCTGCTAACGTCTTCTGACTTACCAGGTATTGCAATGAAAGTTACCGATCATCAAAAAGCCTTTGGAGCTGTGATTGGAAAAGCAATGACCGAATTAGAGGCTGGCGAAGGACTTGTATTAGTGTTAGTGAATCTACAATAAAAAAAGCAATAAAAAAGAACTGAAATGAAGCAGCAATTTATCATTATAATAGCCTTGCTAACGATCAACACTGCCTTTGCGCAGCAGGATCGTTGGCAGGAGTTACTTCAGAAAAAAATGCCCGCATTGCCAATGGCATCTTGTTTATATCAATTGGGCACCTACCTTGAAATAGATAAAGCTTTTACCCTGGAAAAAGTAAAGGAAATGAACCTTGTGAATAGAGGAGAGCAATTATACGTTGAGTTTGTTGATTATAAAAATAATATTGAAAGAGCTGAAATTTCCAATTTACCGGCAGAAATCACTACCATTTGGAAAAATCGTGCTTCTGCATGGGTTAAAATTTCAGACCTTCTCAAAATTGCCAATGATTTAAGCAGTGATCTTTATCTATCCGCTGTTTATTATCCAACCAATGATGATGAAGGTCCCGGAGTAATGGGATCGGATAATTACATTACGAATGGTGCCAACGGTGGGGGAATAGATATTGCCGTTTTTGATGGAGGGTTCAATATGCTGACTGAGGCCAGAGCAGCTTCTGCAGCGCCGACTCCTGCCAATACTACGGTTTTTAATCCTACAGGCGATCCGCTGGAATCAGGAAGTCAGCACGGAACAGGATGTGTGGAAACGGTTTTTGATCACGCTCCCGCTGCAGATTATTTCCTTTGCAAGATTTACAGCCTGTCAGATATGGGGGATGCTGTCGATTGGTGTATTACACAAGGAGTGGATATTATCTCTCACAGCATCAGCCGCTATAACCTAGGATGGAATGATAACACCGGAGCGGCCTGCGCAGCTGTGCAGACAGCTACCAATGCGGGGATCCTGTTTTTTACTTCTGCGGGCAATCGAAATGGAACCCACTGGCAAGGTGCTTTTTCCGACCCCGATATTGACGGTAATCACAATTGGCAAGGCAATGATGAACAGAATGACTTTACCGTTAATGATATGGGGACTGTTTCCATCAATTTGCAATGGAATGCATCGCCTTTAGTGGATGCATACGACCTGTTCCTTGTAGAAGATGGGACGGATATAGTATTGGCTTCTAGTACCAATTTATTTGGATATGAATCGATCGGCTGGACCAATAGTTCCGGAAGTACTATGAATGTTTATCTGGCGGTGGTAGCGGGAAGTGCAGGCTTTACCCCAGCTTTTGAAGTGTTTAACCATGATAATGGAGCCGGTAATTTTGAATATGCTTCTACGAATAGTTCGACGACTTCGCCATCTAATTCTACTCAAGCGAATTGTATTTCTGTAGGAGCCTTACCCTTAGGGTCTTATGGTTCAGCTTCCGGAACATCCGGAATCATTGCCTCCTACAGCAGTCGTGGGCCTACAAATGATGGAGCACTTGCGCCGGATATTTGTGCACCTACGAATACCACTACCGTGGCTTATGGCGGAGCTTTTGGAGGAACCAGTTGTGCTACCCCAAACGCAGCCGGAGCGGCGGCCGCTTTTTGGTCGGCACATCCCGGCGTTAGTGCTAACGGAATAAGAGCAATATTATTCAGAAAGGCTCAATTGTACAACGATTGGGGAGCAAGTGGCCCCGATAATCTGTACGGGAATGGAGGCTTGGAATTGTATAATTGGGTAGCCAATACGGTTTATATTCACAGCTACAATCCGGCACAGCCCGTTAATCAGCAGCCATATCCAGGCCCACAACAAGCAGATGATTTTGCTCCTGTGGATGCCCATGCTGTATTTCTCGGAGGCTTGTATTTTGCTCCTAACCCGGGAAGTATTTTACTGGATAAGGAAGCAGTGTATAGGTCTTTGATAGAGGATGCAATTACAGACTAAAGAAAATAATAAAAAAAGACGCGCTCTTGCGCGTCTTTTTTTATTATTTTCTTTAGTCTTTAAATAAAGAATCCACGAAGGCTACTTTATTGAAAACCTGAAGCATTTCTATTCCTTCCCCTATACCGATATATTTAATAGGAATTTTGAATTGATCGGTAATGCCAATAGCAACGCCACCTTTAGCTGTTCCATCAAGTTTTGTAAGGGCGAGCGAGCTCACTTCAGTGGCAGAAGTAAAATGCTTGCATTGTTCGATGGCATTTTGGCCGGTGGTAGCATCGAGTACCAAAAGAACATCATGAGGAGCGTCGGTAAGTTTCTTTCCTATGGAGCGCTTGATTTTGGTTAATTCCCGCATCAGGTTGATCTTGGTGTGCAGACGTCCGGCGGTATCGATGATAGCGATATCACATTTATTATTAACAGCATGTTGCACTGTTTCATAGGCAACTGCTGCCGGGTCCGTATTCATTCCTTTGCTGTAGAAATCACAGCCCACTCTTTCCGACCATATTTTGAGTTGATCTACGGCCGCGGCCCGGAAGGTATCGGCTGCTCCGAGCACTACTTTTTTACCCAATTTTTTATATTGATAAGCCAATTTTCCGATGGTTGTTGTCTTTCCAACACCATTTACCCCCACTACCATAATGACATAAGGAGAAAACTTTTCAGGAGGAGTAAAGCCTTCGATTTCTTCAATATTCGTTTCGGCGAGCAATTGAACGATTTCATCGCGGAGCATTGCGTTAAGTTCTGAGGCACCGATATATTTATCGCGTGCAACTCTGTCTTCGATGCGTTCAATAATTTTAATAGTGGTATCAACGCCAACATCAGAAGTGATCAGGATTTGTTCTAATTCATCCAGCACTTCGTCATCGACGGTAGATTTACCTGCAATTGCTTTAGAAATCTTGGACAGGAAGGAGGCTTTTGTCTTTTGCAGGCCTTTATCTAGCTCTTCCTCTCTTTTTCTATTAAAAAACTTATCAAAAAAACTCATTAGGCAAGTACGTGAAGGTTGTGGTTAATAATTGGATTTATTATCACAGGTCATAAACCCAATTAAGCACCCGAACAAAATTTTTAGTTATACTTAATTTTGTTCGGGTGCTTATTATAATTATAATATTATATAATAAAAAAGGCTGTCCTTTTACTATTTTTGACGTACACTCAAAGGCGTTATTTCTATTCATTAGATTTGAATAGAAATATGTGCGCAACAGTGATACGTAAAAAACAGCTTTTGAGACAGCCTTTTTACTTTATGCAATTCCTAAAAAGGGAGATTACTTATTAGCAAAGAATTCTTTCACTTTATCTTTGTGAATCATTACTTCTTTGTAAGTATACTTACCTGTTTTAGGATCTTTAATGCTTTTTACAACTTTTACGAAGTCACGACCCGAACCTGCATTAGCTTTACGTTGCGCAATACGGGCGTTCTTAGATACCTTAGCCATGGCGCTTTATATTTTGATGGTTATAAATTGAGTTTATTTCGCAAGACTAAAAGATGGAAGCATGCTTCTCTGAAGTCTTCGAAAAAACTTAAACTTACTTAATTTCTCTGTGTACTGTAACTTTCTTCAAGATAGGGTTATACTTCTTCAATTCCAAGCGATCCGGGGTATTCTTACGATTTTTTTGCGTAATGTATCTAGAAGTACCCGGCATGCCTGACGCTTTGTGTTCAGTACATTCGAGAATGATCTGTGATCGATTATCTTTACTTTTCTTAGCCATTTTCTCTTATGTTTCAAACCTGCTTTCGATCTAAAAAGCAGAAAACCAAATAAATATTAATTCTTAGGTTCTTCCAAAACTACGCCTGTATCAACACCTTGAGCTTCCAACTTTTTTAGGTAATCATAGATACCTAATTTGTTGATGGTGCGAAGGGCATGAGTGGATATTTTTAATGTGACCCACTGTTCAGTTTCAGGAATGTAAAAACGCTTTTTATGCAAATTAGGCAAAAAGCGACGCTTTGTTTTGCGATTCGAGTGCGATACGTGATTACCCACGATAGGGCGTTTTCCCGTCAATTGACAAACTTTCGACATTTCTCTTACGTTTTTCTAAAAAAAGAAGAGAACGCCTCGGCGTTCTGCTAGCTTAAGTGACTCCGCCAGGATTCGAACCTGGAACCTCCTGATCCGTAGTCAGGTGCTCTATCCAGTTAAGCTACGGAGCCGTTAATTTTTTTCTAACAATTCTACATTGCCAGAAATGGAATGCAAAGATATATCAAATATCTTAAAAAAACAATTCTAAAGAAATGAATTTTATAAACATGAGTCATCCCGAATTTTCGGAATGACTCATGTTTTGTAAAAATTCCCACAAAGTATTGTTAATCAATGACATGTCTACTTTTTTCTTGATAAAAAAGTAGCAAAAAATCAAGGCTGTATTCAATTC
>CAZHZT010000023.1:42319-58043 GCA_964537285.1 uncultured Saprospiraceae bacterium | reverse complement strand
CAAGGGCATTCAAGGGTTATCATTTTGAAGTTCCACACAATTTGTCAAAGAACGGTTTTTTTTCACAGTCTGACGGTCATATGTAGCTGCCGAGTCTCCCCGAATGGGCAGCGTGGACAACCAGACAATGTTATACATTAGCCTTCTTTTCAATCAATCGTAATGATAGACGATCTCGATAGCTCAACTACAAAGTTGGTTTCCAGCTGAGCAACTATCTTATCTAAGTTCTTTTCAAATATTTCCAGAAGTTCTTTGTTGGTGATATTACCGGTTGTAAGGTATAAAAGCTTATGAGGCTCGAGCTTTCTGAAAAACCTATTATAAAAATCGCTATCCTTTGATATAACGATTCTTTCTTCTCTCAAGGAAATTTCATTAATTATCAAGTCATCTGTTGCATTTCTCTCTGGCAATTCTAAGGTATGGATGGAGTCGTGCCCTTTATCTGTTAAAAGTTTTGAAAGGGATCTTGGAAGCTGGGCATCAACTATAAATTTCATGCTACCAGTCGAGTTACGTTTTTAACTTTAGCCAGCCTTGCAGCATAAACCAAGCATGCCCGAAGATCTAATAACTCTAAATCTTCATAATCCTCCAATATTTCAGCGAATGTCATTCCTGAAGCCATCAACTCCAGCATGCTTTCTACTGGATATCTCAATCCGCGAATGGTAGGCTTCCCATGACAGATATTGGGATTTACTGTTATTCTTTCTAATAATTCTTTTTCTTTAAACATATCTAAGATGCTTTTATGCCTTTACAAATATAATACATTTTTAGTTCATTCCTGCCATATATTCCTTTTAATAGCCCGGTGAAGTAGTTACTACAATTCTTCTAAAGCGTTTTAGAATATCCTTCACCCCCCGGAAGAATAAACCCTAGCTAATCAACCTCTACTAACTGTTTAAACATGATCCTTTCCACTTTTAGCTCAATGGAAACATACCAGCGGGGAATCCTGCAGGTTTACCAAGTTTCGCCCCAAACACGATGAACAACGTAGCATCCGACTTTAGACCATAAGGAATTAGACAACCTAAGAGCGCAACGACTTTCCAACCTCAATTCATGCGTTATGCTTATTGTTCGCCCTCGGGACCCGACCGCCTGGTATTGGAAGCCCTAGTGCTTCAAGGTTTAAGACTTAAAAGGCTTCCTTTGTCTGGAGCGCTTGCCCAACTGTTGCCGCTTAGGCATGGCTCCACAGGGAACCCGTGGCTGTACACGGGGATGAATCCATCTGGCTTATTAGTCAGCAAGGACCTTAAAGCCTTGTTTATCAGTATTTAGAGCGGCTTTTTGTCGCTAATCCAATCCAAGACGTGCGTAGCTACTTCTGTCCATTTTTCATCCAAACAAATTAGGTGGCCTCTACCTTCATATATTTTCAGCTCCTTTATTCCTGCATCTTTTTTGTACTTTTTAAAGTTCGTCTTTACTAATGAACTTGGTATGATATGGTCCTCACTTCCTGCGATAAAAAGTAATGGCACGTGATTTTGTTTGAAATTAATTTTTGCAAACTTTTTAAGCGTTCCCCTTGGAATATTTCTGCTTTCCGGTGTCACAAATTGCTCAAAGTAGTTATCTGATGCTGTTCGTTCCATTGTGTTAGCAAAAGCATAGTGAAACCACTTTTTAGTTGGATAATAAACGGAATTGCCTTTAAAGGGGTTAAGGAGACCAATGTTTGACTTCAAAAAGCTCCATTTTGTAGTTATCACGTCTTTTGGAGGTGCTGTACTGATGCAAACTGCCGCCTCGGCTTTATCAAATTCTACCAATTTTTGAGCAATCAATCCCCCCATAGAATGTCCAATAATGATCGGTTTTTCGGGAAGAGCGTCAATAAATTTTTCATAATGATCAAAAACTGCTTTAAAGTCCACTTTACCCAATTCAGGAGGTGTGTTTTTCCAAAGATTCGCAGGCGTATCATTGTCCAAAGGATAAGAGGGCGCATAGCAAGTATAACCTTTTTCCTCAAAAAAATTTTTCCAGTTTTCCCAACTTTGATGATTTAGGAATAATCCGTGTACGAAAACGATTGTTTTAGAATGAATGTTTTTTCTCATTTTTTTTGTAATTTGTTTGTTGTGAATAAATTTATTTTTTAGCTACAAATAACATGAAAGCCGTCAAGATGTAATGTTGGTTCATGTTGTTTGACTTGTTTTGTAGCTGCTGTATTAAGCACAACACAAAGTTGAAGTATTCGCAATGGAAAAACATTAACCCAGGTTAAAATCGTCTTATTTCTTTGAAATTCTTTTTCTGATACGACTAAGAGATGGTCCTTGAATGCCGAGGTAGGAAGCAATATGGTAGAGAGGAATTGAATCAAAAATATCGGGATGTTTGTTGATTAGGTTTAGGTATCGTTCTTCGGCGGATTTCATCACAATATCCTCCAGTCGGTCAATTACTTCATTAAAAGCTGTTTGTGCCAACAGTCTTCCGAAGCATTCCCATTCTTGTGATTGGCGGTAGAGGGCTTTTAGGTTATAAACACTAATCCAAAGGATTTTTGCGTCAGTAACTGCTTGCGTATAATAATTGCATGGAACTTGTTCAATAAAGCTTTTAAAGGTTACCACAAATCCATTTTTAGTATAGAAAAACATATTCTTTTCTTCCCCTGTTTGTCCATCAATGATGTAGGAACGAAATGTACCTTCTAAGATAAAACCAAGGTTTTTGCAAATACTTTTATGGTTGTTATAAAATTCGCCTTTACTGAACTGGACTGGTTTCCAAAAGTCCTCTGATAAAGAAAATGCCTCCTTTGATAGACCTGAAAATTCTTTTAAAACAGATTGTATAGTGATTTCTTGACTCATTTTTAGCTTCTTAATGATTTACAACATTTTAGAAAGTTACCTGCTCTACCTATCAACAAATAGGTGCAGCGCACTGAACAACTCAACCAACTTATGCGCGGCTGATTTTACTACTTTAAGCAGGCCAAAGGCTTAGGTGCACCCTGCCAATTATTGGTCGGGGCCGCCTACTTGAGGCGGTAGTTTTTCATTATTAACTTCCAGGTAACTTTTCACCTTTAGCAGAAAGTTGCGCTAACTTCTCTATTCTATTTTTTCTTGTTTTTTCTGTCTTTGCAAGTTTGACCCATCTCAGCACGAATCTTTTGCTAGAGTCATTTATTGAATCAAAAAACTCTGCTGCACCATCATATTTTGAGAGTTCGTCGTATAAGTCTTTAGGAACAATTAAATTATCAACGTCATCCATAAAGTTCCAAAGTCCGTTAGATTTTGAGGCTTCAATGGCTTTTAAACCAGATTCGTGCATTTTCCCTTCGTCTATGAGTTTTGCAGCTCTTTCTTTATATGTTTTCGCCCAATGATCAACTTTCCGTTGTGATATTAATTGCATGGTTCTGTTATCATCTAGCTTTCGCCTAATGCCATCAATCCAACCAAAACATATCAATTCATCCAGCACCTCCCATCTCGAAACGTACTTATCCGGTTCACTTTTCTTAAATGTTACTAGCCAAACACTTTCAGGTTGACGATGATTTTTCATCAGCCATGACCTGAGTTCTTCCTGAGAAGAAACTTCAACTTTATCGAAATTTTCAGTTTTAATCATTTCTTTTAATTACCGCCAACGTCAGTCTGTGAAAAAACCACCGTACAAATATATTCAAAACGATCTTATCTTCCAATTTGGTTTCTGCTTAGGCTGTGGACTTTCAAAACAGCAACACAGGGCCGTCGCAGAGCTTGGCGGTGCTGCTGTCTTAGTGCCAGCGTTGTTATATCCATATTTCTTTTCCTCTTCGCCAGATTCTCTTCTTTCTTCTCAAATCTTCTATATTCCTGTAAGGTCTTCCTTCTATCAATAGAAAACTTGCTATGCCTCCCTTCTCTAATTTCCCAAATTCTGATAAGCCAAAGCTTTCATAAATGTTGGTTGTCACTGTTTTTAATAAGTACTCATCAGCTATTCCACAGTCTCTCAATAGCAGTAACTCCTCATACAATTGTGTCGAATAATTCATCCCATAGTTCGGAGAATCGGTGCCTCCCAATATCTTGATCTCCGATTCATAAACTTTTCTTACCTCCTCTTTCACTTCGTTAAGAGACAGATACTTGTCCGCCAATCCAAGTTCTCTGGAATGATCCAGCACTTTTTCAATCACTGACATTGTCGGAATTATGAAAATATTTCTTTCTGCCATATTCTCCAGTTCTGACACACTAGATTTTGATCCTACTCTGTACCAAATATGCGCTAAACCATCTACACCATTGTTCACTAAATCCAGAGCATCTGTATATGCCGATATATGACCAACCACTTTCTTGTCATGGCTTCTTGCTTCTTCTGCTATATCTCTAATTTGATCAGCACTTAATTTGGCCATACTTTGTTCCTGGGTAATCTTAATGTAATTTGAACCCATTTTAATTCGATCTCTTACAAAATCTTTACCGGGCAGAGTATCACTAATCACTGGTATTTTCACCCCAAATTGTGTTCCATGTCCACCAGCAACTGTACCTCCAATGTTTGAAGAATAGTATCTACTGTAGGTTAGCGAATCCCTAAATGTCCTCAAGTAATTGGCTCGGTTATCTGTTGAAAACATGTCTAGTAATCCAAATACACCAGATTTCATTGCCTCTTGTAAATTCTCCGGATTTCTAACATGTACATGAGCATTCAATATCGGAGGTACTATGGTCATTCCCTGGCCATCAATAACTTTCGAATTCTTGTAAGCCTTTTTCTTCGCTGTAATCTTGACAATCAAACTGTCAGAAAAAATAAAATTCACATTCTCGTGTGTTGTTTCCCCATCAAATACATCAACATTTTCAATAATCACATACCTCTTTTGAGAACATGACACAAAAAAAATCAGCATCAATTGCAGTATCACAAATCTGTTAAAATATCTCATTACATTTTCTTTTTTCCTAAAAGAAGTTGGCACTAACATTCAAGAATTTCATCTGCCTCCTCAATCAACAATACCTCCGCATCATCCAGGCTTCTATTCAAATGATCTACTCAAAGCGACTCCTGTGGCGGATAAAATTTAGTTCCTGAAGCACTAGTTTTCTCAATATCCAGCTTATTTTTCAGAAGTTCAAATTTTTTCTATCCAAGTTTTTTGGCTTTTTCTGTTCTTTTGGGCAGGCCAATCCCAAGCTTCTACAGGCTTCCAGAAGCCCTCTTCCGCCAAAGAGGATATATTCCGTTTCTGGAATATTACCTCCAGGTCAAATATGCTAAAACCTAGGTCTGTTCTTCGATCCGCAGGATACGCGATCCGAATGTACGGTGATTTGAGAGGGCTACGGTGGGTTATGACTCACCTCTCCCTACTCGATTATGCCTCGTGTTCTATTTCTTTTTCATTATGTAGCTTCAAAATCATGTTCAATAATTTGACAGAATAGTACCGCTTGTTTTTTAGAAATGATTGAAAAATCGGGCTCAATTCAGTTACCATACCTTTTTCTCGTGCGATTGAAAGGATTCCTATTGTCCCTATACAGTTTATCCCGAAGTTTTCTGCCACCTCCCTCGCTTTTTTATCATCAATCAACAAAAAATTAGCATTTAGTTCATTATATAAAATTACTGCTTCAGATTCTCCATAATCCATTACGAAGGTTAATTTATTTGTCTCACTGATCTGCTTGATTCTATTTTGGAAAAACTCGACAATTCTTTGATAATGTTCAGTTGTATGGTTTTTTGTTATCTCCTCCCAAACTGCTTTTGGAATGTAGATGTCATCAAAAAGATCTTCTAGTAATTCAAGTTTATCTACAATTGCCAAAGAAAAAATCGGTCCAGAGTCGGAAATAATTAATCCATTTTTCATTCTACTTTAGTTTTTGAATATCCCGGAGTACGTCCTCCTCATCTAAGTTTGAAATTGGGACTTTGTATTCCGACAACAAAGTTTCAAATTCTAATCGGGACATTTCTGCAATTTGGGCAGCTTTACCAATTGTTACTTTTTTATGTAAATACAATTGGGTTGCTAACGAAATCTTTATTCGCTTTTTTAATTCCTTTTCCGATTCGTTTAGCGTAAGTAAAATATCAGAAGGAAGGTCAATATTTATGGTTTGTAATGTCATATCTTATTTTTTCACCAAGTTAATTATTTTTCAAATTTGTGGCTTTTTTTCTCATGAGGCATAACGTTCCGGCTAAGAAACGTAGGGCTTTCGAAGCGATTCCCTATCCAGCTAGACTAAAGTTTGCTAAAACAACTAACCTTTCTGAAAGCCTTTTCTGCCCTATGTTTTCTTAGCCATTGTGTGTGCCCAGCATGGGCATCCGATCCTTACAAAGGTAAGGAATAAAACTTGAGGGTGAAAGTCCCTTACAGGCAAGTTGCCGAAGCCATAATAGCGGAGCCAAACTGCATTGCAATGACTGACCGTATTAGGCACAAGCATTTCTTACCTGTTTATATAAGGGATCAGGAAAATAATACCCTACCCATTTTACTTGTCCTTTTTTCCTCAGGCTGTGTTGGAAAGCCTCGCCGTACCTTTGGGTCCCGAAGGCATTCGGGACAAGTTATGCCTACGTTTTCCGCCTAGCCTGAGAAAAAAATTACTTCGCAAAATTTGGGTAGCTTATTAATTGCCTAATCCCTTAATCAAAATTTCCATCAAATTATTGAGATTGATCAGAGTAAATACGAGTACAACAAAGATGTTTCCTATAAAACCGAGTCTCTGCTATCGGTTCCTTGATTCCTTTTTCCTTTTTGACAATACTGCCTTATTGAGTCCCGTTGATGATAAGATCAGGATTATGAATCCTATTGCAATAGAACCAATTCTTTCGATTGACCAATTCCAAGGAAGAAATCCAATTAGACCAATTGTTAATGAAGATACAAACCAAAGGAATATTGAGATCAAAAAGCACCAATATGACTCTTGTGCATATGAAAATTTCTTTCTCGCAGGAAATTCATCATCTAAAATATCACTTTTGTTTTTCACTACTTACAATTCTTAATTATTACAGCTTATTGCTCATCGTTTCCCTGGTGTGAGAGGTGCACCCTGGCTGGTTATTGGTCAGGGCCGCCTACTCGATTATACACAACTATCCATTGTTTCTCAAGTCGATTTCAATAAGCTTATCTTCTGGTTCAATTTTTTTCATCTCTTCTTCAATTTGTGGAACCAAAGGTGCTATCGTTTTATATCGATTATCATATAATATTAAAACCACGACCTGAATTGGAAACTTGTCTAGGTTTTGTTGGTATTGAAGGTTTCGATCTGCAGTAATCAAAACATCAATGCCTTCCTCTTCGATCGCCTGAAGTAACTGTCTATTTTTTAAAGCTTGCCATTTTAGGTCAGGGACAGTAGTCACATCAAAATCTGAGGAAAAGTGCTTTTTAAGCGGACGGGGCAAGTTTTCGTCAAGCAGCACTTTTTTCATAAGGAGCAATATTGAAGGTTACAAAATTCTCTATGAATTCCAATAGCTGTTCCACTTGCTCCTTTCTAACAGAAGGGTAATCATTCAAAAACTCTTCTATTGTGTCACCTCCTTTAACGTAATCGAAAAGCACCTTTATCGGTACTCTTGTACCCGCAAAAACAGGAGTGCCACTTTGTATTTCTGGTGATATGGTTATTACTTCTGCTATCATCGTTGAATTCTTTCTTTCTAAAACACCTAATTTACTAATATTTGTTCACTAAAACTATTTTTTCCTACTTAACATTCATAATTCGAATCTTTCAGAAGGGTTTTTACAATTGTCCTGGTGCTTCAGGAAATCAAGCGTTCCTGGCAGGTGAAAGTCCTGTACTGACAAGTTGCCGAAGCCTGTTAGTAAGCCGCAAAGCCTGCTCCGAGTTTATCGGAGGGTGTCCCTGGTGACGGGGAGTCTGAAGGAAGAGCATTTGCACTGTTTGGCGAACCGCCGTATTCGCGATCCGAACGTACGGTGGTGTGAGAGGTGCACCCTGACCGGTTATTGGTCAGGGCCGCCTACTCGACTAGCGGCTTTTTCTTCTTTCACGATTTCAATGATGGTTTGATTAAATTTCTTAGCCTCCTCATCCGCTAATTCATGTCCTGATTTTTCAAACCAAATAAATTTCTTTTCAGGAGCTGTCATTTTGTTTAAATGGGTTTCAGCCACTACACTGGGTAAGTTCCAGTCATGACGACCACCCAAAAAATATACAGGTATCTTTAATTCTGTGATATCTGAAATGTCCGTGGTGAAGGCTACGCCATCCATTCGAGCCGAGGTGTAGTTAAAGGCTTCAAACCAGTCATAGTCTTTATAATCTTCATACATCGTTTCCGCTTGCTCAATTTCTTTTGCAATAGCCGTATCGTAAACGGTTCCTCCATATTTTACAACAAGTTCATACTTGCTCATAAAGCAATCCAAAATTGTAGCGCAAACAGTGCTGTCCTTTTTTTCAATTAAATCCAACTGTACTAATGCTGTTGTATCATTCTTTTGTTGGGCTTGCTCTTTCAACCATTGCATAGAAACATTCCAGCTTTCTGACAGGCTAATCACCTGTGAAACACCTATGTAGGCGTAATAATCATCAGGGTATTTCTCGGCCGGTTTCAAACCAATAACACTCCCGTAAGAAAATCCTACAAGAAATATTTTTTCTTTATTGAATTTCTTTTTTAAATATTGCGTCAACTCATGTGCATCATTGACCAAACTTTCAGGACTTAAGTTTTTCGGATTGGGACTATGCAGATAAGATTGACCGCAACCTGCTTGATCCCAAGAAACTAAAATCATTTCTTCAGTCAAATCAGCATTAAAATATCTCAGATGCGGTGTCTGTGGCCAACCTGGACCACCATGCAAGAACAGCAGTACAGGTAATTGGTCAGAGCTTCCCGTCATTTCAACGTATTGTTTTTCCCCACCTAATTCTACAAATGTTTTTTCCTGAACAGGTTTTGTACTTTCAGATAGTTTCTCTTGTCCATCTTTTTTACTTTGGTTTTGACAACCCATCAAAAGAACTAACGATACTAATAATATAAGTTGTTTCATTGCTTTAATAATTTATTCAATCTCTTTCATTATACTTTCTTTAAAATCAAATTGCTGCTAACTTTAGTGCAGACCGTTGACAGACTGAGTGGGAGGGCTAACGGTCTGTACAATGTTATTTTCAGGATTTTTTCTTTAAGCTAGCTTTACATTTTTGCCCAATAATTCAACTTTAAGTTTTACACTAGCATTTAAAGCTTCAAAGACTTTTAGCATTGTTTCAACAGTAACATTTCTGGCACTTTTTTCAAGCTTCGAAATTTGAGCTTTCTGAACACCTATCAATTTACCAAGTTCTTCCTGCGTTAAATCCCTTTCTTTTCTTGCGATTTTTATCATCTCTCCTATTAAATCCAACTGTAACTCAAATTCATATTGATCTCTTTTGGGTGTGCCAATTTTTCCGATGAATGTGTCTTTCACTTCATCTAAGGAATAGGTCTTTATATTTTTTTATTCGTCATGTTTTATTCACTTGTATCATCAAAATATTGTTTTCTTAATTCTTCTGCCTTATTGATCTCAGATTTTTGAACTTTTTGGGTCTTTTTTACGAATCCATGTCGTAGAAACGACAAGCGTTTCTTCTTGATCCCTTTTATCCCAAAAAGCCAATAACCGATATTGTTGTTTATTATGTAGAGTTCTTTGACATAAATATACACCAACTTCCCGTTTACAGACTCAGATTATCCAGCAGGCGCTTTATGTTCTTCAGATAGCGTTCAAAAAGTAAAGCGTAGCGGTCTTTTGTCAATATCCTCACCTATATGTTAGATGCCCGACAACTACTTAATAAACTGATTGTGCGTAAACACTGAAACTCTTTTATATATCCGCCCCCTTGAATTATCAAGAAGGACAAAGCTTGTTTTAGCAGGATCTGTCATAGAGGACAACGGGCACTACCAAAGCCCCCCGGTTCCCCGTTAACCGTTAACCGTTAACCGTTAACCGTATTAATGTTTATGCTTATCTATAACCAACAACTTCTTTACCAAAGCACGCTCCGAACCATCTTTCAGGCGCGCATTTAACCGCACAAGATACAAGCCGTTCGGATTTTCTTCTTTATGCCATTCAAAGTTGTGCTTACCTGCAGATAAAGCTCCGCTATGCAAACGAACAACCACACTTCCATTTGCATCCAGGATGTTCAACTCAACCGAACAAGCTTCCGGTAAAAATACAGGTATAGTCGTATGATGATTAACCGGATTGGGGAAGTTCGGCCCTAGCACGATAGTTGCTTCCTGGGCGCCAGCCTTCTGAGTTGTGACAGGCAAACCCGGTAATTCAAACACAGCACTTTCGCCAGCGCCGATATTTCGGATTTCAGCCGATTCCGCTACCGCTCCAACGGTAGCTTTTACCACATTGACCATAAATTCAAAATTTATGGTACTGATTACATCCGTCGGTTGATGATAATTAAAGTTTCTGAAATTAGCCCCATCCGTGAGCATCAGAGCTTTGTAACCACTGAACCAGAAGGAAGCATGATCACTTCGAAGCAGATCAGGGGTCAGTGCTGCGTTAGGGGTGACCAGGGTGATTACTTTAAGCTCCGGAACGTAATTCATGGCCGCATTTTCAAATACCGTAGCTAAACTGTTCGAATTGACATCGCTAACATTTGTAATAAAATTTCCACGGAAATCATCAGCCTCTATTGCCGCAACAGCATCTGGAAATAGTAGCTCAAAGCCCGTTGGCAGCGTCTGGGTATTGGGTTGATCAGAATAAAAGCCAATCATTTCAAAATTATATGCCCCCTGAAGACTTTCATACTCCGGAATGGCATTGACTACATAAGCCGCACTGCCCAACAAGCCTTCTTCTTCTAAATCAAAACCAATATATCTAATCGTTTTTCCAAAGGAATAAGGCGCCAGTATGCGCATTACTTCAAGCATTCCCACCACTGCTGAACCATTGTCATCGGCTCCGGGAGAATTGGAAACCGTATCAAAATGACCATCTACGATATAAGTCTGCGTTTCGTCGGAAAACCCTTGTTGGCGAGCAATAATATTTTCACCGTTTGGACCAGCAAACGGGACCTCCTGAGTTGTGAAGGGCAAACCATTATTACCAAAGTTATCTTTAATAAAATCTCTCGTTTCCGCTAACTTAGTTGGATTGGACGAATAATGACGAACGCCAACAATGCTTTCCAAATCGCTTTTCAAACGATTGCTGTCTACCTGATCTACTAAATCCTGAATATTGATCTCAAATCCATCATCAGCTACTACTTGTGCGGTAAATAGAGTGCCTTCGAAATATCCGCTAAAATCCGTCTGGCTGAAATCCCAGGTGATGGTTTTCCCTGTGCCGACAGTTACACCAGCCCCAATATCGCCACTGGTATTTTCTACGGGCACAAGATAGGTTTCCCCTGCATCAGCAGATACCCGTAACCATACCTCTGCGGTTCCGTTATCGGCATCGGCAAGATCATAAGTAATCGTTGCTGTTTGACTGGGTTCATCGACGGAAATGGACACATTGGTTACCGTCGGCGGAGTGTTTTGGGCTTTCATAAATGAGAAAGAAATTGTTACAATTATGAGTGTTAAAAAAAGCGGGTGAAGCGGTCTGAATTTCATAAGTCTTTTTTCCTTTAAAGGTAGGAAAATTGAGGTAAAGAAGAGCAACAAAAGAGTATATACGGCTCACTAAGCTTGTATTTTTTTAGTTTTGTACCACCAATTTTTTTAATCATGAACCCACACAGCGAAATCATCCCTATCACAAAAGTAAAAAAAGGAGAACAACACCAAACCTCCGATTATCTCACCGTAGAAGAACCATTGGAGATTCGCCTTCTTTATGGTCCTCCCGAAAAACGACTCCGAAAAAGCATTGCTGTGACCATGCGCACCCCTGGTTTTGACGAACTACTTGCTGCAGGTTTTCTTTTCGCTGAAGGCATACTCGAAAATCCGGATCAAGTACATCAAATCCGGCACCTGCCTACTTTTATGGACAATGCTTTTGAAAATATTATTGAAGTAGAACTAAAGCCAGAAGTAGAAATCAACTTCCAACAACTAGAGCGCCACTTTTACATGACCTCCAGTTGTGGTGTGTGTGGAAAAGCCTCCATCGAAGCCGTCCAAATAGATTTACCGGCTACTTTTCCTCAAAAAAAACCGGACATTGCATTTGATATTCTACAAACTTTACCAGAAAAACTGGCCAAAGCACAGGAGGCCTTCCAACATACCGGCGGCATACACGCGGCGGCTATCTTCACCATCGAGGGCCATTTGATTGATCTAAAAGAAGATGTTGGCCGACATAACGCTTTAGATAAATTAATCGGGAAAGCTTTTTTAGATAAAAGACTTCCGCTGCACCATTCTATCTTATTGGTAAGCGGCCGAGCCAGCTTTGAACTAACCCAAAAAGCGCTCATGGCAGGAATTCCGTTGCTGGCTGCCGTCGGCGCTCCCTCCAACCTGGCCGTCCGCCTGGCAAAGGAAAATGGAATGGCCATGGTGGGTTTTCTAAAAAAAGACCGGATGAATGTGTATACAGGAACAGAATTATTGCATTAAATTCAATTAGATGTACTTTTGGATAAACAATCCATGGAAACCTAGGGGTTTCCATGGATTGTTTATCCAAAAGTACATCTAATTGAATTTGTTTAAGGGATTAGGCAATTAATAAGCTACCCAAATTTTGCGAAGTAATTTTTTTCTCAGGCTAGGCGGAAAACGTAGGCATAACTTGTCCCGAATGCCTTCGGGACCCAAAGGTACGGCGAGGCTTTCCAACACAGCCTGAGGAAAAAAGGACAAGTAAAATGGGTAGGGTATTATTTTCCTGATCCCTAAACTATATTTTTTGTATATTTGCGATCCTTATTTTAATAAAAAACATTCAAACAATGGGTAGAGGAGATAGACGTTCAAGAAGAGGCAAGATCTGGAGGAATTCTTATGGTAATTCTAGGCCAAAGCCAAGAAAAAACAAACCTTCCTTCAAGAAAGAAGAAAAGCCGCAAACGACAGAGCAGCAATAATTGCCTTTTGACTCGAAGCGGCCATTTAGCCTCCGAACAAAGGGCATTTGGAAGCGTTTTTTTTATACTTTAGCGTATCCAAATGCCCTTTTTATGAGAATTTTATCCATTACCTTTCTTTGCATTCTTTCCTTCTTTCTTCAGGCACAAAAAGAAGCCAATATCTGGTATTTCGGAAATGCCGGAGCCGGAATCGATTTTAACTGCCTCCCCCCTACTCCTATCAGTGGGCATCAAATGAATGCTTGGGAGGGTGTTTGTACCGTTAGTGACCCAAATACCGGAAAACTGCTTTTTTATACCAACGGGGATAAAATTTATAATGCACAAAATCAGGTCATTCAAGGAGGAGATTACATCACTCCTTTCTCACAAAATTTTGAACCCTTTAATTCGGTTTCTCAATGCCTGGCTATTCCAAGACCTGGCTTTCCACAACAGTACTACATCATTAATACGGATATGCAAGGCGGGAAATTTATAGTTGGCGATTTATCTCAAAACGGAATGTGGGCTGTTCATCTCGACATGGCACAAAACAATGGCTCAGGAGCCGTCATCGATCGCTTCCAGATTCACAATCCGCTTTTTACCACTGAAAAAATCCTGGGTATCCCTCATGCCAATGGGCAAGATATCTATGTGATCGGACATGAATTTGGCAATAACACCTTCTTTGTGGCTAAAGTGACAGACAATGCCTTCCCTGCTACCTTTTCTACCTACGATATTGGAGAGCCTCACGAAGTTGATCTAACCGACCCGTTCAACAATAATAATAATGCCGTCGGGGAGCTTAAAGCTTCTACAGATGGCAGCAAAATAGCTAGTGTTGTTTCAGGCTTTGGCTCAGTAGAAGTATTTGATTTTGACAATGGTTCCGGTGAGATTACCAATCACCAGCTTATTGATAAGGGAGAGTTTGGCATGTATGGCCTTTCTTTTTCTCCGGATAACACCAAACTTTATGCTTCCAGCTGGAACGGGAATCTTTATCAATTCGATCTGGAAGCTGGCACTACCGATGATATCATCCAGTCCAAAACTTTAATTTATGCGTATACCGGAGGGGCTTTTGCATCGCTTAAAATAGGCCCCGACAACAAAATCTACGTCAGCCGATTCGTTGGAGAACCCAGTACCAGCAATGGTGGTGACGAATACCTTGGAGTAATCAATAATCCAAATGCCCTGGGGATCGATTGTGATTATGTTCATGACGGCTTATTTTTAAATGGCCTTCGATGTAATTGGGGGCTTAATAATGCCATAGAACGAATAAATTATGAGCAAATTGAGCTCAATGCCGACCTGGGCCCTGACATTCAACTGCTTCCATGTGATAATAATACCGTTGAACTGAATGCCTTCGAGGAATGCGTCAAGGAATACTTATGGCAGGATGGTAGCACCGCTCCCACTTTCTCGATAACGGAGCAAGGCACATACTGGGTAGAATTAATCTACGATAATTGCTCCGATAGAGACTCCATTCTCGTCACCGAACAAACGATTGAGGAAATAGAAGTATTAGGAAATGACACCACCATTTGCGTAGGCGATACTATTCTTATCAACGCTGCAAATCTGGGCCCCAACACGAGCTACTTGTGGCAAGATGGATCTACAGAGGCGGGTTTAGTTGTATTTGCCGCTGGCACATACAGCGTCACCATCAGCGACGATTGTAACACATTGGATGATCAAATAACCGTAAACTTTTTTGAAGGCATTGAAAATCAGGAAAACCAGATCAAAGTCCCGGATATCTTCAGTCCCAACGGAGATGGTTTGAATGATGTTTTCCTACCTGTAGGCCTGGAGAAAAATCCAGACCTAAATATTCTTAAATTTTCGATGATTGTTTTCAATCGCTGGGGGCAAAGAGTTTTTCAGTCTGAAGATCCAATGACAGGATGGCTGGGCGATTTTGACGGCACTGAACTTCCCACAGATACATATATTTACAAAATAGTGCTTGAATACCAAGGCTGTAGCGGGGAAATATCGATCTTTCAAAAAAGTGGAGAAATATTTTTGCTGAGATAAAAAACTTAAATTATCATGAAGCTACGCATTCTGGGCAACTCCATACGCCTTCGGTTATCCGAAGAAGAATTGAAAACACTTGAAGAAAATAGAGAAGTCGTTGAACACCTTCACTTTCCATCCGGAACGATTTTCATATATAGCCTCAAAATAGCGGAGACCGCCAATTATAAATCTGAGTTTTTAGACAATAAACTTTCCGTAATCATCCCACAGGCTATTGCCTATCCCTGGCTAACAAGCAAAGACGTCAGCTTAACCGAAAAACTTCCCTTACCCGACAGTGAATCCTTAAAACTTCTAATAGAAAAAGACCTTCCCTGTAAACATTAAAAAAGTAATATTTTAGAATTATATTTGCTTTCATTAATTCAATAAATGGTTCGTTCGGCGAAAGCTCAAGCCTTCGTCACCGTATCCGCAAAATCTGTTTTGCGAACATCGTTCGACGAACATCGTTCGGCGAAGGCTCAAGCCTTCGTCATCGTATCCGCAAAAATCTGTTTTGCGAAAATCGTTCGGCGAAGGCTCAAGCCTTCTTCACCGTATCCGCAAAATCTGTT
>CAZHZT010000023.1:0-42219 GCA_964537285.1 uncultured Saprospiraceae bacterium | reverse complement strand
ATCTGTTTTGCCAACATCGTTCGACGAAAATCGTTTGGCGAAGGCTCAAGCCTTCTTCACCGTATCCGCAAAATCTGTTTTGCCAACATCGTTCGACGAAAATCGTTTGGCGAAGGCTCAAGCCTTCGCCATCGTATCTGCAAAAATCTGTTTTGCGAACTATTATTCAATATGCTGTAAACTTATATTGTTAAATTTAAGCTTTTATTAAAACATTCAGGCCAATCAGCCTTGTTCACATCAATAAAAACCACACTCCACCATGATCGCTGAAGAAAAACGTACCCTTTGTATTGTAACTCCTATCGAAGAAGAAAATATTAGCCTTACCAAACCTAAAGATGTTTCAGCCGGCTTGCCTGCCGTAATTTCGGCCATGAAACACGTGTATAATGAGCTTAACCTGAAAAGTTGTACCAAAACATTATTCACCGTCAATCAAATGAAAGGCTTCGACTGCCCGGGTTGCGCCTGGCCCGACCCGGATGATAAACGTTCTGGCTTAGGAGAGTTTTGTGAAAACGGAGTGAAAGCCATCAGCGAAGAAGCTACGCGAAAAAGAGTCGACCCCGCCTTTTTTAAAAAATATTCAATTGAAGAGCTTTCTCATTGGTCCGATTTTAAATTGGGAAAAAGCGGACGCCTGACACATCCTATGGTACTCAAAGAGGGCGCTTCTCATTACGAACCCATTCAATGGGAAGAGGCTTTCCAATTGGTTGCCGAACAGCTGAATAAACTAGCATCCCCGGATGAAGCTATTTTTTATACCTCCGGTCGTACCAGCAATGAGGCCGCCTTTTTATATCAATTATTCGTACGTCAATTCGGAACCAACAACCTGCCGGATTGTTCTAATATGTGTCACGAATCCAGTGGTGCAGCACTTGCCGAAACACTTGGCATCGGTAAAGGCTCCGTTACCCTCAATGATTTTTATGAAACGGACTTGATCATCATTTCTGGCCAAAATCCGGGCACCAACCATCCTCGCATGCTTTCAGCATTGCAAAAAGCAAAGCGAAACGGGGCTAAAATAATCACGATAAATCCATTGCCGGAAGCAGGCTTGATGCGGTTTAAAAACCCTCAGGAGGTTTCGGGCTTCATAGGCTCCGGTACAGCAATCACAGACCTGTTCCTTCAAGTGCGGATCAATGGCGATGTTCCTCTTCTTAAGGCTATTATGAAGATATTATTGGAGGAGGAAAAGAAAAATCCGGGCAAGGTGTTTGATCAGGAATTTATTGATAAAAATACTTCGGGCTATCAAGCATTGATCGATGGCCTTGAGCAACAAAACCTGGAAAAATTAGCGGAAGCCAGTGGCATCTCGCGCTCTCAAATCGAAGAAGCCGTAAAAATGATCCTTCAGTCTCCCAAAATGATCGTTTGTTGGGCAATGGGATTGACACAGCATAAAAATGCTGTTGGAAACATCAGGGAGGTCGTCAATTTATTGCTTTTAAGGGGAAGCATTGGAAAACCCGGTGCAGGTACCTGCCCAGTAAGAGGCCACAGCAACGTTCAGGGAGATCGCACCGTAGGTATTTGGGAAAAACCCAAACCGGCCTTCCTTGACAAGCTAAAATCTGTTTTCAACTTTGAACCGCCTCGCCATCATGGCTATGATACCGTAAATGCGATCAAAGCTATGGCCGAAGGAAAAGCTAAAGTGTTTTTTGCTATGGGAGGCAATTTCCTATCTGCTACCCCCGATACTGAATATACAGGCAAGGCCCTTCAAAATTGTGACTTAACCGTACAGGTTTCTACCAAGCTCAACAGAAGCCATTTAGTGGCAGGCAAAAAAGCACTTATTCTCCCTTGTATAGGACGCACTGAAATGGACATTCAGAAAGAGGGGCCTCAATTTGTAAGTTGCGAAAACTCTATGGGAGTGGTGCAGGCTTCCAGAGGGCAGCTAGTCCCGGCTTCAGAGCACCTATTGAGTGAACCAGGCATCATCGCAAAATTAGCTCTTGCCACCCTTGGAGAACGCACCACCATCGACTGGGCCTGGCTGGTGGAAGACTATGACCGCATCCGCGGAATAATCGAAGAATGCATCCCTGGCTTTGAAAATTATAACACCAGAGTGCGCAAAGACGGTGGTTTTTACTTACCTAACGGAGCGCGCATCGGTCAATTCAATACCCCAGATGGAAAAGCTCATTTTACCGTCAACCCACTACCTGAACTTCCAATAGAAAAAGATCAGTTCATCATGATGACCATCAGAAGCCATGATCAGTTTAATACGACCATCTATGGTTTGGACGACCGCTACCGGGGCATCTACAATGGCCGAAGGGTGGTTATGATGAACCGGGAGGACATGTCGGAACTTGGCTTAAAATCTAAAGACCTGGTGGATTTGGAAAGTCATTTCAAAGGCGAAAGCCGCTCTGCACCGAAGTTTATGGTCGTTCCGTTTGATATTCCTAAGCGTTGTGTAGCTACTTATTTTCCGGAAGCGAACGTACTGGTTCCCATAAATAGCGTGGCTGAAAAGAGCAATACTCCTGCAAGTAAAACGGTGATTGTTTCTGTTTCAAAACATATTGGGTAAGAATAGTTTTCCAAGAAGCTGTAAAGCATGAGTCATCTCGAATTTTAAGAAACTCCATGTTGTCAAAATAGCTTATAATAGATGCTGTAAATCAATACATTAGGACCGGCCTTATTCAATTTAGCTTTTTGTCCCGAATCAAGTTCGGGACAAAAAGCGTTAAGAATTGAATACAGCCTTGATTTTTTGCTACTTTTTTATCAAGAAAAAAGTAGATACCTCATTGATTAACAACTCTTTGAAAAGCCATTTACTAAATATGGGTCATCCCGAAAATTCGGGATGACCCATATTTAAAAACATCTAAAGTTATTCAAAAATATTTGAAAATGCATTACTGGAAATTTCCTTTCAGTCTATTACTCATTTTATATATAGGCTGTAATCCCTCCTCTCCCATCGAACCTCAGAAAGCCCCTTCCGAACCATACCTAATCATCCTGGGCATAGCCCAGGATGCCGGCTATCCCCAGGCTGCCTGTCAAAAAGCTTGTTGTACCTCCGTTTGGGACAAACAAACCAATCCTAAATGGGTAACCTCTCTTGGCATCGTCTGGCCCGAAACAGCTCAGTGCTGGCTATTTGATGCCACCCCCGACTTCAAACATCAATTACAAACCTTGCAAAGCGAACCTTCTCAGCCTGAGCTTTCGGGAATTTTTCTTACCCATGCCCATATTGGTCATTATACAGGCTTGATGCATTTGGGCAGAGAAGTAATGGGGGCCAGCAAAATTCCGGTTTTTGCTATGCCCAGGATGAAGTACTTTTTAAACAATAATGGCCCCTGGAGTCAATTAGTGCAATTGAAAAATATAAAATTACAGCCCCTTCAGGCAGATTCTTTAATCAGATTAAATCCCAATCTTAAAGTTTCTCCTTTCCTGGTACCTCATCGGGATGAGTACTCCGAAACAGTCGGTTTCAAAATTGAAGGTCCAAAGCGTACCATTCTTTTCATCCCCGACATTGACAAATGGGGGAAATGGAACCGGAACATAATCGAGGAGATCCAAAAGGTAGACATGGCCTTTATCGACGGAACCTTTTTTAAAAATGGCGAAATCCCGGGAAGAGACATGAGCGAGATCCCTCACCCTTTTATTGAAGAAAGCATGCAGCTATTCCAAAAACTACCTGATGCATTGAAAGAAAAAGTCTATTTCATCCACTTTAATCATACCAACCCTGTACTTAGGCCCGAAAGTGAAGCCCGTAAACAGGTCCTTAAAAATGGCTTTAAACTCGCAGAGCAAGGAAAACGCATTCCATTGTAGAGAGGGCTTAAGTTGTATAAACTATCGATACCCTTAGCAGGAAGGTTTAAAAATCCTTTAAAATTCCCCTCAGCTTCTTCGAAATACTTCAGAATAGGCTTCCCCGATCAAATTAAAAGCAGTTACCGTTACAAAAATACCTAAGCCCGGAAATATCGCTAACCACCATGCACTGAAATTATTCCTTGCTTCTCTGAGCAAACTCCCCCAGGTAACATAATCAGAGGCTAAACCTAAACCAAGAAAAGATAAAGTGGATTCAATCAAAATGGACGTGGCAATACCAAAAGAAATGGTAATCAATACCGGAGAGAGGGCATTAGGCAGGGCATGTCTTAGAATTATCCTCCAGTTGTTCAACCCTAAAGCCCTTGCAGATTCTATATATTCCAGTTGGCGGATTTTCAGAAACTCTGCCCGAACAAAGCGTGCAATACTCGTCCAGCGAACAAAACCGATAATACCTACTACAAACCAGAAGGATGGTTTATTCACTATACTCAATAATGCGAGAATGACCAGAATTAAGGGTATGGAGTCAAAGACTTCTATCAGGCGCATTACCCAAATATCTACAGGCAAGAGCAACCTCCTTTTACCAATCTTTGTCTTTTCCAGCAAGTATGCAATCCCATTCATTGCAACGATAAAGATTAGCACCATGCCAATTCCTTTAATAATTCCCGTAAACGGCGCATCTGAATCAAAGACATCATAAAAACGAACCATAAACCCGTAAAACCATCCTAAAATAACCCCTAAAATATTACATATCAACCGGACAAGGGACATTCGTATCTGATCATCTCCAAAATATCCTCCCAAAGCTCCAAAAAATACTCCAATTAAGCTGGCAATGAACATGGAAAACAGGCCTACCAACATCGCCATTCGAGCCCCGGAAATCATACCCGCAGCTACATCCCTCCCAATAGGGTCGGTGCCTAACCAATGCCTGTATCTGATGCCTTTTACAGGCTGCTCCCCGACCGGACTAATCAGATATGTGCTGGCACTGTTGAGCCGCCGGGCACTATAAGGAATTATGGGAAACAAAACTTGTTCATATTCGTGTTCATTCCAAAGCTTTCGGATAAACTCCGGCTCCCATTGGCTCATACCAAGGTCCACGCCATATTGTTTAAAAATTGGAAAATATACTTTACCTTCAATCTTACAGTATATAGGTTTATCGTTAGCAATAAAATCCGCAAACAAAGCCACAAAAAACATAAAAATGAGCACCCGAAAAGCCCAACGGTTTACTCGTCGCTTCCGAATATTCTTCCAACTCCCTTTCCAACGATTGCTATTTTCAGGCTTCTGCATATTTTACTCTTGGATCAAAAACGGCATACAATACATCTGCGATCAGATTACCGACTAAAGTCAGCAAAGCACTTAAAAAGAGTACCGCAAACACAATTGGCCAATCGTTATCAAAAATGGAATCATACACCAACCGCCCCATACCCGGAATATTGAAGATGAACTCCACCACTATTGAGCCAGAGATCAGGCCCCGAAAGATATTTGCACTAATAGTAATGAGTGGAAAAACAGCATTTTTAAAAGCATGCTGCCATACCACTCGCTTAGCAGAAAGCCCTTTTGCTCTGGCAGCTTTTACAAAATCCATTTTTAATACTTCGATCATATTCGACCGAACCTGACGGCTAATAAAGGCCAGGGCCGGATACGTCAAACAAAAAACGGGCAGTACTAAATGGTGAACAACATCCCAGAACCTATTCCAAAAAGGAGCGGATTCCTCCAAAGAATACAAGCCTCCTGTCGGAAACATATCCAGCCACACTCCATACTCTTTTGTCGTTAAGAAAACGACGAGCAAGGTTGCTATCCAAAATGTCGGCAAGGAATAAAGCGTAAACAACCCGAAACTTGTCAAATGATCAATAAAAGTACCTTTTCGGCCACCAACGTAAACGCCCAAGCCAATAGATATAAATAACGCCAGGAACAAGGCTGAAAAATTAATCATCAGCGTCCATCTTAGTGCTTTAAAAATTTTATTAGACACGGACTGTTGATCAATTAACGAAACCCCGAAATCACCCGTAAAAAAACGGAAAAACCAATTATGATATTGATTGGAAAATCCATTCCAATAAACCACAGGAATATACAATCTGTAAGGGCTGGCATTCTGCTCCATTTCCCTGAAAGCTGCTTTAAGTTGTAGTATTTTATCTTCGAAGCTTCCAAGCTCAATGCTAGAATCCTGCTTTTCAAGAAGATCTGTTTTTTGAAAAAGACTATCCAGATTACTCTTTATCACCGGGCTTTCGTGTGTTCCGTATAAAACCCTCAGGCTACCCTTTATATCAATTATGATATCTTTAGCCTCCAGTGATCTTACTTTCGGTAAAGAAGCCTGAACAGTAGTGAGTTTTGAATAATAATTCTGTATTTCCGGCCAATTCCCAAATTGAGCGATCAAACGTTTTAAGGTTTCACGACGTGATCTGTTCAGAATTCGGTACAATGTATCCGGATAGGCGGATGAAGTAAAAGAAAAATAAAATAAAGGTTTATCCAGGCCCAGCTTCTCAGCACAGTTTTTATACTCATTTGCAGCCCTTACAGGGTCTACATTCCCAGACAATGGATCCTGAGGATCCCCACCACAAAACTTCTCAATTTGGGCACCGGGCCGGGACCTGCTCAAACCAAAAGCCACCATGGAAATGACAATCAGGGTAGGTAAAAAATACAAAAGGCGTTTAAAAAGATATTTAATCATATCATTGTAGTATACTCCAAACCAGATACACTGCCACATGAATAAACATGAGTCATCCCGATAATTCGGGATGACTCATGTTTATTCTTATCCCTAAACTACTCCTTATCAACGGCAATAAAATTACGGGGGAAAAAGCCGGGACGAAGAGACGAAGGCTTCACTTCAAAACGCTTATTCGTTATAATTCCATCCTTGATGGCAACAAGAAAAATTCCCGGTTGCTCATCATAAATGATCTCTTGAAGTTCTTTGAACAATTCATTGCGCTTTTCCTCGTCGAGTTCAGCACGAATAGCTTCAATTAAAGCATCTGATTTAGCATTTCCAAAACCAGTGTAGTTGCCTCCTGCTTCACGATCATTATCTGTATGCCATACCTGGTAAGGATCATCAACCATTGGTAGTTGCCTGGAACGAAGCGGTGCTATATGATATTTTCCCTTTTTAATCAAATCATTTAGAATAACGTTAAAGTCCTTTTCTATTACTTCGATTTCCACTCCGACTCTACGGGCATTCTCACTCAACATCACGCCAATCTGACGCCCGGTAGGATTGCGACTAGCGTGATAGGTTAACTTAAGATCCTGCTTGCGTCCCTGAATGGACTTATCTACAATCCCGTTGCCGTCCGTATCTTCCCAGCCAGCTTCTTTTAGAAGCTTAGCTGCCTTGTCTACCGAAAATTCTCGTGGTTCTAAATTTTTGTTATAGTAAGGACGAATTGGATGAAAAGGACCGGAAATGCGTTGCCCCATCCCTTCCAACAATTCTTCGCTTACTTTATCCAGATCAAGCAGGTGAGCAAGAGCCCTTCGAACTCGCTTATCAGCTAATAAAGGATCGCGTGTATTTATGGGAAGCCATAAGTATTGTAAGAAAGTAGGTTCAAAAAAGTTAAAGTTTTGTTTAACCAGCTCATTTTTTTTCAAGTCCTGGTAAGCCTTCGGATCAAGTCCTCCCATGGCATCTATACCCTGATCTTTCAATTTAGCGACAGCAGCAGTCTGATCGGGAATAATTTCAAAAATAATCTCATTTGGACTGTTATCGAACGTTTTAAACTCCTTTTCAAGATCGCCTACTGCGTTGCCCCACCAATTTTCTTTTTTCTCAATCACTACCTTTTGCCCACTGATCCATTCCTTCAATTTGTATGGACCGGACCCGGAGATAAAGTCTGGGTCTCTTGCGAATTTAACATCGTGAAAAGCATCTGCAAAGGCGATAAGTTTTTCATTTTCTCTAAATTCATCAGCTTTCTCCAAATCCGTTAAGGTTTCAAAATCGATTTCTCTCAATAACCCCTCCGGGTCGTAGATATGTTCAGGATAAATGGAAAAATTACTCGTAATATACAAGGCCAACATATAATCAGGAAAAGTAGTTACCGTAAAAATTTTTGGATTATCTTTATCTAAATCAATCTTTTTTATACTCTGTAAATAGCCTCTGTAAACACCGGCATCTACATTAGGATTAAAAATCGCCTTTACGGTAAAAAGATAATCCGCAGCGGTCACAGGAGTTCCATCATCCCACTTAGCTTCTTCCCTGATTTCAAAAGTAAATGCTCTTCCTCCTTTAAGTGGCCCATCTTCCAAAAACTTGATTTCAGGCATTCCTTTTACCAATAATCCGTTATATTCTAAAGTATTGGGATTGAATTCCATCAAAGGGAAGAAAATATTATTGAAAATATCGGTAGAGTATCCAGAAGTGGTAAGCATCGGGTTTAATCGATCGGCTTCCCCGTTTTGCCGAACAGAGACCTTAATAGAAGAGGGTGTTTTGTCTGTAGCTGTAGTGTCTGATTTTTCACTACCTGGAGATTCTGTGGTTTTAACGCAAGAAGATAAAATGAGGAGTACTCCCCAAAGAAAAAGTCCTTTAAGTGTTAGATTCATAATTTTCGGTTTTTGCCTAATTCTTAATTGGCTGTTAGCTTCCTATAATTGTATCTTATTTTAGGGATCAGGAAAATAATAGCCTAATCCCTTATGATTAACTTTCCTTCCGATTTTCTTCCGATGCCATCCTCCAGTTGATAAAAATAAAGCCCTGAAGACATCCCATCTTTTTCAATAATAATCATTTCTGATTGCTCTTCAAAAATATATTTTACTGGCTTGCCCAAGACATCGTAGATATGCAACCTTAAAGGCAATACGGCTTCTTCTACGTAAAGTTTAGACATATGTGTCATTGGATTTGGAAACAAATCAACTTTTTCTGTAATAGAAGAAATGTTTTCCAAGGAAGTCGTTTGCTGGCTCGGAATATTCAGGCCCGTTGTATCCTCCAAATACATGGCGATCATAACCATCATTTCATCGTCAGATGTAGGGCCAAACCAAACAGGGTTCGGACCATTATTTTCCCAGGTCGCTTCATGAATAAATCCGCCATCCGGGCCTCCAAATTTAATGTTGTAAAATGGCGCGTCAAAATAACGCATAGGAATGTGGTGATAATCAAAGAAAGGTGAAACACAGCCGGGAATTCCACCAGGACAGGAAGCATCGTAAACCAATTCACCTTTGCCGCCATCCTCCCGATCATAAACTTTGTAGCCTGTTCCCCACTGATGTGTATGCCCCATTAAACCCCACACAAATAATTCACCCCCAAAGTTATTGACGGTTTGTGTTTCGGTAATTGTATTTCCATTATTGGGTATGTAGATTGAAGTGTTCGCAATTAGAGCAGCTTCCATTTGCTGGACCGCTACCCCAACATCCTGGGTATATACATTTAAATAGGCTTCTGCCTGATACACTTTGCTGAAATTATAATTTATGTAATGGGAATTCAGATCCAAGACCAGATCATCTTCCCAGAAAAAAGCGGTTTTATCAGGCAACTCCAGATCAAAAGTTTCTTGTGCAACAGCTAAGACATTGATATTCGAATGATTGGAATTCAAACGAAGACCATCAGGAATAGCATTTGCTCCATTACCTGTAAAATTATATAAAATAAAATGATGAGAATAATTAGAAAAAATCATTTCTAGACGATCCACTTCCACATCTTCAGGAAGATCTAATTCATATTTTTGAAAATACTCTACTTCACCGCCTGGTTCGATAAAAAAAGGCCCCATTTTGATCTGGAACCCTTCTCCCGCTGCAGGTGGAGCCGGTGGCTCATCAGGAAAACTCGCTTCACCTGCTCCATTATAATAATCGACCAAAAGCTGTTCATCTATAACCTCTCCGCTGGAAGGCGCCCCATAAAGGATCCATTGACGGATCAGCTCCTTTTCCTCATTGCTCAATTGCGAATTACCCGAAGGAGGCATTGGCCCTTCTTCACCACTTTCAAGAGAAATGGTCGGTTCCAGTCCTTGGTTTATTTTTTTAAAAATGAAGCTTTTGTCAGGCCTCCCAGGATAAATATATTTCACCCCATTGGCAGCCGCGGCAGCATTTAATGGCGTAACATTAAATATGTTACTAAAAACATCCTGGGCTTTTTGGTTTACATTGCCCCCTTCTCCCTCCAGGTCCAGCCCTGCTTCAGGAGAAGCATTATTATGACAGCTTACGCATTTATCCTGAAAAATTTGATAAACTCTGCCTCCGGTACTATTCACCTGGGCCTGCAAGGCAAAATAGGACGTGAACAAAAAAAAGAGTAAGATTACATTTTTCATTAATGATAGTTTAACGCAAGTTGCGATGAAACAAACGCAATATCCGGGCGCTTAGATGAATTGCTCGTTGCGGTTTATTAGACCTATTCTGTAGAAGGAGTGCACATAAAGTTAGTCTTTTTTTTATAAACCATCAAAGATTTTAACGTGTGCATTTCATTTTGTCGCTGCCGGCAAGAAAAGAGAGAGGCACGCTGCCGCGTGCCTCTCTCTAAAGAAAACACCTTCTCAATAATAGCGACAAAATGAAATACACCCATTTTAACCTTACTTACTTATTGAGGGTATGTTTAACTTCCAAGGCCGCACCAATGATACCGGCATTATTCTTAAAATAGGCGATTTTAACCGGAATATCCAGAGTCAATTGATTTTTAAATAGTTCATATTTTTTACTTGCCCCGCCGCCCAGAATGAAATGATCCGGCCAGATCGTCTGTTTTACATAATTAAGAAAGAAATCAAACCGCTGGCCCCACTCCTCCCAGCTTAAATCATTGGCCTTTCTCGCCTTATCACTCGCATAAATTTCTATGGGTTGCCCGTCCTTTCCGAATATTCTTCCTAATTCAAAATTTGGGATCAATACCCCATTATAAAAAACGCCGCTTCCCAAGCCGGTCCCGATTGTAATCATCACAACCAAGCCTTTCAGCTCTTTACCTGCCCCTAACCTCATCTCCGCCAATCCTGCGAGATCTGCATCGTTATAAATCACAAATGGATTTCCTGTTTTTTCCTCAAATAATTTATCCAATGGAGTGCCGATACAGGACTTGTGAATATTGCTGGCAGTCATGGGCTTCCCGTCAATCATTACAGCGGGAAAGCAACAACCTACCGGCCCCTGATAATCAAAGTGTTCCACCAGGTCATTAATGGTGTTGGCCAGGTTATTTGGAGTAGAAGGTTTTGGAGTTGGGATTCTGTATCGTTCAGTTAACATTTCTCCGGTTTCGGTTTCTACAATGGCTCCTTTCACCCCCGAGCCTCCAACGTCGATTCCTAATATTTTCATAATAATTAAATTTATATGCTTACATATTATTTTTTTTCATATCTTCGTGAAAACGAAATCATCCTCCCTAATTTTAAAGCATTATTCCCAATCCATCAGCGGATCTTTTGATCCGCTGTTTTTTTTATACAACGCTTTGAAGCTCTTTTTCCTCTTTTCAAGAAAAAAATTAGCATAATTAGAACAATACCCTTAATTTTGCGATTCTATGAAAAGAACAGTTTTATTTCTTTACACGTTTGTTTTATTATCGATAATTACCAGCGGGTGCCGGTCTGAATTTGAAAAAGTCAGAGCTTCAGCCGACCCGGAAGCTATTTACGCTAAAGCGATTGAATATTACGATCAAAAAGAGTTCCTAAGGTCTCAAATACTGATCGAACTCATTCTTAACAGCTTTAGGGCGCGTAAAGAAGCAGAACAATTGCGCTTTATGTACGCTTATACGCATTATCATCTAGGGAAATACATCCTGGCATCTTATTATTTCGAAAATTTCGCCGATACCTATACCAACAGTACTTACAGAGAAGAAGCGAAATATATGACAGCACTTTCTTACTACAACTTGTCTCCTACTTATCGACTAGATCAGACGTATTCAAACAAGGCAATTGAAGCTTTTCAAAGTTTTGTCAATACCTTCCCTCAAAGTGATAAAGTAGAAAAATGTAATTCCTTAATTGATCAGCTCCGAAGAAAACTCGAGAAAAAAGCATATGTAGAGGCTGAACTATACTTCAACCTACGCCAATATCAATCTGCCGTTCACTCCTTCGAAAACTTGTTGAAAGACTTCCCTGAAAGCCCGGAAGCCCAGGAAGTACGCTACATGATCGTGAAATCGCATTACCTACTCGCCTCTAACAGCATCCCGTCTAAAAAGATGGAACGCTATGAGGATGTAGTGAAAACCTACGACAACTTCAGACGAAAATATCCTCAAAGCTCCTATGACAAAGAACTGGAATCGATTTATAAAAATACTTTAAAAAAAATAAAAGAAATCAACTAAATATGTCGAATATCAAAGAAAGAGCTCAAAATATTGACCCTAACATCGATGCAAGAGATATTGGCCAATTCGTTAAAGATACACATAATATCTACGAAACTCTAACCGTCATCACTAAAAGAGCCCGCCAGATATCCGTTGACATCAAGCAGGAACTCCTGAACAAACTGGAAGAGTTTGCTACTCAATCAGAAACCATTGAAGAAGTTCAAGAAAATAAGGAGCAGATTGAAATCTCTAAATTCTACGAGCGCCTGCCCAACCCTGTTTTAATCGCTACGGATGAATTTCTTAACGATGAACTTCATTTCCATTACAAAGCTCGCAAAACAAAAGACCAGTTTTGATCAAGGATGACATTCCTCCCTTTTCACTAAAAGGAAAAAAAATACTTCTCGGAATCTCTGGAAGTATAGCCGCTTATAAAGCGGCTATACTGGTCAGGCTTTTTATTAAATCGGGCGCTTCCGTAAAAGCCATAATGACCCCCGATGCCAAGAACTTTATTAGCCCTCTTACGATTTCTACCCTTTCCAAAAATCAGGTTTTCTCCTCTGTCAGTAACGAAGCAGAATGGAATAATCATGTCGAACTAGGGCTCTGGGCAGACGCCATGATCGTCGCCCCGGCCACAGCCAACACATTGGCGAAAATGGCGAACGGATTGTGCGATAATATGCTAACTGCCGTTTACCTCTCCGCTCGATGCCCAGTTTTTATCGCTCCTGCCATGGATGTGGATATGTGGAAACACCCTGCCTCCCAAAATAACATCCAAACATTAAAAAAAAATAATGCTATTCTCATCCCCGTAGAACATGGAGAACTGGCTAGTGGCCTGGTCGGAGAAGGCCGTATGGCCGAACCCGAAAATATCTTATCCTTCCTGAAAGACTATTTCTCTTATGAAAAAAAACTGGAGGGAAAAACCATTTTAATAACTGCGGGACCTACAGTGGAAGCCATAGACCCCGTGCGTTATATAAGTAACCACAGCTCCGGGAAAATGGGCATTGCCCTTGCACAGGCTTGCATTAACCGCGGAGCTAAAGTCGATTTGATACTCGGCCCCGTCACCGCCACACCTCCTTTACATCCAAATCTAAAGGTGCACCCGGTCACAACCGCAGAAGAAATGCACGATAGCGCATTACAACACTTTACAAATGCCGATGCCGCCATCCTGGCCGCAGCAGTTGCCGATTATCGTCCGAAATTTAAAGCTGATCAAAAAATAAAGAAATCCGGCGATACAATGTCCATCGAGCTCGTTAAAAACCCGGATATAGCGCTGGCTCTCGGCATACAAAAACAAGATAGCCAGATCTTGGTAGGCTTCGCACTAGAAACTAATAATGAGCTGGAAAATGCCCGGCAGAAAAGGGCTAAAAAGAACTTCGATTTCATCGTCCTCAATTCTTTACAAGACCAGGGCGCCGGCTTTAAACATAATACAAATAAAATTACCATTCTTCACAAAGACAATAAGGTCGACAATTTTGAGTTAAAAACAAAAAAGGAAGTGGCCGAAGATATTATTAATGGTTTAATTCAATATCTTTTACCCGTTCCTCAGAACTCAATCACAACTTACTAATCGATCTAAATCTCGTTTTTACTATGAAATATCGAATGCTATTCATCCTTATCATCTTTGCATTCTCCACCAAAATTCAGGCGCAGGAATTACTGGCCGAAGTAAGTATTAATACACCACAGCTGCAACTAGCTGACCCCAAGATTTTCAAATCACTCGAAACAGCCATCGAAGAGTTTTACAATAATAATGTATGGACCGAAGATGAATTCGAGCAGGAAGAAAGAATTAAGTTTCAAATCCAAATGACCATTACTACTGAAATTTCAGAAAATAGCTTCCTGGCTGAAATGGCCATACAGTCTTCAAGGCCCATATTCAACTCCAGCCAGGAAACCCCTTTACTTAATCATGTCGATAAGGACATTGCTTTTAATTACGACCTCTTCCAGCCGTTAATTTATACCAAAAATGCCTTCAACGACAATTTAACTTCTATCCTTTCCTTTTACGCCTACATTATTCTCGGCCTGGATTATGACTCCTTCTCTCCTTTCGGAGGAGAGCCTCATTTTCTTACGGCACAGGAAATTATGAATACCGTTCCTGCCACCGTCGCAGCAAATGTAAGAGGCTGGCGACAACTTGACGGGAACGTTAATCGCTACTGGTTGGTTGAAAACTTACTGAGCCCCCGTGTACGCCCTTTTCGCCAGGCATTTTATGAATATCACATGCAAGGTAAAGATATCATGTATGAAAATGTGGAAGGCGGTCGCGCCAAGCTGGCGGAATGCCTGGAAACAGTTGCTAAGGTCAGCAGAGATTATCCCAACGCAATGATTATTCAATTATTCTCCAATGCCAAAAGCAATGAGATCATCGAAATTTTTAAGCTGGGAACCCGCTCAGAAAAACTGGCGGTGAAAAAGTCCATGTCGAATATGGATCCTTCCAATTCCAATAAATATGAACGAATTGGTAACTGAAAAGTTATTTAAAAGACCGTTCATTGCCCTCGACAGATTTTTTTCACCGGCAAGGCCTTCGCTTTTTAAGTTTTCACACAATTTGTCAAAGAACTAGTTTTCGAATAAAACTTAAAAAGCGAAGGCCTTGCCGGGCAAAATTGCTTTACATATATGACTTTACTTTCATTCCCAAAAAAATATATCTTCCCTGGCTTTTTCTTGCTGGTCTTTATACCAATATTTGGCCAAACAACCAGCGTTCAATGGGGTCCTGGATTTTCATCCCCTGCTCAAACGACTTTCACTAAGGTGGTCAGTTGGGACAGACAAGGTTTCTTTAGCTTAAGAGAAAAAAACGTCAGCAATTATAAAGGCCCTCAAAAAGTGATCTTAGAGCGGTTTAACAATCAACTTGAACTTGTTAAAAGCAATACGATCGGTTTAAAACACAAAGGAAAAGAGCGAACTTTCGAAGAAATGCTGAAGCTCAATGGAAAACTTTATTTCTTTACGGCCTATCACAATCGTCAGCACCGAAAAAATTACCTTTTTTATCAGACGGTTTCAAAGAAAACGCTTACCCCCTCAAAACAACTCACTAAAATCGGTGAGCTTGTGACCTATTCCGGCAATGATGGCGGTGATTTTGGCATTCAGGTTTCCAGTGACAGCAGCTACCTCCTGGCTTGTGCTGAATTTCCGGGTAAAAAAAATACGCCAGCTCAGTTTGCCTTTTTTGTATTTGATGATAACCTTCAGCTCAAATGGGAAAAAAAAGTCCTTCTCCCCTATTCTCATAATCGTTTCAATATTGAAGATTATCGCATAGATCAAAACGGGAACGTCTACCTGCTTGGGGTTCTTTTTGAAGATAATCAACGCAACCGCCGTCAGGGAGCTCCTACATATAAATACATCGTATTGGAATACCGGGAAAATGGCTCAGAAGTCAGGGAATACCCCATCAACCTCAGGGACAAATTTATCACAGATTTAACCTTCCGGATCGGCAACCAAGATGACCTGATCTGCGCGGGCTTCTATTCTGAAAAAAACTCCTACAGTATCAAAGGAAGCTGTTACATTCGCATCGGCCTGGAATCTCAGAATATAATTAGTAGTGGTGTACAAGCTTTTGACTTTGAATTCCTCACCGAATACCTTTCTCTCAGAAAAAAGGAGAAAGCCAAAAAAGCTGAAATTACTGGTAATACAAGGAAACAAGCTGAGCTTTATAATTACGACTTAAAACATCTCATTCTTCGAACGGATGGGGGGGCAGTGCTTATTGCGGAACAATATTTTACAGAGCGCCGGGAAGAGTATGACTATTTCACCAACCGATTCTTCGTCAATTATTTTTACAATTATAATGACATTATTGTAATAAACATTCAGCCTTCCGGGGATATAGAATGGGTTGCTCGAGTTCCTAAAAAACAAGTTAGCCAAAATGATGGAGGCTATTTTTCTTCTTATTCTATGATAACAGCCTCTGACCGACTCATGTTTCTTTACAATGACAACATCAACAATTTCAATTCAGGCAACCGTCGGGCCACTTCTTTTGGAAGAAGAAATGGTATCGTTAACCTTACTTCTGTAAAAAAGGGAGGAAAGTTAAGTTCTTCTCCCCTTACCATTCTTCCACAAAACGGAGAAATTGTAAGGCCTAAAGTTTGTCGACAAGTTGGTCGGAACAGAATGCTCCTTTATTCAGAATCCGGAAGAAACTATCGATTTGGCTGGCTAAACTTTTAATTTCGTTCTTTGACAAATTGTGTGGAATTTCGAAATGATAACCCTTGAATGCCCTTGTGATTGAAAGGGTTATCATTTTGAAGTTCCATTTTCCACAATTTATGTCAAAGAACCTTTAATTTTAAATACATGACTCACTTAGCTTTATTTGCCTCTGGGCGAGGAAGTAATGTACAAAGAATTGTAGAGTATTTTCAAAACCACCAACAGATTCGCCCCGCCCTTATTGTCTCAGATAATCCTTCGGCACCGGTACTTCAAATTGCTGAGAAACATAACATTCCAACCTTACTGGTCAACAAAACCATGCTCAAAGAGGGCGACTCTGTCCTGGCCAAACTTAATGAACACCATATTGATTACATCATCCTAGCTGGCTTTTTGAAACTTATCCCCAAGGCTTTAATAGAAGCTTTTCCTAATGCTATCCTCAACATTCATCCAGCACTTCTGCCCCAATACGGTGGAAAAGGCATGTATGGAATTAATGTACACAAAGCCGTTAAAGCAGCTGGCGAGCCGGAAAGTGGCATAACGATCCATTATGTTAATGAGCACTACGATGAAGGAGAAATTATTTTTCAAGCCCGTTGCCCTGTTCAGCCTTCCGATACACCAGAAGAAATTGCTAAAAAAGTTCAAAAGCTAGAGCATAAGCATTATGCGCAGGTAATTGAGGCTCTTCTTACCTAGTGCTTCAGGAAATAAAAGGATAGCCAATTATGAAAAAAATTCTTCACAGAAATGTAAAATTTTCACTAACTACCAAAATATTCTCCTTTGACAAGCAGTTATAATTTACGCATTAATACTATATCAATTAGGAATGCAAAGAGTCCTCCTCAAATATTGCACAATTTGATAAATCTTCCTAACTTACATTAAAACAGGAAATTGCCGAAGGCAACGGGGATATTCCCAATTGCGAATAAATGTCAACGCATGAGAACTTTTACCCTGTTTTTGGCCTTGATCGTGTTCATTCCTCTATCTGTTTTTGCCCAAACCGAAGACTGGAAGTCTTCTTTGGAAAAAGCAGAGGAGCTAAATGCTCAAAATGAATTCTACAAGGCTGGAAAGCAATATTTAAAGACTTGGAACAAAAAGCGTAGCAAAAAGGAACTCCTACAAAAAGCAGGAGATGCCTTCTACAATGCTCGCGCATTCGAAGATGCTGCTATGGCTTACAGCAAAATTGCAGATAAAAATAAGCAATTCGCGCTCATAGGCCTTAAGTATGCACGTGCCCTAAAGCAAACAGGCCAATACACCGAAGCCGCTGAAGCATTCCAGGCGTTCGCTGATAATTATAAGGGTGACACCAGAGAACTGGCTCAGAAAGTAGTCTCCATTGACATGGAAGGGTGTTCACTTGCTGAAAATTTGGAAAACCTCTCAGGTCAAGGAGAGTCGCTGATCCTTTCCCCGGCTTTTTCTTTTCTAAATCAACCTGAAACGGATGAAACCAGCTTGAACTTCCTCAATGACTCAACCATCATCTGGCGGCAAACTAAAGGAGGCAATGCATTCCTTTACCAATCAAAAATAACTTCTGAAGATACTTCCTCTACTCGCTTATTATCTATTATCCCTCCTTCCGATAATCATCATATTGGTAGCTCCTGCCTATCAGAAGACGGAAGAAGGTTCTATTTCACCGCCTGCTCATCCTTTATTAATGAACTGGGGTTTCAGCAAGAACGGTGCAAAATATTCGCTACCGCCCGAATCGGCGATACCTGGATGACTCCTGTAGCACTCAATAAATACATAAATACTTTTGAATCATCGGCCAGTTACCCTTATGCCGTTACCATAGGTAATGAAGAGTATCTTTATTTTGCTTCTGACCGCCGCGGTTCTAAGGGCGGTCTGGATATCTGGTACACAGTTCACTCTGTCGATGACGTTCAGTTTGACTTTTCATTCCCCAAAAATTGTGGCAGAACGATCAATACTAAAGGAGACGAAGTAACGCCTTTTTACAATACCGAAGACAGTACGCTCTATTTCAGTTCTAATGGTCATGTAAACATGGGGGGCTTTGATGTATTCAAATCAAAACAATCACATCTTAACAAATGGGCAACGCCTGAAAACCTGGGAAAACCCGTCAACTCTTCCCGCAATGACTTTTTCTACTTCTTAACCAGCGATCAAACCGGATATTTCGTTTCCAATCGAGGAGAGGATACTTCGGGTAAGTTTAGGAGGGCCTATGATATTTTTCGTTTTGAGCCCTTTGAATCCGCATTAACAATAAATGGAAAGGTCATTGACAAAAGCAGCAAAAAAGGCCTTGCTCCTGCTACTTTACTATTATTTGATATCACCGCCCAGAGCAGAAAGAAGATTTTACAAGCTTCCAAAACCTCTTCAGACGGACATTTTACAATGCAACTAAATAAATCTGGAAATTATAAGCTGGAAGTTCGTAAGGAAGGGTATCAAAACAGCATTCTCGAGCTTAAAATGGATGACCTCAAAAACCTGAGCGTCGTAAAACATAACTTCTACCTCTCCAAAAAGCTGGCAAATGATGAGTTCCGGAACAAAGGTATTTCCCAGGAAGTTCATGTTAACCCTCTGATCCCCGCACATAGCGAGCATCAAAAAATAATGCAAGCGCTTTCGAAGCCTAAAAAAAGCTATAAGATCCAATTAGGTATCATGAAACAAATAGATCAAAACGAAGTAGATCTTGAAAAGCTCAATCAATTAGGTCGGCTCGATAAAGAACAAATAAAAGAAAAAGGTTATTCAAGGTTATTACTCGCCGAATATCAAACCATTGAAGAAGCGCAAAAGATCATGGAAGAACTCAAAAGCAATGGTAGCTTTACAGGCGCTTTTGTAGTTGAATACTGCGAAGGGAAAAGAATAAGAAAAATTAAATAAGCAAATTTCCAAACCTTTCATTAAAACCTCTTATTCCTTGCAGGCCTCCGGTATGTACGGCTATTATTTGGGTTCCCTTTGGGAAAAAATCCTTTCTAATTAAATCGAATAGCCCGAATAACATCTTTCCGGTATAAATCGGATCTAATGGAATAGCTTGCTGTGTTTTAAATTGGTTTATAAACTGAACAAGCTCCAAATCATACTTTGCAAATCCTCCGAAGTGATAATCTGGTATTATTCTCCAGTCTGCTTCTTGAGAATCCACTCCGGCTTTATCTAACAAAGTAACGATTTGCTTTTCCATGAAATCTCCTTTCAGAGCAGGGAATACCAACACTTTCTCTTCCCGGTGATCTCGCACTAGTCCATAAAGGATTCCCGCGGCTGTTCCACCAGTACCCGAGGAAACCGCCCAATATCGATTCCTGGCTTCAACTTCATCCACCAGCTCTGCAACACCTTTTAGCGCAAGAGCATTAGTTCCTCCTTCAGGAATAATATAAATTTTCGGGCCAAACTTCTCCCTTAACTCATCCCAATAGCTATGCTCATGCCGACGCCGATAATCAGCCCAACCAATAAACTCCAATCGCATGCCGCGTCTTTTCAGAAAGCGAAGAGTAGCATTCAATTTTTCAGGAGGGTTACCTCTTACCAGGCCAATGGTTTTGAAACCAAAGTACAGGCCAGCAGCAGCAAGTGCATAGAGATGATTAGAGTGTTGACCGCCAAAGCTTAATACCGTCGTTTTGCTTTCAGCCCTTGCTTGTCCGAGATTGTACTTGAGTTTACGCCATTTATTCCCTCCAAAATCAGGGTGAATTAAATCATCTCTCTTCAACAGAACAGAAAGCTCTTTTTGATCAATCAAAGAAGTATGTATCTGTTGTAGAATACTCATTTTTTTTACGGCTAACGATAAACGGGAAACGGTCAACGGGAAACGGGAAACGGTTAACGACCACTTTTCGTGAGGCCTTCGGCCTCACTTTTGGCCTTTTACCGTTAACCGTTCCCCGTTGACCGTTTCCCGTTTCCCGCTATTAGATTAATATCCAAATACTTCTTCTAAAGTCAATTCCTTAACAGGACCAAGCGTTTTTAGGTATTCAAGGTTTACGTTATCTTTACTTCCCAGAACAAGGATCGCATAATTGCGGCCTTTCACATGTTTCTGCTGGAAGTTTTTCAAATCCTCTACGGTTGCTCCTTTGATCGTAGAATACATATCTGACCTTAGATCGCGATCGTAACCTTTGAACTGGTTAGAGCGGAAAGTCCAATAAATAGAGCTATTGGTAATACGCTCTGATTCCAGGCCTTTAAGAATAGACTGGCGTGCATTTTCAACCTGAGCTTCAGCCACGGGCATTTCTTCGATGATACTGCGCATAGCAGGAATCGCATCTACTAATTTATCAGCTTGAGTACCTACGTAGGCTTGAAAATAGTGAGACTGATCTTTTCTCGAAGGTGATGTATAATAAGCATAAGCTGAATACGCTAAAGCTTTAGACTCTCTGATTTCCTGAAAAACTATGGAAGAAAGCCCAAAACCGAAGTAATTATTGTAAAAGTTACTCATCAAGTACTCATCCAGGTCAAAGTGATCTGTACCTTTTGAAAGCATAAGAACCTCTGCCTGAACCATCGGAAAATCGACAAAGTAAACCACGTCTTCTTTAATATCTAATTCAGGATATTCATTGGCTGCAATAGCAGGCTTCAGCTTTGACGGAATAGCATGGTTTTCTTTTAAAATATCTTCTACCTCCTTCATTTCTCTTGAACCATAATAAAAAACCTTGTGCTCATAGCCGGTTAGGCTTTTAATCATATCCACCAGTTGTTGGGCTGAGATGTTTTTCAGATCCGACTCAGACAGAATATCGGTAAATGGAGAAGTTTCACCATATCTCGCATAACTAGCCATAGCGGTGCGAAGGATGGCCCGCTTATTCTTTTTGGCATTTTGCCTTTCCAGCAAAATATCGTTAATCATATTTTGCAGAGCCTCCTGATTTGGTTCTACATTTGCTAAAATATGCTCAAACAACTTAACCCCCTCTTTGAATGATTCTTCCAGGCCACTTAAGGTTACATAAACCTGTTCGCTACCACTGCTTACATTGAATTCCAGCCCCAGCTTGAAAAATTCTTTTTGCAAATCTTCTGCTGTATACTCATTGGTACCTAAGAATGAAAGATAATCAACAGCGATAGGAAGTAACTTATCGCTGTTTTTACCCATTTCAAGGATATAATTCAGGCTGAAAGTCTCGTTGTTGGTGTTTTTAATATAATCAAACTGAACGCCACTAGTTAGCTTAGAGGTTTGAATAGACTTAGAAAAATCAACAAACTCTGGCTTTAATCTTGGGGATTCTTTGCTTAAGAACTTTTCAGTATATTCTGATTGTTGATCCCTGTTAAGCGAAACAGGAGTAATGGCTGGTTTTTCAACCTTATAAACACTCTCGTCTTCACCATTGTATTTGTAGACGATCACACAGTTATTGTTCTTCAAATGTTTTTTCACAAAACTAACCACCTGATCTTTAGATACATACGACATGGTCGTAAAACGATTAACCCATTTTTTCCAAGGCTGGTCTTTAACGAAAGCACTCGTCATATAACTTACCCGGGCTCTATTGGATTCAGCAGCACGTATATCACTTAGTTTCTTATCCTTGATTATAGCTCCGATTAACCACTCATCAAACTCTCCGTTACGCAATTTATCCAGCTCTCCCAGTAATAACTTCTCAAGTTCCTCCATGGATTGCCCTTCTCTTGGGCGCCCGGTAAGTCCAAAGGTAGTATAGTCTTTGTACGGCCACATCCAGGCAGAAGCAGAAAGCACTTTTTGTTTTTGGAGCAGGTTGATATCCATTAGCCCTGCTTGTCCATTTCTTAATAAGCCTCTGACAATATCTGCCATCATAGGTGCTTCCGAATCTGCACCATCCAATCTCCAGGCGATATCGACAAATTCAGGATCCTGGCCGTACGCTTCTTTGCGGATAGCTGTAACTAGTTCAGGCTGCTCGCCATAAGTAAAAACGGGTTGCTTTGCCTTTTCGTAATTACCGAAATACTTTTTAGCCATATCGACCACATCGTCAGGGTTAAAATCCCCGGCCAAAATGATTGCCATATTATTTGGGATGTAGTGCTTTTTAAAGTATTCCTGGATCTTTAGATGGGATGGATTTTTCAAATGCTCGCCTGTACCAATGGTTGTTTGTGTTCCATAAGTATGGTTTGGATAAAGCGATTCCCCGATGATTTTATTCACTTTCCGGCCATCGCTGTCCTGCCCGATATTAAATTCTTCAAAAACGGCTTCCAATTCAGTATGAAAAAGACGAAGCACTAACTGGCTGAACCGCTCTGATTCTAACTGCATCCAACGTCCTAATTCATTTGAAGGAATATCATTGATGTATACGGTTTGCTCTACAGATGTATAAGCATTGGTTCCTTTAGCTCCTAAAGAAGCTACCATTTTATCATACTCATTTGCTGCAACTAACTCTGCTGCTTTATTGGACAAACGGTCAATCTTGTCATAAATTATTTTACGCTTTTCCGGATCATCAGTTCTTCTATGCTCTTCATACAACAAAGCGATATTTTGAAGCATCACTTTTTCAACATCCCAATTAAGGGCTCCAACTTTATCTGTACCTTTGAACAGCATATGTTCTAAATAATGGGCCAGGCCAGTCGTTTCAGGAGGATCATTTTTGGAACCTGCCTTAACGGCAATGGCTGTATTGATGCGAGGTTCATCTTTATTAACGCTCAGGTATAATTTCAACCCGTTCTCGAGTGTATAGATCTTTACCCCAAGCGGATCATTGGGAGCCGTTTCGTATTCATATTTTGTGTTGGAAACTACCTGATTTGGGGATTGGGCGAAGTTTATTGAAAAGCAACCGACCAATAACCATAAAATGAACATAATCGACGTTCGACTCATATACTATTATTTTTGAATTACTTAAATATTTAATAATTAAATAAGAGTGATAGAAAAAGTAGTGATTCAAAGGAAAAGGCCCTTTCGACCGTCATTCTTTCCTCTTTTGGCTTCTAAAACCTTAAAGTTAATCAAAGCTTATGATTCGATTAATACTAATTTTGCTAATTATTTGTCATTGTTTGGCTTGTGGACAGATATCAAGTCCGAACAGCAAAGAAAAAGATCCTCTTCCTCAAAGCGAGCTCATACAAGATACATTATTAGCTCCCAAAACCTCCCGAAAGATTTTAACCGACACCAATAAAAGGGATCATTCTACAGATTCATCTTTACTAGTAAAAATGAGAAAGTCGGAAAAAGATACAGGTGAACTTACAACAAAAAAGGAAACAGCTTCAAACCCTTCAAAACCCGAAGCTATATCGCTGCCTGTGGAAAAACGCCCAAAGCTTCAATTCGAAGAAACAACTTTCTCTTTCGGTTCCATTAAGGAAGGAGAGATTATCAATCATATTTTTCCCTTTAAAAACTCAGGTAGTGCTCCTCTTTCAATAAAAAATACTACTGCTTCCTGCGGATGTACGTACCCAAGCTTTCCTTTTCTTCCCATTAAACCGGGTGAATCAGGGGAAATAAAAGTTCGTTTTGATAGTAACGGCAAGATAGGAAGGCAAAAAGAAACTATAACGATCTATTCTAATGCCGGATCCGGAAAACAGAAATTGTACCTGGAAGGATATGTGGAAGTAGAGGTGAAAAAAAAATAGACGTTGTTTAAATGGCAAAGACGCGCCAAGGCGCGTCTTTGCCATTTAAACAACGTCTATTTTTTCGGTTCTTTCAGGCATTGGCCCGATTGATTTACCTCACCAAGGTAACGGTACCCCTGTATAAGAGAGTAGTTCCGTCAACAAATGTGACTTCAATAAGGTAAACAAAAACTCCCGGATCCATTTCATCTCCTTTGAAAGTCCCGTCCCACTGAACATTACTGTTCAGCTCAGGAAGGAAATCAGTAGCTTCAAAAACCAATTCTCCCCAACGGCTATAAACTTGCATGAAATTTACTATCTCAACGCCAGCACCTGTAGACACTTCAAAAAAGTCATTACGGCTATCGTCATTCGGAGAGAAAATATTTGGTATATATACATTTCTATTACGATCGATATTGATCCGGATCTCATCGGTACCAGTACAACCGTTTTCATCAATCACAGTTACCGTATAGGTGGTAGAAGATAAAGGTTTCACCCGAATGCTCAGGCTGTCCCCATCGGGAAAGATTGGGCCTTCCTCATCGAAGAAAGGCGTCCAAATCACTTCTACTATCGGTTGAAATACCTGAAGCAGATCTGCTTCTAACACCAGACTGTCTCCCAGTTCAATTTCACTATCCGGACCTAGATCTACGGAAGGATCGATTTCTACTAATATCTGCGGAGGTTCATTGATAAAAAAGGTCGTATCAGCGATACATCCGTTGGCGTCGACTACTTCAATAAAGTTTTCTCCTCCAAAAAAGCGATCAATGATATTTCTGATTGGATAGGTAATTGGGGGGACGCGTCCGTTCGTAAGGAAGTAAGGTCCACCATTTCCACCGAATACCGTATCCAAAAGAATAGTTGTTGGCAAACCATTACAAACTATCGGGACGATGCTATCCAATTTAACTACGATAGGATCGGGTTCTGTTATTCCAAATTGTCCTACTCCTTCACAGCCAAGCGGATCAGTGGCAGTTACGAAGTAAATACCCGCAGAAAGATCCGTAACTACAGGGCCGCTACCAACATTTCCCGACCAACTGTAAGAGGTTGGGCCAGGATTACCTCCGGTACGATTCACTTCTATTTGACCATTTTCATCTCCAGGGCATTCAACATCTTGTACGCTTACCGCTTCCACCACAATTGGATCAGGTTCATCAATTGGAATGAGGAAAGTACTGCTACAGCCGTTTGCATCTGTAATTTGCACCGGATAACCATTCAGGTTAGGTTGAAGATTCTGTACTTCCGAGGTAGTCACCCCTAATCCAATCCACAAATAATCATATCCATTTACCGGGTCTGGTGTTCCTCCGGTTCCCACAATAATAGCACTTCCATCGCTGTCGCCATTACAGGTCACATCAGTAGTATCGGAAAGAAGTGCATTAATTCCGATAGGCAGAGGGTTCGGAACATTAAAGAAGGCTGTATCGATACAACCGTTTGCATCAGAAACTTCTACAAACTGGTCTCCTTGACAAACATTCGTTGCTGTACTCACATCACCAAACTCAGTAAAATCTGACGACCAGTTATAGGTATACATTCCTGTTCCTGCACCACCTCCCGAGGCAGTAGCCGTTGCCTGCCCGTCGCAAGGAATTTGACCAAAGCAGCTTACACCCGTTATGCTTGCCGGGTCAACGGCAGCTTCAAGGGGCGAAGGATCTTGCAGTTCAATATCTTGTGTAAATGGAGGACAGAAGTTCGCATCTATTACGGTTATCGTGTAAATTCCAGCTCCAATATTAAAATTGTTTTCCGTAGTTGGCCCGTTCGACCAGGTAATTGTGTATGGAGTTGTTCCGCCTTCTAGGGAAAGCAGAATAAACCCGTCTTCATCCCCGGCACAACTTGGTAGTTCTAAAGTAGCATTAGCAATCGAAATAGAATCCGGAGCAATCACTACCGCAGTATCACTAGTCACACAGCCATCATCAGCTGTTATAGTAACGATATATTCGCCTGCACCAAGATTGGAAATCGTATTGCCGGTACTACTATTAGACCATTCAATAGTTTGAATAGGTGCTCCTCCAGGCGTTATATCTACAGAGACTTCTCCATTCATTGAATTAAAGCAGGTAGGAGGAGTAATATCAAACATATTGATAATTGGCGCATTTGGAGGATCGATCACTTGGGTAACCGAATCGATACAACCATTATCATCGGAAACGGTAACGGTATAAGAACCGGCCGGCAATCCAAAAATAGAATCTGTTTGAACATTCCCCCAATCATAAGTATAATCTGCCCCCATAGCCAAAGTACCTCCCGATGCACTGACCACAATAAAGCCATCTGCCCCGGCAATACAAGATTCATCCTGCGTATTAACCACCATTACGTCTAGCACAGGAGGCTCTTCGATTGTTATTGTAGTATCAATATTACAGCCCAGACCATCCGTAATGGTTACGCTAACGCTTCCCGGAGATAAATCCGTCACCTCATCATCAAGCACACCACCTACCAAAGGATCCCAGCTATAGAAGTAATTACCATTTTCAATGCCTATGGCTGAAGGGTTTAGCAAAATAGAACCATCATTTTCACCAAAACATGAAATATTATTGGCTATGGCATTGGCTTGAATGATTGTTGCAGCTCCCACCATTACAGAATCTACCATTTCACAATTATTATCATCCGTAACAGTTACAAAGTACATCCCAACATCCAGGCCGTTTATAGTATCTGCAAATTGAGCCGGAACTGAACTCCACTCATAACTGTAATTATTTAACACCGTTCCGCCGGAAGCAGCCACAAAGGCAGTACCGTCATCGGTACCTGAGCAAGTAGCATCAAAGCTTCCGAGATTAGTTGTTATGGGCGCAGGTTCTCCAATGGTTGCACTTGCCTGTGCCATACAACCATTAGCATCGGTGACCGTTACCACATAACTATCGGCTACTAGATTATCGATGTTTTGGGTTGTATCACCATTGCTCCATAAAAAGCTGTAAGGCGGCGTACCGCCGAACACTTGTATTGGAAAAGCCCCTGAACTATCTCCGTTGCAAAGAACATTCTGAAAGCCCATAATATCCGGGCCAACCCCTAACTGAAATAAAGGCTCTGTAATCACTACTGTGTCAGTTGCAACCAAAGGAACCGGAAAAGACTGATCATTCGTAATGATGATGTAGGTACCAGGAGCCAGGTTATCAGCAGTAAAAGACCCCCCATCCACAAAAATAGTATCAGGGCCAAAGTTGCCTCCTCCCCCTGTGAGTTGATAAACAATTTCGTAGATAGGATTTCCCCCTGAAACCGTCATCGTAAAAGATCCATTATCTGCATTCTTGCAAGTAACATCTTCCTTTGTAATATCAACCAGTAGCGTACTAGGATCGAAGACAGTAACGGAACCCGGATTACTCACCAAACCAGCATCCACAAAAGTCAAAGGATCAAGTGCTTTTTTCACTTCCAGAGGCGTAGAAACATTCACCGGAGCAAATTCAATGGCAAGATCAGCTACATCCCCGGGATCACCATTTATATCAAAACACAGATCAAACAGCACGGTACCGTCCGGAACGGTTTGACCATTAAAATTAAGGTCAAACCAATTGACGGTTATCTCAGCTGAACCATTCGGATCAGCGGGACCAAATGAAACCGGGCTAATCCCACCTTCTGTTAATAAAGTATTCTGAAAGGAATTATTTGAAAATAAGATTACAGAAGTATCGAATTCAATAGTAAACTGGAAAGACTGAATATCGATAAAGTTCGTAGCGATAAAACTGACGCAGACATTATCTCCGCTTTGGCCAAATTGCTCTGTAATTTCAATTCCGATAGCATCACAACCTGCCATATCTATCTGAAAAGTGCGCTCACATCCTTTACCATCAGAAATAACCACATTATAAACCCCGGGAACGAATATCTTGAAATTCTGAGTCCCTCCGTGAGTAGGAATCAAGCCTTGCAAAAAGGCCTCAATTGAAGGATCAGAATCAAGTGTCATGGATACATCATAATTACTTCCATCCACTTCAGGCAAACCTCCGGTGATCGTAAAATTTCCCTGACAGCTACTACCGTTAGCAGAAGTGTTTACATTGGAAATTTCTATTTCATTCAAATATACAACAGCGAACGCCTCATCAGTACTTACATTCACACATTGCCCCGAAGGATTTCCCTCATAAAAAGCCACACTATCGACTAAATCATCGTAAGTGATCGGTGCAAACCAAACAGTTGCCGGCATCGTATCCACTGGGTCAAAGAAAGCTTGTATCAAGCCCGTATTTTCAAAAAGAACATCTCCGTTTGTATTCCCTCCGGTAGCAATATAAAGGAATCCCGGAGGTAAGGGAGGATCATTAAGCGTACACGGATCATTTGTAATAGCCGTTAGATCAGGGCCATCAACCGTGGGTTCACAAGTATAAAACGCGTATCCAACGCCTGGTGTAGTTGCCGGATCAGGATCTCCGGAGAGATTCTCTGAACCTGCATCGTGATCGATGAGAATTTGATCGCCGAAACAAAGGAACATCGTATCAAAATCAACGTCATTGCTCTGGCCATTGAAGGGGCCAAGAGAAATGGTTCCTGCGTCATTTTCCTGACCTGGGGGGCAGGCAAGTATAGATTCAGGATATTCGCCTTTTTTAATGGCGCTTATTCTCGGTGTTTGGGCATGCAGAAAACTGCTGGCCGTTCCTAGGACAGCCAAAATGATGAGAACTCTTGTCATATTTATGTATTATCATTTTAATGGGCTCCGCAAAAATAGCTATAGACCTTCACTTTAGAGGATTAATTGGCCTGTTTTTTCAAGTTATTTCAAAACGAGTACACCTTACATTTATTGCCTACGCAAAAGCTCCCCCAAAGGTTTGACGAATCTTTTGCATCTTGCCATTATGTTTATTTTACTGCGGTTTAAAGCTTGTTTTAGGTTAAATCTATTTATTAAATGGAGTTTATTGCTTTTTTTATTGCAGGATGATCTTCATAAAATTGTCTCAAATTTCGTTTATCCGCTACAAAAACGATCTTTCGGCCAAATTTTCCGGCCTCTTTTAAGAAAACCCGAATTCTTCGGAAAAGAAGAAAATCATCTTCCTTAATTTCCGCAATACTATCGTACGGATAGCGGTAAGTTTTTATATAATTACTTATATAAATATGTTCTCCACTCATTTCTACACGCTTCAAGCGCATGAACAGAAAGTACAATACCAGAGCTCCTAAAAACAAGAAAATCGTCAAGCCTATTTTAAACTGCCAAAAACCTAGAGGGCCAATATGTTCATCCGTCACCCAAACAGCAATTGTAAAACTGGCAAAGAATACGATCCATACCACCGGAACAAAAAACTTTAAAAATAGAGTGAGGTTCGTTGATACTCTGTACATAAATGCCTATTTTATCTGGATTGAGTTAAGTTATGTTTCTGCAAATTCTTTTTCCCATCTTTTCTGCACCCGCCTGGAGATCCCAATACTTATCTCGTAAAGGCCATATAGTGGTACGCCAATCAAAAGTTGGGTAATCATGTCGGGCGGAGTAATAATTGCAGCTAAAATAAGGATCACTACAAACGCGTGCCTGCGATAGCTTCTCATAAACTCCGGTGTAACTAATCCCAACCTTGATAAAAAATAGACCGCCACGGGTAATTCGAATAGCAAGCCAGCGGGTAACGTAAACATAGTCATATAGTTCACGTAGGAAGACAAGGTCGTAGCATTTACCGCACCTACGCTGTAACTTGCTAAAAAGGTAACTGCAAAGGGAGCAACTATAAAGTACCCGAAAAGTACTCCCATGGCAAATAATAATGAACAAATTACAACAACCCCTCTTACAACCCGTTTCTCCTCCGGATAAAGCCCAGGAGAAATAAAACGCCAGAATTCCCAAAAAATATAAGGAAAAGCCAACACAATACCTAGGACCAAGGAGGTTTTTAGGTGTACAAAAAACTGCTCCCCCAGTTGTATTGTTTTTAATTCAAAATCAGGGGGGTAAAAACAGAGTTCTGAAGAAATGCTACAAATTAGGCTGTAGGTGAAGAACCACTTTTCCTTGGGGCCATAAATAATTAGGTCAAATACACTTTGCCCAAGCACATAGATTACTATCGCCACAGTAACCGTCACAACCAATGAACGGATAATGTGCCAGCGCAGTTCTTCTAAATGATCCAGAAAAGACATCTCTCCCCCGGAGCTTTGATCCTGATTTTTATTATTCATAAATAGCATATCTTCTTAACGTACAAAAGTAATTTTTTCTTTAGATATCCTCATATCTTCTTCGTTTAATACGATTTAAATCTATTTCCACTCTTCAATACTCTGTAACCTAAGAATATTTAACTAAAGGCCGACACAAGGCGTTGCAGCCCCCGGCTGGGGGCTGCAACGCCTTGTGTCGGCCTTTAGTTAAATATTCGGTAGTGGGTAGAATCCGTTGATGGATTTATCTAACAAGCTTTACAACTTAAGGTTAACACTTCTCATCAACCGGTTTTACCCACTACCAAATATTCTTAGGTACTTAATTGTTTTTTTGTTGAGCAAAAAATAGAAAAAGCTTACTTTTGCAGCCTTAAAAATTTCTAATAAAGAGAGGAAACGTATGGAGGTATTATTATTTTTTTTATTGTTCGCAGTTAGTTTAGCTGTTTTGTTAAAAGCTGCGGATTGGTTTGTTGACGCAGCAGAGACCATTGGCTTAAGCCTTGGTATTTCTCCGTTTATTATTGGCATTACCATTGTAGCGTTTGGAACTTCACTCCCAGAGCTAGCAGCATCTATAGCTTCGGTATACGCTGGAGAATCCTCGATTGTAGTCGGTAACGTTATTGGTTCTAATATTACCAATATCGTATTGGTTCTGGGGCTTACTGCTTTTTTCGTCAGGGAAATAAAACTTGAAAGTAATGTTTGGGACATTGACCTGCCCTATCTCTTAGGCTCTTCTTTTCTCATGTGGTTTGCTTTATCCGATAAACATTATTCCTTTTTTGAATCGATACTCTTTTTTACAGGAATTGTTGTCTTCCTTGTTTATTCTTTCCAAAGCGGCAAAGATGTTGAGCACTACAAAGTTAAAATTAACTGGCAAACCATTGCGAAATTGATTGTTGGCGGTGTATTAGTCTATTTTGGAGCCGACTATACCATCTATTCCATAGTGCAATTATCTGAGCTGGCAGGCATCAACCCTGAAGTCATCGCACTTACAGCCGTAGCTCTCGGAACCTCCCTGCCAGAAGTGATCGTAAGCATTAATGCTGCCAGAAGAGGAAAAACAGCTATTGCCGTTGGTAATGTAATGGGGTCTAATATTTTTAACACTTATGCCGTAATGAGTATTCCGTCGTTTTTTGGCCCATTAACGATACCAGACTCTATCGTTACTTTCAGTTTACCTCTGATGATCGCAATGACTCTACTCTTCAGTGTAATGTGTATTTCCAATAAAATCTCTCGCTGGGAAGGCCTTTTCCTACTCATGTTCTACGCATTCTTCCTCGTAGAACTTTTCGAAAAAGGATAAACTTCTTTTATTACTCGTTGACCGTTAACCGTTTCCCGTTGACCGTGATAAGTTGATGTTTCGTGAAGTTTTTCCCGCCACTCTTAATTGAAAAACGGGCGTTCATACATTTCCAGTAGCATTACTTATTAAAAAGCCTTTCTTTTGTGGAGAAGTTGTTTAAAAGCAACTTCACGTCATATCAGCCATTCTCGGTTTGAAAACAGAAAATAGCTTTTATGCCGCTACACGGCAGTATTTTCTTGTGAGGCATTGTGAAAAGGTATTTTGGCAGAGCCAAAATACCTTTTCACAATGCCTTAAGCAAGAATTTCTGCGCCACTTTGCGGCGTAAATTTAGTTTTCGAGAGCTGCTGCTGACGTTATTTTTTTCACCAAATGAAAACGATTATTCTATGATGAAGCATTTTTACTTTATTGCAGTTCTAATTCTATTGAACAGCATGAGAGGTTTCCCCCAATGCAATTTATTATTTTCCGATGATTTTGAAGATGGCGATCTTGCTGGTTGGCAAAACACCAATGATTGGACGAATGACAATGGAGAACTTAAACACAATTTAAGCAACGAGGCAGGGCAAAGCTACACTTTTACGGACTTAAGCCCCCAAAACTTAAGTTCCGGAGATCATGAATGGGAACTTTGCATGCGCAATGGCAACTGGGACCCGTCCGCTAATAATTATTTTGCCTTCTTCCTCATTACTGACAACACCGATTTTACTACCCTTCCCGATGGTTACGCAGTGGGAATCAATCTTACAGGAAATGATGACCTATTAAGCTTATTCTACTTAGATAATAATAGCCCAACACCTATTATTACTTCCTCACTAGACTGGAATAGCAATGATGATGTTTGTATCCGAATATACCGAACCTCTTCGGGAGACTGGAATCTGTACTATGATGCTGGTAGCGGTGAAGTATCAGGAGGAACTACTAATCATACCTCTTTTATTTCGGGTCAGTACATGGGTGCTTTGTTTGAATTCACCTCTAGCAGAGCAGGACAATTCTGGGCAGACGATATTCAACTATGCTCTTTTGCTCCTTCATCAGCGAACCCAGGGGATTTAATCATTACAGAAATCATGTATAATCCTTCAGGAAATGAACCAGACAATGAATGGTTTGAAGTCTTCAACACCTCCGGAACCGATATTGACCTAAACGGATGGACTATTGAAGACAATAACTCGAGTCATATCATTCAATCGAGTTTTATCATTCCGGCAGGAGATTATAAAGTCCTTGGCAGAGGTGGAGGGAATTGCTTCCCAAACGGGAACTATATTTACACATCCATCAACCTGGCTTCAGATGACATCATCAAGATCATAGACAACAGCACCTTAATTGATGAAGTGGATTACGGGGGAGTTGGATGGCCAAACGAAGAAAATGGCGAATCTATCATTCTAAATGATGTTCCAAATCAAGACCATAATACCAATAATAGTGGAACCAATTGGTGTATTTCCCGCACCAGCTGTAATGGTGGTGATGTAGCCTCTCCGGGATTACCTAACGATAATTGCTGTTATTTTTCTACTGCCGGTCCCATTACAGCTTGCCATAATAATGGAACTTCAGACAATATTTTTGATGATTTGTATTACATTGCCTTCGCTCCCGAAGGAAGCAATGACTTTTGGGAATCTACTTTTTCTATTAGTGGCGATATCAATCAACAAAATATTAGTCATTCTGGTAGCTCGACTAATTTTTTTGGCCCTTTTTCCATTGCCGGTGGAAATAAAACCATCAATATTGTTGATGATGCAGATGCTTCTTGCCTGCTCAATGGAGAAGTTATAATGACTCCTCCACATTGTTCCTACGATGGTGGAAACTTAATCTTTGAGTCCCAGTTCGTTGATCCCTGCGGACTCGACGGGCCCAATGAGTTCTTCATATTTTACAACTATAATAGTCTGAACCTGAACGATCTGGCCATAGCCTCTGGCAGAACAACTAACAACTTATCCAATATATGGCTTGGTAATTCATACAACACCTCTCCGATTAGTTTACCTGGTTATACGGGAAGTGAAGATTGTTTTGGCGTTGGAGGCGTCAATTGTTATGACTGGCTTTATCCTTCCAATACAGGAGAAGCAAGCCTGATAAATGCAGTAATCGCGGAACTGAATGTACAGGCAGGATGTCCTGTATTTCTAAGTGTTCCCGGTAATGATATAATTCCGGGCGACGCACGTGTTGCGGTTTTTCTAGGGGCAGGTAACGATTGCAGGTCTGTACTTGGAAGCCATTTTGATAACACTCTAGTTAACTTGAACTTCTCAAATCATTGCCAAGGCAGCACGCCTTTGCAGCAATATTATCTGGTGGCAGGCACTGGTCAGAATTGCAATCAACTGGGCTACTTCAATAATAACGAACCCAGAGTGAGTATTCTCGCCGACAGCCCCACAGGAGGGTCGAATACACAGTCTTTTTATTTTACAACCAATAATACACCGAAGGTCATCTCACCGAACGGCCAGTTTGAAGGAGGGCCTTGTATACCGCCTTTTTCACAGATTTTACCGGTAAGCTTAGTAAAATTTGAAGCAACCCTTTTAGGTAATGCCATTCAATTAAGCTGGGTCACTTCTAATGAGTTCCACAATAACTATTTCATTATTCAACGAAGCTTTGGTAATCAAGGGTTTCAGGAAATCGGTGAAGTGAAAGGTTCCGGCACGTCCTCCAATCCAAGTTCTTATTCCTTTGTCGATCACTCTCCATATTCAGGTACAAATTATTATCGACTGAAACAAGTTGATTTCGACGGACAGTTTCATTACTCTCCAATTATTTCCGCAGATCTATCCCTCAGAAAAAATACCTCCACTCTTCAACCTACTGTTTCTAACAATAACTTCCAACTATCCCTAAATGCTCCAGCCAGGCATCCTTTAAAAATATTTATTCACAATATGATAGGAGAAACAGTATACGAAAAGCAGAGCCCACCAGGAATGCAGTTTATCCAATTGGAGCTTGGCCATCTTCCCAGAGGCTCCTACGTGCTCCGCACCTCCAACAACAATTCGATAGTAGAGGTACACCGTTTTTTCATCCTTTAACCCAAATTGCGGGAATCGGGAATCGGGAATCGGTCAACGGGAAACGGTTAAAGGCCAAAAGTGAGGCCTTCGGCCTCACGAAAAGTGGTCGTTTCCCGTTGACCGTTCCCCGTTAACCGTTTCCCGTTAACCGCAATCTTGAATATTTAACAATATTATTTTGGCTCTCCGTTTTAATCTTCAAAGAATCTTTTTACTTTTGGCTTGATTCTTGATGCCTCTTTTGAGCTCCCATGCTGTATCCAGACAATGCGAAAGAACAGTTTCCAGCTTGGCTATACTGTTTTTATTGCTTTATTCCCATGAAAAAAACATACCCGACGATTAACCCGGGCTTAGATTAAGCCTAAGGGATTCATTACTCCCGTGAATTGACGAAAAAATTATTCTTAGTTTTTTTCTGGCTATGTACAATAGACCCATTTCTCACTTATTACTACAAAACGAGAAACCAAGAACCATTAAGTGGGGTTAGTCTGAGGGTATTCGCTTCGGCGAATACCTTCATTTTTTGTCAAGAATTTCCATCCTTATCAAAGTTAATTTTAACTTAACGCAAAATCCATCCTTTTTTTATTTTTTCCCTTTACATTTGCCTTTATTAATTTACGCTGTCTATCAGGTTATAACTTGGTAGTAGCCAATTTGGTGCTATTTAACAGCTTCCCCACTACTGAAGACAAGCATTCAATAAGCCACTTCACCTAATTAACCCAAGTTTTGATTTATTATGAGGCTTTGTCCTCAATTCCAGTAATTTATTGGACTTGTCAAAGAACTGTTATTCTTAAATACCTAGAATTTCTGTAATCACTAAATCGGATAAAAAAATGATTTTGCGTACAACGTTTTGCCTGGTAGGCTTATTTTCTCTAACAACCTTCCTTTCAGGCCAGGTTTCCGACCTCATTATCTCTGAATATGGAGAAGGCAGCTCGGGGAACAACAAATATATTGAAATCTATAATGGTACAGGTAGTACTGTAAACCTTAGCGACTATCAGTTATGGAGAGTTAGTAACGGAGGACCTTGGCCCGAATTTACTTATGATTTTTCAGCTTCAACGCTCGCAAATGGAACTACTATCGTTATCGCCAACAATAGCTCTGATGTACCTGGTGCAGATGAATACAGTGGCTTTTGTTCATGGAATGGAGACGATGCTGTTGGCCTCGCGAAGGATATATCCGGCAACTTTACCCTTATTGATGCGGTGGGAGAAGATGGGTCAGACCCTGGTTCAGGCTGGGATGTAGCGGGCGTATCCAATGGAACAGTCAATCATACTTTAGCAAGAAAAGCTACCGTCTGTAGCCCAAATACCGACTGGGATGCTTCAAGAGGAACCAATGCCAGTAATTCAGAATGGATTGTGACTTCTTATTCTACCGGAGCTCCTTCAAGTATGGGTAATCACACAGATAATTGCGGTGGCCCCCAACTCCCCGAAATTCAACTCGAGTACCCCACCGGCACCGACATCTCCTGCGGTACCGAAACCATTGACTTTGGGACAACTAACCCCAGCGTTCCCGTACAAGATGTGCTGACCATCGCTAATGACGGAAGTGCCGATTTAACCATAAACAGCCTCCCCATTAGTGGCTCGGGAGCTTCCGCATACACCTTGGTAAACCCGCCATCGACACCAATTACGATCCCTGCTGCCGGCACACAAGATATTACCATTCAATTCAACCCTCCTATGGTTTCTACTTATGACGCCACCCTTACTATCAATAATGATGATGCGGATGAAGGTAGTTGTACCATTGACTTTACAGGAGTAGGTTCCAACGCTATCCCTATTCCCGATAATGGTTGTGGAAGTATGAACTATGCGACCAGCACCTTTAATTATTCAGGCTCTGGAGGTACAATCGATGATATTAATGTGGGCGTTAGTATTTCGCACGCCTGGAGAAATGACTTGGTCATTGAAATCATTTCTCCGGAGGGAACTATTGTCGAACTACTCGATGGGGCGACCGGAGGAAACGCACTTAACTTAGAAGTACTTTTCGATGAAGACTCGGGAAATAACTTAAGTACTAATGATCATACCGTAGACATGGCCTACGACGAAACGGTTATTTCGGCTGGAGCTGGCACTCTATCCCAATTTGATGGTGAAAACCCAATTGGTGTTTGGACAATTAGGATCTGCGATGACAACAGTATTGATGTCGGGAGTCTGGAAAACTGGGAAGTATTTATCACAGAAAATTGTATCCCGACAACCTCTATTTCAAGTTTTGCCCCAACTTCCGGCCCGGAAGGAACTCAAGTAACTATTTCGGGCTCCGGCTTTTCTGGCAATGTTACGGGTGTTCAATTTGGTTCTGCTCAGTCTACTTCTTTTACAGTGGTTAATAATACGACGATTACCGCTGAAGTCCCCGCAAATGGCTCCGGCTTTATTACTTTAACGGAAAATACTTGTAGCCAAACATCGGCAAATTCTTTCTCTGTTCTGGCAGAAAGCGGATGTACTAATTTTCCGGCTGGTTTTACAGGCCTTTTAATTTCAGGCGTTTACGATGAATCCGCAGGCTCCTGCCATTATGTGGAATTATTTAATGGCTCTGCCAGTGACATCGATTTAACCGGATGGCAACTACGCTCAGATAATAATGCCAGCGATCCAAATGATCCTCCTCCGGCAAATTATAACGGAGGTACTTTCGACCTGAGCGGAACAATACCCTCTGGCGGCACTTACATGATCCGAGGAAGCGGAACCGGTTCCCCTTGTAATTCATGTAGTTCCATTACACCAGATATTGAATTTAATTCTTTGGGTTATAATGAAGGAGGTATTGATCGACTGCTTCTTTTTGATGGCACTTCATTTATTGACCTTTGGGCAGAAGACCAAGCATCAAGTAGTGGATTTACCTACACAAGAGTTAATGGTGCGTCCGCACCCTCAACATCCTATAACCAAAATGATTGGAGTTTTGGTGGAACAGCAGATTGCATAGGCTTCCAACTTCCACCTGAGGACAACCCACCCACAAGCTCTGCCATCTCAGACGTTTCAGGATGCGCTATCAGTATTCTATTTACAGCAACCCCTGGGCAAGGAGGCGAATTAAGCTTTCAGTGGAAATATAATGACGGAAGCTCCTCAACCTGGACGGACATTACAAACGGTACCGGGACCATAACAGGAGGTTCGGAAGTCGTTTCCGGAGCAACGGTTAAAGCCCTTTCCATCACTGGCGATGTCAATAGCCTTGATGGATATCAATTCTATTGTGAAATCTCCGAATTTAATGGCTGTTCCAATGTGACCAACGCTGTTCAATTCACTTATACATCTCCTGACCCTTATTTTCGTTCCGTTCAAAGTGGTAACTGGACGGATGCCTCCACCTGGGAAATGTCTCCGAATGGATTCTCCGGCTGGACGACAGCTTGTGATTTCCCCTCAGCTTCCAATTCAGATCAAGTGAACATTCTCTACGGGCATACCATAACAGTGCTTAGTGATCCTGACGGCGATCCTAACATTGAAATTGATAACCTAACCATCGACTTAGGCGGAACACTTGATGTTCAACGAACAGCTGAAGTTTCTATCCTTGACGGAACAGGCGTAGACTTAACGGTATATGGTACACTAATTGATCGGGGCACAAGCGGGGCTGGTCTTAATGTATTCAATGGTACATGGATCCTTGGAGCTTCCGGAACCATCCGTAAAACAGGAAGGTCTTCAACAGCCAACTATCGGGATAAATACGACGGAGGCATCTCTAACATTCCTGCTACCGCCAACTGGTTCAACGAGTACGATGGCTCTGATCCCTCCGTATCCGTAGTAGCTGTGGGGATGTTTTACCCCAACTTACACCTAATTAGTTCATCAGGTTTTTATGATGCCGGCAGCTTTAGTGGCGCCTTCACAGGTGGAGCCAATGGTGGTTTTTTAACCATTAAAGGAAACTTAGAAGTTGGCACCTCTGGAGGAGGAACAGTTAAAATGTATTATAATAATATGTTCGCTAGTTCTCCGATGGTCATCTCCGGTGATTTGATAATAGGGGCTGGTAGCGAACTCACCAACGAGTCATATGACGGTTCAAACTCTTGCGCAAGCAACCGAGGGGACGGAACCGGTTTTGAATTACGCGGCAATGCAACCATAAACGGTACCTTAACCGTAAAAGATTACAATAGTTCTGACGCTGAATGTGCAAATCACAAGAGAATACTGCGGTTTGCGGGCTCTTCAAACCAAACAATTAGTGGAACAGGCAGTATAAATGTCTTAAACACAGAAATGAATAATTCAAATGGTGTGAACCTGTCAGGGATTGACCTTGAAATCACTAATTCTCTTGAATTCTTTAATGGATTAATTCAAACTACCAACTCCAAGATCCAAATTGAAAATAATAATCCTAATGCCATATTAGGAAGTAACAACAGCCGTTATATCGATGGAACCTTACAATGGGGTAATTTGGTAGCAGGCAATTTACTAACAGGTACAAATTATACATTCCCGATAGGACAATCGGGCTCCGTGGGCTCTGCTCCATTTACGATTAGCTTTACAAGCACACCGCCCTTATATTTGACGGGTTTCTTTGATTCGGCCGATGCTGTAAGTACCGACCCTCCGATCGAAGAGATATGTCCTGAAGGCAGTCCACTTTTTGAATACACTTACGATTGCGCTACCGGTGGCTGGACTATCGATCCTGATCCCGGCTCTGGTGATGTTTTTACGTACACTATTACATTAACCGACAATAACGTCTGTAATGGAACTTTTTATAAAGTTATCAAGGACGGGATTATAACTGAGGGATGTCCTAATGGTCAAGAAGAACAATTCACTTCTTTTTCAACCTTCAACCTGTTATCTGGCAATCAGCAAACGCTTCCGGTTGAATTACTTTTCTTCGATGCCATTCCAAATAATAACGAAGTCTTCCTGAGCTGGAAAACTGCTTCAGAACAAAATAATGATTTCTTCTTGTTGGAGCGAAGCAAAGATGGTCGTGATTTCGAAGCCATCGCCCAAATCAACGGAGCAGGCACCTCTACCCTACCTCAAAACTATAGCTATGTAGACGAAAAACCGTTCAAGGGCGTTAATTACTATCGACTTCGACAGGTAGATTTTGATGGAAAATTCGAGTTTTCTAACATCAAAAGTGTCCAAATAGATTCCCGGGGAAGCTCGAATTGGAAACTCGCTCCTAGTCCGACGGAAGGAAGCTTGAACATTCTTTTTGAGGATGCTGTACCAACATCCGGAGAAATCATCATTTACGATATTCTAGGTCATTTAGTACATCAAGAAATAATCGCTGAAGGTAGAGAACTCATTAACTTATCGTTACACCACCTGCCTTCGGGAACTTACTTTTTACGATACGATGGAAAAACGGAGCGTTTCTTGAAGCAATAAACGCTTCTTTAGACCAGGTGCAATGAAATCTGTTCTGTGTTGAATCAAATAATTGCACCTGGTCTAAAGTTTTTCAACTGATTTTAAGCAATTTAAGCATTTTGGCATACCCTTTGAAATGTTAAAATTGTTACTTAACCCAGATTGCAACAAAAGGAGAACCGATTAACGAAACAACGATTAAAAAGCAGCCAGGCTTTTTAGCTAAATGTGTTTATTCGTTTCCCGTTGACCTTTCACCGTTTTTATCGCAACTCAGGTTAGTTATTTACCCGACGTTCAAATATTGTAGTACAACTCCCCCACTACAACAAGTTCATCCCATTGACAGATTCAGAAATCCAGGGGGGCTAAAAAGTGATTCGTTTTCAGTGACAGGGAACGAATTGCTTTTGCCCCCCTGCTTTTTTTACCAGAATTTCCAGAATTTCCATCCTTTCTTTTAGGTAGCATACAAACCTGTGCCTTATATTTACGTTAAGAACTTGAAAGAAACTTTGTATTTATGAAAACCACAGCTATTCTTCTCTTCGCATTATTTTTTTCTCCTTTCTTCCTTTCCAATTCTTTTGATCCGGAAGAAGGCCTGATTGCCTATTATTCCTTCAATGAGTGTGACGCCAGAGATGACACCGGCAATGGTTCTGATGGAAAACTATTCGGTAGCGTAAGCTGTTGGTGTGGTATTGATGATGAAGGCCTTCTATTAAATGGCATCAATGACTATGTTGAGTTCCACGGGCCCGTCAATGATTATTTTTCTACCTCTGACTTTACTATAAGCTTCTATTTTAAATCAGACCAGTATTCTATCCAAAAACAAAGCATGATTGCCAAACGAGAAGTTTGTGATGAAATACAAATGCTTGACATAATGGCGGACAGAGCGAATGGCATTATTGATACAGATGTACACGAAAATGACCAAAAAGACTACCCTGGCCTGTCTCCTTCATTTGATGGAGCAGGATGGCATCATTTTGCACTCGTTAGAAGAGGCATTCGGGCGTACACTTACATCAATGGGCAGCTTATAAAGGAATCTCGACGTTGTAGTGGTATTGATATTAGTAACAACGCAGTGCTGTCCTTTTCTAACAGCCCTTGTATGGGATATTCAGTAAAACGTTTCAAAGGGATTATTGATGAGGTGCGCGTTTATGATTATGCTTTAAGAGCCGAACAGGTACAGGAACTTTACGCTTTATTTCCCGTTGAATCAGCTGAAACTGATTGTGTAATGTAAAAAAACTCGTTCTTTGACAAATTGTGTGGAACATCAAAATGATAACCCTTTCAGCCACAAGGGCATTCAAGGGTTATCATTTTGATGTTCCATTTTCCACAATTTATGTCAAAGAACTAAAAAACTAAATCTATATGTTTGGAAATTTATTAGGCGATATGGAAGAGCGCCAAAAAAAGATGAAAGAGTCGCTTGCCGAAATGGAGATTACCGCAGAAGCAGGTAATGGTGCCATAAAAGTAACAGCTAATGCCAATCGGGAAATTCTCAACATTTCTATAGACAAAGAAAAGCTCGATTGGAACGATATTGAAGAAGTGGAAGACTTGCTATTTACAGCTGTAAACAGAGCCTTAAAAGAAGCTGCAGAAAAAGAAGCTGAAGCTGCACAGGATATGTTGAAAAATATGCTTCCTCCAGGAATGGGTAACCTGGGAGGATTATTCTAATATTGTCACAACACTTAACATAATTTTGCATCCAACATCTCGTTTTTTGGCTCTAGATGATTTCATTTGGTAAACATTTTAAGAACAAAAAAATGAGTCATCTCGGATTTTCAGGAATTTCATGTTGTCACTGCAATTAAAAAAAGGTGTAGTAATCAATACTTTAGGACCGGCCTTATTCAATTTAGCTTTTTGAAAGGCTGGCAGCCGTTAAAA
>CAZHZT010000022.1:50635-59676 GCA_964537285.1 uncultured Saprospiraceae bacterium | reverse complement strand
AAAAAAATTACTTCGCAAAATTTGGGTAGCTTATTAATTGCCTAATCCCTAAAATGAAGTTTAAAAATGATAACCCCTTTAGCCACCAGGGCATTCAGGTTTTATCATTTTTAAACTCCACACAATTTGTCAAAGAACGAAATTACATTTTCTTACATATCATTCTAATAACCGAAAACATAATATGAGAAAATTTTCTTTAATAGACTTCCTCTCAGGAAGTCTATTTTTGTTAAGTGTTTTAGTGGTTTCTGTGGCTTGTGTAACGGAGCCGGGGTCAAATGTTTCCAGCATTCAGCTGAATGAAAAATCCAAGAGTGAAACCGTTGTTCAAATGCTTCAAGATTCAACCCCACCAATTGAAGAGGATTCCGTTCGGTTGTTCAGTGTGATTGGGGTAGGGGATATGATGCTGGGAACCAACTATCCTTCTCCAAATTATTTGCCACCAAACGGAGGGAAAGATCTGTTTAAAGATGTTGCTGATCTTCTTCGCTCTGCAGATGTTACTTTCGGAAACCTGGAAGGGACAATCCTTGATAAAGGAGGAACCGTAAAAAGGTGCTCCAATCCGGACTTATGTTATGCTTTTCGTTCACCGGAATCATATGTAAATCACTTTGTCGAAACTGGTTTTGATCTGTTGAGCTTGGCAAATAATCACTCTGGAGATTTTGGACCTACCGGGCGTACCCGCACTAAGGCGCTTTTAAAAGAAGCTGGTATTGCATTTGCAGGCCTGGCAGGAACGGATGAAACTGCCATTATTGAGCGCGAAGGAAAAAAGTGGGGGTTCTGTGCATTTGCTCCAAATTCTGGAACATGCGATATTCGAAGATTAGAATATGCAAAAAACATCGTAAACTCACTTAAAGATCAGTGCGATATCATCATTGTTTCTTTTCATGGTGGTGCAGAGGGGGCTAAAAATCAGCATGTTCCCAAAAAAACGGAAACCTATTACGGCGAAAACAGGGGAAATGTCCATGCTTTTGCTCATGCAGTAATCGATGCCGGAGCGGATATTGTGTTTGGGCACGGGCCTCATGTAACACGTGCGGTGGAATTGTATAAAAACCGATTCATTTCTTATAGCTTAGGGAATTTCTGTACTTATGGGCGCTTTAATTTGCGTGGGGCTGCAGGTGTGGCTCCCTTGATAAATGTTTTCGTTGATGAAAACGGAGGTTTTGTTCATGCAAAAGTGACATCAGTATATCAGCAAAAAACACATGGTCCCAAAGTTGATCCTAAAGGTGAAGGACTTCGTCTATTGAAATCCCTGACTTTGGCTGATTTTCCGGAAACACCTTTGACAATTAAGGAAGATGGGTTTATCTTGAAGAAGTAAACCTGTAAAACTATGGAGCCGCAAGAGCGTATTCCCGAAGAAAAATTATGCCTTAATTGTGAAGCCATTTTGCCGGAAAATGCAAAGTTTTGCCCGGCTTGTGGTCAAAAAAATTCAGATGGCCGCATAAAGTTTATTCATCTGATAGGAGATTTTTTCTCCCACTTTTTCAATCTGGATTATACTATTTTTCCCACTTTACGCGACCTGTTGGTTCCTGGAAAGCTTACGCGTCAATATTTCATGGGGAGACACAAGAAATACGTTTCTCCGCTTAGAATCTTTTTATTGGCAACCATCTTTTTAATTGCCGCCCTCAGCTTTGTTATCCAATTCAATAACTTTGAAATGGAAGAGATTAAAGAGGCCAGAGCGGCTCGCCTGCAAATGGAATTTGTAGCAGATTTCGATACTGCAGCTGTTAAGGTAATGCAAACGTTTAAGGGGGGCAATGTAAAAAAGTCCATCGATAGCCTTCGTAGTAAAATTCCGATCATTAATAATATTCGTGCAAGGAAAGATAGTATTAAAATTAATTCTATTGTTAAAATAGAAGGTGAGGGAATAGATGTAATTATCTCAGCAGATGATTTTGAAAACTTATCCCCAAAAGAAGTGGCTGAGAAATATGAAGTTGGAGATTTTTGGAAGCAGATGCTTTTACAGCAAAGCATCAAGTTTATGAAAGATCCCAGAAGTTTCTTTCGCTACTCCATAGGGAAAGTCCTTTGGTTAGGCTTTTTTATGATGCCGATTCTAGCTCTTCTTTATAAGCTGTTGTATGTTCGCCGCAATTTTTACTATGTTGAGCATCTGGTTTTTGGGTACCATGTGCATACATTTGTATTTATTTTAACGGGGCTTTACTTATTTATTTCTAAGCAAATATCCCCTGCATTTTCAAGTATTCCAATCATAATAATCGCCATTTATATTTTTCTGTCTATGAAACGATTCTATCGGCAGGGCATTTTAAAAACTTTCATTAAATACTGGATTGCTGTTTTTGCTTATTTCTTCATATTTACGCTTTCTTCCGTTTTAATTTTCATAGTAAGCTTTTTTATTTTTTAATCAGAAATGCTATTGAGTCCAGGCGTGGTAGCGCCTGGACTCAATAGCATTTCTGATTACTTACTACATATTCCCTTCATCTGCAAAACTGTAATAACCTTTTTCGGAGATGATCAGGTGATCGAGCACATTGATATCGAGCATTTCACCGCCCTGTTTTAACTTTTTGGTAATGGTTAAATCTGCCTGGCTCGGTTGAAGGTTCCCCGAGGGATGATTATGACAAAGAATAAGGGAGACCGCAGCCCCTTCAATGGCTTTTTTAAAGATCATTTTAGCATCTACCACAGTACCTGTAATTCCTCCGGTACTGACACGCAAGCGCGTCATTACCCGGTTAGCACGATTCAGCAATAAGATCCAAAACTCTTCATGAGAGAGATCGATCAGCATGGGGGCTATACAATTAAATGCATCGCGGCTGGATTTTATCTGGGGGCGGTCAATAATATTGGCATGTTGGGTGCGCCGTCCAAGCTCTAATGCGGCTGCAATGGTAATCGCTTTAGCTTCGCCAATACCTTTAAATTTCATGAGTTCTTTTATGGTTTTTTTTACTAGTTCATTCAGATTATTTTCTACAGAGTTTAAGATTCTTTGACTAAGCCCAACCGCGGACTCTTCCCGGGTTCCGGAACCAATTAAGATGGCTAATAATTCGGCATCTGAGAGTGCTTTTTTACCTCTAATCATCAGTTTTTCCCTTGGGCGGTCCGCCTCTGCCCAGGCTTTTATAGTCAAAGGGGTTGTGGAATAAGATAAGGGTTCTTTCATGATGTTTTCAATTCGTTTTGGGTGGAGAAATTTGTTGTCTATTACAAGACGGAGGTTTTGAGATATTCCATAAAAATGGATAGAATAAAAAAAGGGACGTGTACACGTCCCTTTTTTTATTCTATCCATTTTTATGGAGAAAAGGAGGTTACCCCAATGCCTGGTTTAGGTCATCTAGTAAATCGTTTACATCTTCAATGCCCACACTTAATCTAATCAACGAATCTGTCAATCCAACTTTAAGGCGTTCTTCTCTTGGAATGGACGCATGCGTCATTGTAGCAGGATGGCCCACCAATGATTCTACCCCGCCTAAAGATTCAGCCAAATGAAAATAGTTCATTCTTTGCATAATCTGGGTGGCGGCTTCAAGGGAATTTTCTTTCAGGTCAAAAGAAACCATGCCCCCGAAATGACGCATTTGGCGGGCTGCTACTTTATGGTTAGGATGGTTTGTAAATCCCGGATAATACACATTAGCTACTTTATCGTGATCTTTTAGAACTTCAGCAATTTTAGCCGCATTCTGGCATGCTCTTTCTACGCGAATGTGGAGCGTTTTTATGCCCCTTAATGCAAGAAAACAATCCTGTGGACCAGGAACGGCGCCTACAGCATTTTGTATATAGTGATATTGGTTTGCAAGTTCAGGATCTTTTACAATTAATGCCCCAAGGATCAGGTCTGAATGCCCTCCTATATATTTTGTTGCAGAATGAAGTACTACGTCTGCACCAAGATCTAAAGGATTTTGCAGGTAGGGTGAAGCAAAAGTATTGTCAACTACCGAGAGGACATTGTGCTTTTTAGCGATTTCACAAACTGCGGCAATATCAATGATGTTGAGCATTGGGTTGGTAGGCGTTTCAACCCAAATTAATTTGGTATTGCTATTAATGAGTGTTTCTAAATGCTCAGGTTGTTCCATAGAAACAAAATGGGATTTGATGCCCATTTTTTCATAAACAGTGGTCATTAGCCGGTAGGAACCACCGTAAAGATCATCTGTCGAAATTATTTCATCTCCTGGTTTTAAAGTATGCAAGATCGCATCCATGGCAGCTAATCCACTGGCAAAACAAATAGCATCAAGGCCATTCTCCAGTGCCGCCAGGTTTTTCTCCAATACAGATCTGGTAGGGTTTTGCGTGCGAGCATATTCATAGCCTTTGTGATCTCCGGGGGCAGCCTGAACATATGTGGATGTTTGATATATAGGAGTCATGATGGCTCCTGTCGTCGGGTCAGGTTCAATACCTGCATGAATAACTTTGGTACCGAATTTCATGGTGTATGTTTTGTATGAAATTTTTCTGAATAGTTGTTTTTCGAAGTGTCTCGTTGCTCTTGGAAAGGAATTTCCTCCAAAAAAAATTCCTACTGAGGGCAACGAGACGCTTTAACCAGAATTTCCTGGAGCAAATGTAGAGAAAGTAAACGAAGAATTTTCTACTCCTTCAACGCATTTCGTAAAATTTGAGCAGGATGCATGGCCATGCGGCCAGTACCATCAATGATTTGCTCCCGGCAACTCGTGCCATTCGCTGCAATGATCGTATCCGGAGGGTACCTTCTTACTTCTGGGAACAACACCATTTCTCCAATATCCATGCTTACTTGATAATGGTCCTTTTCATATCCAAATGAACCAGCCATGCCACAGCATCCGGAAGGAATACCTTCAACGTGATAATTCTGTGGTAAGCTTAGCATCCATACCGTATGATCGGGCTCTGATAATGCTTTCTGATGGCAATGGCCATGAAAGGCAATCAGGGCTTCTTTTTGTGTAAATTGTTCTTGCTCAATTTGTCCTTTTTGAATTTCTTTATACAAAAAGGATTCTAGTAGAAGGGTATTCTGGCCTAGTTCCCTGGCTTCAGGTTCTATTGACGAAGACACCAGGCGAGGATATTCATCCTGAAAGGATAAAATAGCCGAAGGTTCTATTCCAATAAGCGGTGTTTTTTCATCTATCTTTCCTGTAAAAGCTTTTACATTATGTATAGCTAGTGTCTGTGCTTTCTTTAAGAAACCCTTGGATATTTGAGCTCTCCCACTTTCCGCATGCGGAATATATGCAACTTCATAGCCCAATAGAAATAATAATTCAATGGCTGCTTTTCCCGCTGCTACATCGAGATAATTCGTGAACTCATCAAAGAAAAAATATACTCTACCTCTGGAATTCGATGGCTTTTTATTGAAGTAGTTCTTTTTATACCATTTTACTAAGGAATGATTTATCTGAGGGATTTTTCTTTGATGAGCAACATTTAAAACTTGCTTAACCAAGCCTCCTACAAAAGTATTTTGAAGTAAAAAGTTATACATTTTTGGGAAGTTCGAGGCCATGGCATTGACTTGGCCAATAGAGGAAAAGGCTTTTGCACTAAGAGGTGCACCGTTAGTACGGTAATATTGATGTAGGAACTCTGCTTTCATGGCTGCCATATCAACGCTTGAGGGACATTCACTCGCACAAGCCTTACAGCTCAGGCATAAATCCAATACTTCCTTAAGTTCTTTATGGTCAAAAGGGTTGGGTTGTTTATCCTGGGTTAAGAAATACCTTAAAGCATTGGCACGTGCCCGGGTAGAGTCTTTTTCGTTTCGGGTTGCGCGATAGCTTGGGCACATAGTACCTCCGGCCCCTGATAGCTTGCGGCAATCCCCGGAACCGTTACATTTTTCAGCAGCCCTAAGGATGCCGCCTTCTTTTTGAAAACTGCTTATTGTTTCAATCTCAGGTTCCTTTCTATCTGGCTCATAGCGGAGTGATTCGGTCATCGGAGCTGAGTTAACGATCTTGCCCGGGTTGAAAATATTTTGAGGGTCCCAGGTCGATTTCAGTTCTTTAAAGAACTGATAGATCTTCGCTCCATACATCATTGGGATGAAACCTGCCCTTACTCGTCCGTCGCCATGTTCTCCACTTAAAGACCCTTTGTAGCTTTTCACTAGTTCCGCCGTAGCCTTGGTAATCTCGTAGAACTGTTCAACGCCTTCTGATTTTTTTAGGTCGAGAATTGGGCGCAGATGAAGTTCTCCCGCCCCGGCATGAGCATAATATACGGCCTCTTGCTTAAAGCTTTTTATGAGTTGATCAAAGTCTCGAATGTAAGCAGGAAGATCTTCCAGCGCAACGGCAGTATCTTCTATACAAGCTACTGGTTTAGCATCGCCTTCGATATTAGAAAGCAGGCCTAAGCCAGCTTTACGCAATTCCCAGACGGCTTGGGTATGCGGTGGAGATACCGTTGGGTAGGCATAGCCTAAATGGTTATTACGTAACTTATCTTCTAGTCGTTGGACCTGAGCTTCTAAAATCTTCGGTTCACTGGAACGCAATTCGACAATTAAAATGGCTTGTGGGTCGTCTTCTACAAAAAAGCGGTTCTTTTGCTGCTTTGGATTTCCCTGAGTACAATCCAGGATGATTTTATCCATGAGTTCACAGGCATAAGGAGCTTCCTCCATAATAAGAAGTACGGCTTCCATCGCCTGATTCATGCTTTCAAAATGTGGGCAGAACAGGATTTCTTCTTTAGGAGGGATTGGGTCCAACCTTAGCTTCAATTCGGTCATGAACATTAAAGTTCCTTCGGAACCCGCTATCAGCTTGGAAAGGTTTAAGGGCTCACCTTTATTTTCAAAAGGCTGCATTTTGAGTAAACTATCCAACGCATAGCCTGTATTTCTTCGATGAATTGTGCTTTTGGGGTATTGCCGGTGAATTTCATCTACTAAACTTTCGTTCGAGAGTGACTCGATTAAATGTTGATAGATTTGACCTTCGAGCCCGGGAGACAGGGCCTGTTCATAAAATGCATCTTTGTCCAATGGTTTGAAGTGGACTGGACTTCCATCACTCAAAAAGCCTTTAACTTCCATCACTTTGTCTCTGGTAACTCCATACTTGACAGAAGTGGAGCCAGAAGAATTGTTTCCTACCATTCCACCAAGCATACATCGATTGGCAGTAGAGGTATTAGGTCCAAAAAACAATTGTTGAGGAGCTAAATATTTATTGAGTTCATCGCGAATTACCCCTGGCTGGATGCGTACCCAACCTTCCGCTACATTTAATTCCAGTATTTTGGTGAAATATTTTGAAGTATCTACTACGATTCCTTTTCCTACGCATTGACCAGCTAATGAAGTGCCTGCAGCCCTTGGGATTAAAGGAATTTCTTCAGTATAAGCGAATTGTATAAGCCGCTGAATGTCCGATTCGGTTTTGGGAAGTGCTACCGCTAAAGGCATTTCCTGATAAACCGAAGCATCGGTAGCGTACAGTGCGCGCATTAATTGATCTGAATAAAACTCTCCTGAAAGGGATTGGGCGAATTTTTTAAGCTTTTCCTTTTTTCTAGTGGTATTCATGCAAAACAGAGGTTGCGGTTAACGGGAAACGGTTAAAGGGGAAGGGGGAAATAGAATTTAAATTTCGTTTCCCCTGAAGCATTCTCCTTTAACCGCAATCGTTTATTAATTTTACAGCATGCAAGCTAAAGAATTATATATACAATTTTGTAGAAAGGAAAGTCATCTTCCCATCTTTTTTGAGCCTTGGTATTTGGATGCGGTTACATTTGGAGCATGGGAGGCTGTGGTTGAAGAGAAAGGGGGGCAAGTTGTTGCGATCTGGCCTTTTTATCTTAAAAAGAAAGGCCCCGTAAAATATGTAACCATGCCACCATTGACGAAATTTATGGGGCCTTATATTAAAGAAGGCTTCCGGCATCCCAAACAGGCCTATAAAATCTTGAAGAATTTAATCAGGAAGTTGCCGAAAACGGCCATTTTTAGGCAAAATATGCATTATTCCCTTCAAAATTGGTTGCCCTTGTACTGGGAAGGCTTTAAGCAATCTACGGCTTATTCTTATTCGATCTCTCCTCTCGATGATTTAGAAAAAGTGTTTTCAAATATTTGCACGGATTATCGCAATAATAAAATACCTAAGGCGCAATCTCATGTGGAAATCAAAGAAGGTCTTCCATTAGAAAAGTTTTTAGAATTAGCGGATGCTTCTTTTCGCCGGCAGGGCATGGCCTTTCCTGTAGATTTTAAGTTGCTTGAAAGGCTTGATAATGCGCTAGAATACAATCAAAGACGAAAGGTCTTGTATGCAGTAGATGAAAAGAATCAGATTCACTCTGCCATCTACCTCGTATGGGATCAAACGGCTGCTTATGATCTGATTGCAGGGGATAAGCCCGAATTTCGGAAAAGTGGTGCCGGGGTTTTCCTTCATTGGGAAGCTATTAGATATACCGCGGAAGTGCTTAAGCTGAATCGCTTTGACTTTTTAGGCAGTATGATTGCTCCTATTGAGCGGGTGCGCAGGAATTTTGGGGCGGAGATATCGCCTTATTCTAAGGTGGAGCGGTTTGGGGGGAGGTTTTGGCGAGTAGTGTATGGGTTGGTGAAGTGAGATGACCTCGGAAACATCAAGTCTAATGACCGAGGCTCCCTATCCGATCATCTTATTCCCCTTATTTATTCCTTTATTTTATTTCTGCTCGTATTTTCGCTACTCTCTCGGCATTTACTTTTAAAGCATTGGCTATTTCTTCGTCTGACAGACTTGTATTGGTAATCATTGCTTTAATAGCTAAGTCTTCAGCTTTCTCTTTTTCCTTTTCAGCTTTCTCTCTTTCTTTTTCAGCTTTCTCTCTTTCTTTTTCAGCTTTCTCTCTTTCTTTTTCAGCTTTCTCCTTGGCTTCCCTCTCTTTTTCTCTGGCTTCCCTCTCTTTTTCTTTGGCTTCCCTCTCTTTCTCCTTGGCTTCCCTCTCTTTCTCCTTGGCTTCCCTCTCTTTCTCCTTGGCTTCCCTCT
>CAZHZT010000022.1:0-50535 GCA_964537285.1 uncultured Saprospiraceae bacterium | reverse complement strand
TTGGCTTCCCTCTCTTTCTCCTTGGCTTCCCTCTCTTTCTCCTTGGCTTCCCTCTCTTTCTCTATCGCCATTTCAATTTCTATTTTTATACTCAAAGCTTGGCTTGCCCTGTCAGATAAAACTTCACCAAATCTTTGATATTCTCGTCTTTCATTCTCGTCCATATTCGCTACCTTTAGTACTTCTTCTGCCTCTTTCAGCCCTTTTGCGGTAAAGTCTTTTTTTATTTCGCTATTTTTCAAAAAGTAAATCCATTCGTCGAGCTTATCTTTTGCCACATCATCAAAATTGTTTACTTTAATAAGGTATATTTCAGGATATAAATCTTTGACTTTCTCTTTTTTGAATAATTTTTTTTGAGCGTTTGAGAGCTGTAATTCATCTTGTTGATGCAATCCAAAAAACCTTGTTTCCCCTTTGTAAATATAATCTTCCCCTCTGCCTAAATCGAAGTAAACAATGTTAATTGAAATAACTTTTTTTACTTCTGTCCATTTATCCCCAATATTCATGTGTTCGGTAATCGCTTTTGAAATACCGAACAAAACCCTCAAAAAATAATCAATGGCATAAGAATTTTGGATTTCAATGATTATCAGCTCGCCTGTTTTGTCCTTGACTAAAATATCAACCCGATTAAACTTATCATTTTCGCTTTCTTGATTGCTTTCTGTGTCAATGATTTCTATAATAGAAATATCATCTTTGAGCAGTTCACTCAAGAATCCTTCTAAAATATTGAAGTTTGCTTTTTGTCTTAATAGCCGTTTTATTGCCCAATCAAATCTAACATGTTTTTGATGTTTCATCTTTTCCGAATTTTGGTGCTAAAATACGAAAATACGATATTTTGACATTTTCTGCACATTATTCTGATTTTTACCTCTTTTTAAGAATTGTTTGTTTGGAGTGGTTCACTTTGCTATTTTTTGAGAAGGCTACACGAAACAGTTGAAAAAAAGTTTAATCAGGGTTTGGGGTTTTGTTTTAGAGCTGATTCCAAGATGACCTCGGAGTCGGTGAGTTAGGATCAATTTTGACTTCTGAGCGTGGAAGCCCCATGAATAGAAATGTTTACTCTTCGTCGAACAGAATTTTGATTAAAGGCCCAGCCTACAACAAATAAAGGCTTAAAGCCTTGATAGAAATACACCTACCCTGCTAGTTCCGAGGTCATCTCGGAACTCATTCCCCCCTCCATCTAAATTCCCTAAACCTTCTTAACATTCCAAGCACTTTCCCTCAAAACAAACTCACATACCCAAAATGCACCTTCGGTGCCGAAAAATCCACCGGTATAGAGCGCTGCGTGCCCCATGCCAAGCTAAGTCCAAAAACTCCAACCTTTGTCTCAAATGTAACGCCACCTCCAAAACCTCTGGGCCGATCCAGCAAAAAATTATTCTCAAGCGGACGCTCGTAATAGCCAAGATCGGCAAATGTGAATAAGTACGAATTTCGATCCAGAAGCAGGCGGTACTCTAATGTTAAGATGGTGTATAACCCCGCAAAAATAGATTCCTCATCAAAGCCGCGTAAAAGCTGATTACCTCCGATTCGATACAACTCATTTCGGAAAAGTTGCTCCTCAGATTCCAGGTAGCCGCCACTTAAACCCAGTTTGAGGGTACTTCGCTTCATAATAGGTAAATAGTAAGCTGCCTCTCCGTGTATTCTGAATTGAAAAGTCCTTTCATTCAGTGAATCATAGAGCGTGTTGTAGTCAAAGTTGTCGGTGCTGTCGTTAAGGGAGAGGATGAGGTTGCTTCGACTAATGCGTTTATTGCCTACTCCTCCTTTGGCAAAAACAGACCAACCCCTCCGCGGATTAAAACGATAATCGAGCCTTTGCATGTAATATTCCAAACCAACTGTTGTGTTGGCAACGTCCAGATTGGTGGGCAGCGCCTGGGTGTTTCGAATTTGCTCCTCGTCGATACTTATTAGCGTAGTAGAAGTCCTGTTCCAAAAAATTTTTACATAGTTGTTCCCTTCAAATAGATACTGCATTCCCAGGTCGAGGATGACATCAAGGTAGGTGGAGTCTCTTCGGTAGAGCTCAAACCCAAGATCTGCTCCGAATGGAAGTCCGACAGCATAAGGTAAGTTAAAGCCCAATTGTAACTCCTGAGTTCCCGGCCGAAACTGTTGGAAACGGGCCTTAATCCGCTCACCTAGTCCAAATGGATTGAAGAGGTCAGCGTTCAATTGCCCTGTTAAAAGTAATGGTTGTCTTTCTTCTACGCTGTTTTGTTCCCTTGGGAGGAAGCCCAGTAAAAAATCAAATCGACTGGATCTTTTTTTCTCCAAAAATAAATTTACAGTCGCCTCTTCTCCTTGAAAAAACACGACCAAGTCTCGGTATTCCTGTAAGTAGGGGAGGTCTAGTAACTTGCGTTTGATTTCCCTGACTCTTTTCTCTTTGTAAGGAGATTCTTTGGGCAGGCTTAGATAATTGGCTAAAAAAACAGGAGAGATATTAGCATTACCTTCGATCTTGATGGCAGAAAAGGTAATGAATTTATTCAATTCCAATCTTAGGGCTCCTGATACAAAGGTGTCAACAAACTGTATGTCCTCAAGGGAGACGATTGCAAAAGGAAAGCCATTGTTCTCGGCATAGTTCAACAACTTAACTTTTATGGCTTGAATGTCTTCAAAGGAAAGTTTTTTAACTTTATCTTCCCGATATCCAATAGCTCGAAGGTAACCTTCCGGAATTTTTTCAGTATTGAGGTAAGCCCATTGATAAGAAGAGCCTCGATGGAGAAATCCTAAAGCCGTAGAGTCATCAAGGTATAAACTATCAATAGAAGCTTCCAGAAAGGATGCGAAATGGAGGCTGTCGAGGTATGTTTTAAGTTTTGATACGATGTCCGTAGAGTCATATGTTGTTACCGGGATTGAATCTAATGCGGGAAAACCAGGTTCGTGGATGTTTAAAATTTTTACATAGGAGGCTGCTAGCTCCTGGGCATTAAGCACCTGTAGAGGTATAAAGAATAATGTAAAGAAAAATAGTTTTTTTATCAGCTTATGTGTAATCATTATTTAATCGTGGCCCATCCTGGTTTATCCATGTCAATTGTGGTTAAAAGTAATGCTCTAATAACTTTTCATACAAACGACTCACTATTTTTTTTGTTATCCTAAAATTAGCGAATTACACGACAACAACTTATGTCCGGAATATATATACACATCCCGTTTTGCAAACAAGCTTGCCATTATTGCAATTTCCACTTTTCTACGAGCCTAAAGCTCAAGGATCAAATGGTTGATAGCCTGGTCATGGAACTGGAGAAGCGAAAAGACTACCTGGAAGAAAAAAAGCTAAACAGCATTTACTTTGGAGGTGGAACGCCTTCATTACTTGATGAAGCCGATCTAAATAAATTATTCTCCGGCATTTTTAAATATTTTGAATTGGCTGAGGGGGCAGAAATTACATTAGAAGCTAATCCTGATGATCTCAATCTCGAAAAAATTAAAATGCTGGAAAATAGCCCTGTGAATCGATTAAGTATTGGCCTGCAATCTTTTTCAGATGAAGACCTGGTTTTTATGAATAGGGCGCATAATGCCAATGAGGCAAATCAATGCATCGAGCATGTCCTAAATCATGGGTTCGATAATATTACCGTAGATTTAATCTACGGAAGCCCAACTACATCCGATGCACAATGGCAGAGGAATCTGGATAAAATTTCAGACTACAATATTTCACACCTATCTGCTTATTGCCTTACCGTAGAAGAGAAAACAGCGCTCGGCCATTTTGTGAAAACCGGGAAGGTCGCAAATGTAGACGATGAACAAGCTTCAAGACAATTCGAAATGCTTATCGATTTTTGCGAAGCCAATGGTTATGAAAATTACGAGATTTCCAATTGTGCTCGCCCAGGGTTTAGAGCCATACATAATACAAGCTATTGGCATGGGAAACCCTATCTAGGGCTTGGTCCTTCTGCCCATTCCTATAATGGTAAAAGTCGTCAATGGAATGTCAGTAATAATGCACGATACCTTAACGCTATAAAAAAACAGGAAGCTTTCTTTGAAATTGAAACATTAAACACCATAGATCGATATAATGAATACGTTTTAACGAGAATACGCACCATTTGGGGGTGTAACTTATTGGATATAGAGCGTCTAAATCGCGAGTTCGCCCGCTATTTCGAAAGTAATGTTCGTCCTTTCATTGAAAATCAATGGGTAGAGAAGAAAGATGCTGTTTACACCCTAACGCGCAAAGGAAAATTTGTTTCCGATTACATTGCTTCGTCCTTGTTTTGGGAGGGCTGACTTCTCTACATTAAGTTTATGTAAAACCGATGCAAGCCGACTATTTATTTAGTAACTTTCAGCGGTAAAAGAACAAGTCTAATGCTAACCACCTTTCCTCATTATAGGCAATCGACCTTTAATAATGGGTTCTTTTTTCATTCCATTTCGTTGGAAAGCCTCGCCGTAGCTAAGGCTCCCGAAGGTATCCGGGACAAGTTAGGCCTAGGTTTTCCGCCTCATGTAATGAAAAATCCCCTCGTTCAAAAATTTACCTTGCTTAAATTACACTGTATTAGCTTAATTTCCAATATTTCCTAAAATCTGCAAAAATTGCATACTATGACGATTACCAACAACTATTGGAGCTTACTCCTCATTGTATTACTACCCTCTTTTCTTTTTGGCCAGGCCAGCCCCTGGGAGTTTACCGGAGGAGCACCAGTGCGTGTAGAAAACCTTCAAACAATTAATGACACACTTTTTATTGATGAAACCTATAACTTGTTACGCTCTGGTACAGATTTACAGAATGAAACACCTTTATTAACTAAAGATCAGTATTTATTCCTTGATAATCCTGCGTTTCAGGTTTACAACACGCCATTTGTACAGTTTGAACGTTCCTTTGTCTTTGATGAAACTTCCTTCTTTTTATTTGAATCCATCGAAGAAGCCGGAGTGATTTTTACTCAGGATATTTTCACCTCTACGAACAGGGGGGAAACGGCTGAGTTAACTTACACGACAGGTGGCCTTGCCGGGGTTACGAGTAATAGAGTAACCGATATATGGCAGTTACAGCCTGGTGCCTTTTTGCTGAGAGAGGAAGGATTTAGTAATATGTTTGGTTTCGATGTTCGTTATTACCGTTCTACGGATAATGGAATGACATGGAACTTTACCAATAATATAGGAGATAATGAAACGGTTATTGGAGAAAAATTAGACTATCTGTGGTCTGTCGAAGGGCTTTTCCTTTATGCCCGCAAGATCCCTCAACTATACGTTCAGTTTGCTGTACCCATCATTCCTACTCCTAATACAAATCAGTTCTTTTTAGAAGATGGCTTTTTTTATGACGGCAAAATTATTTTACTTTATCTGGACTTTGCCGAACAGCAAGCCAAAATCCTTCGATCAGATAACAACGGAATCAATTGGTCTTCCTTCGATTTAGATCTGGCATTTCTTAATGGAGCGGACTTTGAGCTACATGTATTAAATGACCGGTATTTCATTTCCTCTTCAGATCCTTTCTCCAATGAGTACAAGCTGTATCGCACCGATAATTTTGTTCCGCAGAACTTCATTGAAGTTAACCTTTCCGGATTAACATTTCCCTCTCAAATCAATTCAATAAATGAACTCGGTGATGGAGAACTCCTCCTTGGTTTAGAAAACGGGCAGAGTTTAACATCAGGTGATAATGGTGCCTCTTGGGAGCAAGAATCTATCGGGCTTGGTTATTATTATAATGTTTCTTCTGTGAACGGTCGAGGCCTATTGCGAAACGGACGTGGCTTTTACTTTGAAAGTGACGTTGAGGAATGGACGCTTTTCAACCCTCAAGCTGTTCCTGGCTTCAGGCCCGCTGAAGCAAGTGAGGTCGTTTTTGACGGCAATCAATACTATTTTGCCGAGGGCAATAGCGTTTATTTTACCTCTGATATAGGCTCTAATAACTGGATGGTTAGCATTCAAGGGTTTCCCGGAAGTGATTATCGCGTGAGTGCTCAGGAAGAGCAAGTGATTGCGTATAATCTGTTCAATGCCTTCCGTTCAATAGACGGGGGTAATTCTTGGCAGGCAATAGATCTTTCTGCTCTTTCAGCTATTCAGGGAGGCGGGACGGTGATTAGTGTGCAGGCGCTTCAGAACAATGCTTTAATCGTCAATGTACTTGATCCGCAAGGAAATACATTTGCTTACCAATCAAATAACGGAGGAGCAAGCTGGAGCTTTTTAAATACTGCAGGCCTTGACTTAAAGGGAGCGGCTGTATATTTTGAAGCAAATAACCAAAAACACTATGCTACGGTTATAAATCCTAACGGATTTAACAATTGGCAAATTACCCTTTATGAAAGCCTTGATAACGGCCAAAACTGGAACACCTTTACGAACAACTTCCCAATTAGTGCTCCGCTTGCTCAATTCCCAATCATTTATCACAATGGGGCGCTGTTTACGGTATCCCGGGATGAAAATATTTTTTACTACTCTGAAGATAAAGGGCTCACATGGCAAATTGTAGATATTCCATTCGATTATCTATATGATGTCCATATTAACTCTGAAGGCCGAATTTGGGCTTCTACCCAAGGAAAAGGCGTCTGGACAACTACTTTGGATGAATTAGAAATTTCAGGTGATCGTCCTGATCTGGAAGTGAGTATCTCTGCTGATGATATTTATTTACAGCTTTTTCAAAATAGGATTTTTGAGATTACAGTAAAAAATACGGGTACTTTAGACGCTACGAACGTTATTTTAAATGTTCCTATCCCGCTAAACCTGGCTTATGTGGAGCATGAAGCCACTAAAGGCATTCTCCTTCCATTCGTTGGCGATTGGGAAATCGGTACCTTGGCTCCCGGAGATTCAGCTGTTCTCACCTATACATTATTTATGCTGACGGAAGTAGATCAGGTGGACTTCTTTGTTGAAATTTCCGTAATGGATGGGCAGGATTTTGATTCCACACCTGGCAACGGTACTTGTTGTTCCCCTCAAGAAGATGATGAGGCTATTTTCTCCCTTCAGGTTCCGCCGCTTGGCTTAGGGCAAATAGATCTGGAACTTCATGTTACAGCGGATAACGAAACTTTAGTATTGTTTGAATTCAGAGAATTAAGTTTTTCTGTTGTAAACAATGGATTGGAATCAGCGGAGGATATCGTTGTTAACGTTCCGACTCCCGAAGGCTTGGCATTTGTATCTTTTGAATCAACCGATGGTGACTTTGATGCCTTTGCAGAAGAATGGACTATTGACCGCCTGGATCCGGGACAGGAAGCGGTGCTTGATTACCAGGTTTACATTACTAATGATGCGCTGCCTATTGCTGTATTCACAGAAGTAATCGCAGCTTCAGGTGCTCCTGAACTGGATTCTTCACCTGATAACGGAGTCTGCTGTGTACCTCTCGAAGATGATGAAGCCGTAGTCTTACTTGGTGGCGATTTCAATAACAACCCTGGAGTAGATCTGGAATTGGAAATTGAAGCGGATACAGTGGAATTTGGAGCTTTTGAAAATCGGGTGATCACGCTAACCCTAAATAATCGCGGTGCGGAAAATGCTTTTCAGGTAAGCACTAACTTCCCTCTGCCAGAAGGAGACTTGGCTTATGTTGATCATTTTCTCACTCAAGGTGAACTGGATTTATTCAACAAAATTTGGGGTGTCGGTAATATCCCTGCCGGAGGTTACGCTACCCTTGTTTACCGGGTCTTTACACTTACGGAAGGTGAGATAATCCCCGTTTTTGCTGAAGTTGAAACGGCCTCCCCTGAGGACTTAGACTCCTCCCCCGGAAACGGAGTTTGCTGCATTCCTGTTGAAGACGATGAAGATGTCGTCAATTTAGGAGATCCGGATGAAGGCATTGGGGATATTGACCTCGAATTGGAAATGACCGTAGATAATGCTGAGCTCGAAGTTTTTCAAGAACGTATCTTCATGGCTAAGGTAACAAATAATGGCCCGGAAACAGCTTTTGGAATAGAAGTAGATTTTCCACTTCCTGCAAATATGGCTTATGTAAGCCATGAGGTTTCGAAAGGTGTTTTTGATAATTTTTCTGGTATTTGGCAGATAGGCAACATTCCGCCTAATGCAACGGTGAACCTTACTTACAAGTTGTATATGCTTTCCGAAGATGAAAATATCAATGTTTTTGCTCAGGTTTCTAAAGCATTCCCTGCCGATGTTGACTCTGCACCAAACAATGCGAGTTGCTGCACCGTCAATGAAGATGACGAATTCCTGATCGTAATGAATACGCCTATGGTAAAAAGTGACGGAACGATTCGCAGCGAGCAAAAAGAAAAAGCGATTATCAAAGAGGCTACCTTATTTCCTAATCCGGCAAGCAAAGAAGTTTCTATTTTGATCAATGATTCTTTCATTAATACGCTCTATGTACTCAATAACCAAGGAGTGATAATGAAATCCTTGGATGTTCTTGCAAATGATAATAGTTCAATTTTTACAATTGATGTGCATTTATGGCCGTCGGGTGTGTATTTTGTAAAAACCAATACAGGCCAGGTAATGCGTTTTGTCAAAATACAATAGAAAAGTCTTTCCCGTAAAATATGATTCATCCCGAATTTTCGGGATGAATCATGTTTATCCTCGCTACCCTTCTCTGGTCTTTAAAAAAAAACATTTGGTAGAATACACAAATGAACAGCTTGCATCGTTAACTAATACCCTGTATTTTTGGTTACAATGTTAAAAAAACATGTACATAATTTTAGTAACTTTAGTTTTAGCCTTGTTTGGTGCAATGCTTTTCCTCAATCTTTATTTCAGAGTGAGGGTCCTGAAAGTATATAAAGAATTGGTGCGAAATGAAGTAGAGTTTGGGGCTGCGCATTTCTTTAGCCCTCAAAAGATGGAAAAAGAAATTTATCCAAGGTACCCGGAGCAAAGAGAAAACATTGAAATCTTTGTGCGGTACATGAAGTATTCAATCCAGATGGCTACTGTACTTATTGCGCTTATTACCTTATTTGGAGGAGTTTTAATGTATTTTAGATAGAAGAGTTGTTAAAACATAACATATCATTAAATGAGCAAATTAAATTTAATTCTAACGCTTTTTACCCTTTCCCTGCTGGTAACAAGTTGCTTTGAAGTTAGCGAAGAGGTTGAAATGAATCTGGATGGTTCAGGTAATATCAAAATGTTGATCGATCTCAGCGCGAGCAAATACAACCTGAAAAACTTTATGAAAGTAGGGGAGGTGCAAGGTCAAAAAATTCCTTCTCAGGCAGAAATAGAAGCTCAGCTAGATGAATTATATAGAGAACTGCAGACTCTGGAAGGGATATCGAATATAAGTGAGAAGCGTGATTTTGAGAATTTTATTTTCTCTATTCAAGCGGATTTTTCCAACATCACTAGCTTAAACAAGGCGATTAATCGCTTTGTAGGTAAATTGAATAGCTCAATTAGCCAGCCTATTGAGCTGGTCGATAATTTTGGAGCAGCGCGTAATTCGTTCAGGCGTTTTTTTAATTACCCGGTGTCTTATGTCTCCGAAGAAGAGTTCAATAAGCTAAGCACAATGGAACGCTTTATGTTTGATACTGCAAAATTTATACAGATTTATCGTTTTGAAAAAGAAGTAAAACGCTTTAGTAATGCCAAAGCTTCGCTTTCTCCGTCTGGGAAAGCGGTAAAAGTAGAACACAAATTTGCGGACTTGATCATGGGAAATAGTTCTATTGAACATGATATAAGCTTCTAATGCTCAGGAAAATATTACTATTCTTTATCAAATTATTAAAATCGTTCTTTGACAAATTGTGTGGAACTTCAAAATGATAAGCCTTGAATGCCCTTGTGGCTGAAAGGCTTATCATTTTGAAGTTCCATTTTCCACAATTTCTGTCAAAGAACTAATTAACATTACAAAAACTAACTCAATGACTAATCTTGCTCGAAAAGCCGCGTTATTTTTGATCTTTACGATGCTTAACGCCTTGGGGGCCTTGAATGCCCAAACTCTGGAAAAATATATTGAAAAAGATGCCTTCATGGTCTTTAGCCTTGATATGAAACACATCGATTCACAAGCCGATCTGGAAAAGCTGGAAAAAATTCCTATGATCAATACAGGTTTGCAGGCCCTTGACGCTATGGGGTCTTTCATGGGAATGCCTTCTGTGAATGCCGTCTTAGAAAACCAAGGAAAATATGGCCTGGACTTACTGGGTAAATGGTTTGTCAGCCTTCAGGATGACAACGGTGAGTATCTCCCAAAACTGGTGGTTAAACTCAGTGACGGAGAGAAATTTGGCTCTTTTCTGACCAATGATATACTTAAAAGCTCCGATGGAGTCAAAGATATGGGGAATTATAAGCTATTCTCTATGGGGGAGATGACCCTGAGCTGGAATAATGAGGCACTTGTAGTAGTTGCTACTACGGAACAAGGCGGTGGTTATGACGAAGGCGAAGAAGGTGAGACGGGTTCTGATAATGAGCTTTTTGCGCGCATCAAGGAAATAGCCATGGAATCTATGGATTTAGGAAGCAACAGCTTAAGTACCTCAAATGCTTACAAAAGTGTTGCTAAAACGCCAAGCGCAGGTAAACTCTGGATGGATTATAAAAAAGTAATTGAGCTTTCAAATAGTGCTGATATGCTCGGCGATATGTCTGGCGGTGGGTACGAGACAATGGCTATGGATATGTACATACAGGCTATGCAAAAAATGTATGATGATTCCTATTTGATCGCTGACCTTAATTTTAATAAAGGAGAGCTGGAGGTTTCTACAGGAATGCAAATGAATAATTCATTGTATAATTATACTCAAAATATTTACGATGCGAAAATTAATAAGCAATTCGCTAAATATGTAAAAGGAGAGAACTTACTAGGTTTTTGGGCAGTGGCTTTTGATATGGAAAATACAATCAGAGGGCTGGAGGATATGTTCATGCCTGTATTGGCTGAAATGCCTATCCCGGGTGTCAAGCAAATGGCTGAAAATGCCCTGGATGTTATCGGCATAGCTATTGATGAAGAGAGCCTTTACAATTTGTTAGAAGGTGATATGATGTTGGCACTTACAGGTGTTGGTCTTTTTGAAAGTACTGAAACGCGTTACGACGAAGATTTCAATGCTTATGAGCATACTCAATCTCAGGTACTACCAGAGTTTAACCTTATGGCTACTTTCGGAAACGAAGAAAACATCCTCAAATTATTGAAAATGGCTGAGTCTACTTCATTCCTTGTCAATGAAGGTGACTATTACACTCTTGCTGTTCCGGGCATGGATATTCCGATGGAGTTATATCTCGCAACGACCAAAAACTTTTTAATGGTAACAAATGATGGCGATCTGGTGAAAAATCATTTAGCTAAAGGGCTTTCAGGTAAAGACCGAATGAGCAAAACGCATCGGAAAATGCTCAAAAATAAAGTCAATGCGCTTCATATAGATCTACCTAAAGTAATAGATGCAGTTAAAGAATCCAGCCCAATGGATTTTGAAGATCCTTCTGTCGCTCAGGTGATTTCGGGCTTTAAAAATACCTTTAAAAGTTTCAGTATTATGGCTGATAATAATGTAACGAACCCATATTTCACAAAGGCTTCTATAAATTTCGTTGATGAAGAGCGCAATAGCTTGGAGCAATTGTTGAACTATATTAATGAAATATACCTGACAGTTGCGATGAGTTCAATTATAAACTAAAGTTCTTTCACAATTTGTCAAAGAACTTAAACGAATAGACTTGTTCTGCAGCGATTGACTAAATGTAATAATCTGAGGTGAATTAATTCACTTATATCCTCCGGGCTTCGAAAAAAGCCTAAAGGGGCTGTCCAAATAGAGTTCTTTGCTCTTGGCAGAAATATTTTTTATGGGAGAGAGGCTCTTTTGATGGGCTTTTTTTCGAAAAAGCTCACCACAAGAGCCTCTCTCCGTACAAAATTTTCTTACCAAGAGCAGAGAACTACTTTTTGGGCAGCCCCTTTTTTTGTTACTTTTGTGCTTTATCAAAAAAAGTACCGTTAAGAACCATTTCAACTTATCTGACGAACTGATATTAATTTTTTACCATGATAAAAATAGGCGTACTTGGCGTAGGTCACTTAGGGAAAATTCATCTTAAGTGCATTCAAATGATAGATAGTTACCAATTAGTGGGCTTTTACGACCCCAATGACGAAAATGCCCAAAAAGCTTCAGAATCATTCGGGGTAAAACGCTATCAAAACCTGGATGAATTCATTGATAACGTTGATGTTGTAGATATCGTAGCCCCAACAACCGCTCACTTTGAACTGGCAAAGTGCGCTATTGAAAAAGGAAAGCATCTATTTATCGAAAAACCACTTACTAATACCTTAGAAGAGGCTGAAAAGCTTATTGAGCTCGTAAAAGAAAAAGGGATTAAGGTGCAGGTCGGGCACGTGGAACGTTTTAATCCAGCTTTTTTAGCCTTATCCGACCTGGAAATCAATCCGATGTTCATCGAAGCACATCGACTCGCTGCCTTTAACCCAAGAGGGACGGATGTATCTGTCGTACTGGATTTGATGATCCATGATCTGGATATTATTTTAAGCCTTGTAAAATCACCTGTACATTCAATTAGTGCTAGTGGGGTTTCTGTACTAAGTAACACCCCTGATATCAGTAATGCCCGTATTGAGTTTGAAAATGGATGTGTAGCCAATATCACAGCAAGTAGAATGTCTTTGAAACAGATGCGCAAAGTCCGCTTGTTTCAAAAAGATGCATACATAAGTGTAGATTTCCTGGACAAGCAAGCCCAGATTATTCGCATGTATGATCACGATGATCCTTCTATCTCGAATAAAGAAGATCTTATGGAACTGGAAACGACTTCTGGTAAGAAATTTATTCATATAGAAATGCCGAAAATCGAGCCTGTGAATGCGATTAAAATGGAATTAGAGACGTTGGCTAATAGTATAAAAAAAGATATCAATACTAAAGTTACTATCGAGGAGGGTTATCAAGCTTTGAAAGTAGCCTATAAAATTATTGAAGATATTAAAAAGAGAGGGCATCAGTTATCAGATAATGTTTGATAATGACTATTTTACGTCTTTTTTACCTATTACCCGGCCACAATATCAATTCATTACAGATGTTTTGTAATTATAGTTCTTTGACATAAATTGTGGAAAATGGAACTTCAAAATGATAAGCCTTTCAGCCACAAGGGCATTCAAGGGTTATCATTTTGAAGTTCCACACAATTTGTCAATGAACGGTAATTATTTAGTGCTTTCCACAATTTATGGCAAAGCACTAAAAACAATAAATAGCTATGAATATAAAAAATCGCTTCCATTATATAATTTTGATGATCGTAGCTTTGTGGGGTGGAGCTTGTGATGTGATCAACCCCGAGGAAGAAATCCCGGCATATATACAAATAGAGCCCTTTCAACTCACGACCGACTATGCCGAAGAAGGCTCCGCATCTCAAAAGATTACTGACGCCTGGGTGTTTGTTAATAGTGAGTTTCTGGGGGTTTATTATCTACCGGCAACATTTCCTGTTTTAGCAAATGGCGAGTCAGATATTCTTGTATTGCCTGGGGTAAAAGTCAATGGAATAGCAGCCTCTCCTGCGATCTATCCTTTTTATGAAAGATTTACTACAACTGAAAACCTGACCCCTTCGGAAGTAAGTACCATCCGGCCTGTTACGGAATACCTCGAATCTACTATTTTTTCAATCAATAACTTTGATATAGGGCATACTTTTACAGAAGATTTTGACGGTGACACAGAAACAAGAGTTGTGTTAACGGAAGACCCCCAGGAAGTTTTTGAAGGATCTGCTTCGGGGAAAATTGTGCTTGATACCTTTCATCCTGCTATTGAAGTAGGAACAAATGAACGATTTGTTAATTTGCCTACCAATGGGTTTAAAATTTTTATTGAAATGAATTACCAGGCGGAGACTGATCTCGTACTCAGCTTCGTTGGGTTCGATTCTTTCGGAAATTCGTTTCCTGGTGCCAGCCTTTTTCTCAAGCCTAATACTGCGTGGAATAAAGTGTATTATGATGCTACAGAGATTGTACTTATCGCAAGTGATGTTTCAACGGGAGGGTTTAGGATACTACTCGGGGCCCGGTTGGAAAGAGATAGAAACGGTGAATACCCCATAGCAGAGGCAAGGATACTAATTGATAATATTAAACTAGTCTTTTTTGATAATTAACTTAAGCCGCTAGTTATTAAGCATTGTCCTCGGCAAAAAACTTCCCACCAAGAGCAATGCCCCAAAGCTGGCAAATTGGGTTAATCAATATAATACACTGTAAAATAGGTAAATGAGTTCAAAATATTCGAAGGCTTCTTCCCTTGATCTTTCAATTGGTCATGTTCGGTTTTTGTTAGTAGCCTTCTGTTTTCAAGTTTTGCCTAAAGTGTTTCTATGCTTATGAAAATATTACGACGGATTGATTTGTCGATTTACATAGCTGCAGATTTTCTGACGGCGATGTTCGTCTGGGCATGTTTTTTTCTCTACCGGAAGAGGCTGGAGGGAGTCGTTATCGATTGGAAGCTCATTTATGAAGATCAGAATTTCTGGTATGGGATTGTTATTATTCCAATTGGCTGGGTTCTACTATACGCGATATTTGACGATTACAAAGATATATACAGGCAATCAAGGATGGCAACTCTGGCCAGAACGCTGTTTACCACTTTTTTAGGAGTCGTTTTTCTCTTCTTTACCCTCATTCTTGATGATGTAGTTAATGATTACAGAACTTATTATCGCTCTTTTCTCTTCCTTTTTCTACTGCATTTTTTTCTGATTGTGGCTGTAAGAATGATCCTATTGACCAGAGCGAGTAGAAGGCTGAAAGCAGGGAAAATTACTTTCAATACTTTGATCATTGGCAGCAATAAAAATGCTCTGGAGTTGTATCAGGAGATAAGTAATATGGAAAAAGGTTTGGGTTTTCGCTTTTTAGGTTTTATAGACACCAACGGGAATGCTGATAATCTGCTTCTGGGAGTACTGCCTGAACTGGGTAAATTAGATGATCTGGGAAGAGTGATACTAGAGCACAGCATTGAGGAAGTGGTTATCGCTGTAGAAACTTCTGAACACAATAAGGTTAAAGCAATTCTGGATATTTTATTTGACTTTGGAGATAAACTCCTGGTAAAGATTATTCCGAATATGTACGATATTTTGCTGGGAACCGTAAAAATGAATCATGTTTATGGGGCAGTACTGATTGAAGTGAAGCAGGAATTGATGCCTCGTTGGCAAAGGCTAATTAAGCGTTTTATAGATATAGCTGCTTCGTTAGTTCTGCTGGTTTTACTATTACCCCTCTGGTTATACATAGTAACGAGGGTTAAATTATCTTCAAAAGGGCCTATTTTTTATTTACAGGAAAGAATAGGCCTTAACGGAAGGCCATTTAAAATCATCAAGTTTCGTTCCATGTACGTCAATGCTGAAGCCGCAGGCCCTCAATTATCGCATGATGAAGATCCGAGGGTGATGCCCTGGGGGCGAGTGATGAGAAAATGGCGGTTGGATGAGATTCCGCAGTTTTGGAATGTTCTAAAAGGAGATATGTCTTTAGTTGGCCCCCGGCCGGAACGCCGGTTTTATATTGAACAAATTATGGCAAGAGCCCCCCATTATAAACATTTGCTTAAAGTAAGGCCTGGAATTACCTCCTGGGGGCAAGTGAAGTACGGATATGCATCAAATGTAGATCAAATGATCCAACGTTTAAAATTTGATTTATTATACATCGAGAACATGTCTTTAGCACTGGATATTAAGATCTTGTTTTATACTATGCTAGTATTATTACAAGGCAAGGGGAAGTAAGCTATTTTAACAGAGGGTCTGAAAGGAGATAGCCTCCTTTCAGATCCTCTGATTTTCGGAATAAACTTATTCCTCCACTTTAGTCATCTGCTCAATTTTATTGACGAGCAGAGCGGCTTTCAAAAGGAAATCATCTTGATATTCATGAAATTCCTGGTATACCATCAGCATCCGGGCAGCGTCATAGGTAGCCAATTTAGGGCGAATTTGCCTGGCAGCGATAGGGTGTAACCAAAACTCCTGATTGTTGGAACGCAAGTAAGAGGCGTCAAACGAAAAATCGATGACTTTGGCAAGTTTATTTAGAGAGAAAAGATATTTCGTTTCGTGATGAATTTCTTTCTGAAGGTCGTAAATATGGTTTCTTTCGAAATTCACCCCTGTACGCTCACACAAAAAGATGTCCCTTCTTCCGTCAAAAGTAACAATAGTATTAAATTGGTATTTTTTGAAGTTTTTCAGGAAGAAGCTCTTTATCACTCGTTTGGAGGGATGCAGCCTTTCGAAGGAACGTTTTAAAGCAAACTTATCCATAGAGAAATCCTCAACGAAGCGTTTTCTTCGTCGCGTTCGCATATTAATAACCTCCTTGACTTTTCCAGTGGTATTTCCGAGGTCATTGACACGGGAATAGACATTAACGATGTCTATATCGGCCGTATTAATAAGGCTTTCAAGGAAAATTTTGTTGGAATGGGGCTCAAAAACAAGTAATGCTACTTCGCTAATAGCAAAAAAGTTTGGGGGTCCTCCGTAAATGTTGCCGTATTTCAGCTCAAGAAATGCAATGTTTTTTTCCACAGCGTAGATTTGGATTTAGAAACTGGTGTTAATGAATAATAATATGGTTTTTCAAAAATTATTTACCGGAGTTCCTTAGTCGAAATTATGATCCGATAGAATTTCACAAAATCTGCCAAGGAACGTTTATTTTTAAATAAAAATAATGATTATTGATGGGTTTTAAAAGGAACAGCTGCGTTATTTATTAGTTTTTGCTGAAAAGAATAATTTATTACTCTATTTAAAGGAGTTCTTTGGCACAATTTATCAAAGAACGTTTAAAGGAAAAGAAATTCCCCATTTTCATATACCTTTTCATCATCCGCAAAAATAATGCCGCCATTGCGCATCTCTGCAATCATGTCCCAATGTACAGAGGATTCATTTTTACCCCCTGCCTGTAAGTAAGACTGCCCGATTGCCATATGAATAGTTCCTCCTATCTTTTCGTCAAAAAGGATGTTTTTGGTGTGTCGGTTAATGGCGAAATTTGTGCCAATAGCCGCTTCTCCAAATCTTCTGGCTCCAGGAATCGCAAAAATGTGATCCAGAAAATCTTTTCCTCTATTAGCTTCCCATTTGATTACTTCCCCTTTTTTGACCCAAAGTGTAACACCTTCCACTTCATGCCCCATATAGATAGCCGGGTAGGAGTAGTGGATATGCCCCTCCACTGAATCTTCAACCGGAGAAGTATAAACTTCACCCGAGGGCATATTGGTTCTTCCGTCCGAGTTTATCCAGGTTCTTCCTTCCGTTGAGAAAGTGATGTCAATCCCTTCTCCAAAGTATCGGATTTGCTTTTTCTTCGCAAGGAAATCGACGATCTTTTGTTGATGTTCCCGTACTTTAAGCCATTCTCCAATAGGGTCATCTTCGTTGATTTTACAGGCATTAAAGACGAAATGCTCATAATCCTCTAAAGACATCCCGGCATTCTGAGCAAAAGCTTGTGTGGGGAAAACACAGAGGCTTCGTTTAAGGGAACGGTTCGCGGTACGTTCGAAATAGGTTTTATGTACCTCAGTCATTGCCTTCCTGCGCGTCTTAGCTTTTTGGGTGTCAATTTCTTGCTCCTCTTTAAGGTTAAATGGTGCCATTATGTTTAAAAAACCATTATAGGTATTCATGGCTAATTCATAGAGCGGCGGCACATGTTCGAGCTGAGCTTTGCCTCCGTCTCTAAGCAGTATCTTTTTTTGTTCCCGGAAAGACAGTTGAACGTCCACTATTGCTCCGACTTTAAGTGCTTCCCGGTATATTTCCCTTACGAGTGGCTCTGCGAGGGTGGTACTTGTGATGAAGCATTTTTCGCCTTCTTTCAATTCCAGGCAGTAATGGACCAAGAGGTGGGCATATTTATTTAAAAGAGGATTCATAGTTGTTGGTTGATGAATGATTAGGCTTTTATTAATTGGAAAACAGCAATTGATTACTGGTTATTTTGTGTGAAAATTTTTTAATCTGCATGTAGATGAAACGCTGCTGTTATAGTTGATTCGAGAAAAGGTAATTGTTAAAAGCCACTTAATTACCAATGTTTAGCTTGATGAGGATAGCGCTCTTCATAAATAGAGGAGATCATTTCAGACAGTTTTTGCCTTAGAAGGTCGATGTTTTCACCTGTTTGGGCTGAAATGAAAATATTTTCCTGATCAAAAGTGTGGCGAAGGTTTTTTTGCAGATCATTCTCAATCTCATGTTTTGTCTTTTCATCAAGGAACGCATCAAAATTGCGTTCTCGATACAAATCGATTTTATTGAAGATCATGAGCGTAGGTTTCTCTAAGGCGTCAAGATCTTTTAAAATGGAATTGACGGTTCTTATATGATCTTCATGCTGAGGATGTGCAATGTCGATGATGTGAAGTATTAAATCTGATTCACGAACTTCATCGAGTGTTGATTTAAAGCTTTCTACCAGGTGGTGTGGCAGTTTGCGAATAAACCCTACCGTATCGGAAAGTAGAAAGGGCATGGACCCTAGCACCACCTTCTTGACTTTGGTGTCAAGGGTAGCAAATAATTTGTTTTCAGCGAATACCTCTGCTTTACTGAGCGTATTCATGAGCGTAGACTTACCTACGTTGGTATACCCGACGAGTGCCACTCTGACCAGTTGGCCACGTTGCTTTCTTTGTGTAAAGTTCTGCCGGTCAATTTTCTCCAGTTTCTTTTTGAGCAGAGAAATCTTATCCCGAACAATCCGGCGATCCGTTTCAATTTCTTGTTCCCCCGGGCCGCGCATACCAATACCTCCTCGCTGGCGTTCGAGGTGCGTCCAAAGTCCTCGAAGCCTGGGCAATAGGTATTGCATTTGAGCGAGTTCTACTTGTGTTTTGGCTTGAGCTGTTTGAGCTCTGTTAGCGAAAATATCAAGGATTAAACTACTCCGGTCAATTATTTTTACTTTGAGTTCTTCTTCGAGGATGTTGACCTGTTTTCCGGTGAGGTCATCATCAAAAATGACAGAACTTATTTCTTCGTGGGCATCAACGTATTCTTTTATTTCTTCTAATTTACCCTTACCGACGAAGGTGCGTTTGTCCGGATGGGCGAGCTTTTGTACAAAACGTTTGACCGTTTTAGCTCCTGCTGTAAGGGCAAGAAATTCCAACTCGTCGAGATATTCTTCAACTTGTTCTTCGGACTGATTTTTCTGAATGATCGCAACCAGGACAGTGTATTCTACCTCCCTTGCAATTCCTTTTTTATCTTTTTCTCCTATATTCCAACTACTCATACCGCTTTATCCTTTATCCTGTTTAGAGTATTAGTTCTTTGACAAAAATTGTGTGGAACTTCAAAATGATAAGCCTTTCAGCCACAAGGGCATTCAATGGTTATCATTTTGAAGTTCCACACAATTTGTCAAAGAACAAGTCTAATCTATTATTTTTATTAATGCAAGTTGCGCATCATTAAAACGAAGGTAAATAAGGAGAAATTTGTGAAAACGGAGCCGCCAGGCGAAGTTTGAAACAAATTCCTCCTCATTTACCCTTATTCATCGCAGCTTGGTTTAGTTATATTTTTGAAGCCAAAGTTCAGGGTTTTGTCTAATTTTATTATGCCAGACCTCAAAATGAACTTCCGATTGAAAGCTATGGGTCTTACTTGCCTTTGCAATTCCCAGGATTTTACCCTGCCTGATCTCATCTCCTCTTTCGACATAGGTTTCTTGTAAATTAGAGTAAACGGTGTAATAATTGCCGTGTTGCAGGATTAGGGTGTAATCATAACCAGGGATGAACTGTTTCCCTACAATGATTCCTGAGAAAACGGCAACGATGGGAGCATCCTTTGAGCTTAGAAAGTCCACACCATTATTCGTAATGGTTAGGTTGGGGATGGTAGGGTGTTCTTGCGTGCCAAATTTTTTTGATATTTCTCCATTGTCGACGGGCCACGGGAGGTTCCCTTTTTTTTGGGCAAAGGTGTTGGTAAGAACCTCGGGAGAGAGCCTGGCGGGTAGGGAAGACGTTTCCTCCGGGCGCCTGGCTGCACGTCGGTTTCGTTCAATTTCGGTGGTAATGACGTTTTCAATAGCTACATTTAAACGTTCATGGGATTTACGCTGTTCCTGAAGCTCTTTTACCAAGGTGGCCTCGCTTGTTTTCAGGGAAGCCAGGATACGATCTTTGTTGAGGAAAGCTTTTTGCAAGGTTGTTCTTTGTTTCTCTGTTTCCAGCAGCAATAATTGTTTATCTTCTTTTTGAAGCTTCAATTCATCTGTTTTTTGTTGTAGAGTTGTTTGAGTTTTGAGGATGAGCTTGGCTTGTTTTTCCCTGTAGGCTTCGAACTGTCTTAAGTATTGCCAGCGCATGAAAGCCTGGTTGAAGTTTTTCGCTGAAAATAGGTAGAGCAGGTTCGATCTGTTCTTTTTTTGCCGATGTGCAGTGCGCAGAAGTTCGGCATATTGATTTCTCAATCGCTCCAGATCTGCTTCGAGGGCTGTAATCACCTGATTGGTTCGAATCAATCGATTTTCGACATATTCGATTTCCTGTTGGAGTGTTTTGATTAGTTTTTCCCTGGCGCTGATCTGGTTCTGTAGCGCTACATATCTATCCAGGGCAGCGGCTTTGTCTTTTTTAGTTTCCTCTAACTGTTTGGTCGTTCTTTCAATTTCTTTTATCAGAAGTTTACGGCGTTCCTCGAGTTCTGCTCTGCTTTGAGCTGAAAGAAAAGTGAAGGAAGCCGTTGTGATTAGCAGAAAGGCTGTAAGGAGAAATCTCAAATGGACCATTTTATTAAAAAAGCCAAGTTGTAAGGGCAGTAAGAAAGGAGTATTATTGTGCCCTTTATTCAATTTTTTTGTAATGGCTTGGTATCTCAAAGTATATTTTCTTTGGCGTATTAATTGATGCTTTAGTAAGCTTTATTTCAAATACTACTCTGCCTGTTTCAGGAGAGTCGGCCTCAATCGTACGAAAGTAAGAAAATTTCGGGTTATTTTCTACTGATTCGTAATCATCGTAAGAAAAACGAACATTTTGGTTGAATCGGTTGTCAAGAAACTGAATCTGCTTCAAGGTGTAATCCCTTCCATCTATTTTATAAACAGACTGAAGTTCCTGATATTTTCCCTCTAAAACGTAGTTGTTTGAATCGACTTTTGCCAGAAAGTGTTTTACAGGAATAAATACGGGATTTCCCAGTAAAAGATTCTGAATCCATTGAAAGGGTTGGTTATCTTCGAAATTAAAAATGGGTAGGTTGATCTGGCGGGCTATAAAATCCATATCTTTTATAGCGTATTCGTTATCGATTCGGTTAAGGATATATACAGAATCAGGGGTGATCAAAATGCGAGCGGCTTCAATGTTGGTTTTCTTAAAATTCATCCAAATAGCACTATCTTTGACCATTCGGATAATACTTGTGAATTTTCGGGTTTTCTCAGATTCAATGAGTGTTATGCGGGCTTTACCTGCAAAATAATCAGCCTCAATCTTTCGCTCATTTAGCATTTTGAGCAAATATTTAGGTGACTTTTCCTTTAAAGGCTTGTTTATTTCGCTATCGGAAAAAGCTTTTTTACTTGAGCCACAGGCCATTAAGCTCAAGCAAAAAATAAGGAGCAGGAAGTAAGAAAAAGGACTATTTGAGTAGTAAATTGGTGATTTCAAGCTTTTTGAATTAGTCATAGAGTTTTTTATCGCTGATCTTTTTCTGTAAGACAGGGGACATGCTGCCTGCTTGTTGTGCTTTTTCCCAAAAGTTTACAGCCTCGTCTAAAGTTCCCAGGTTAAATAAACAATCTCCATATTGCTCCAGGAGTTCAGGTGTAGGTGTTTTCGATTGTTTGATCGCTTTGTCAAGCAATGAACTGGATTGCTCAAAGTCATTTTTGCGATAAGCTAACCAGCCTTTGGCTTGTAACACAATGGGTTGTTCAATAGCAGCATCTAGGTCGGAGAGCAGTTCCTCAGCTTTGTCCAATTGATCGGTTTTAAGAGCGAGGTAATAAGCATACCTTGCTTTTAGCAAGGCGTTTTCTGGCATTAGGTTTAAGGAGAACTCGAAAGCTTCTTTTGCTTCGTTTGACTTGTTTTGCATCATCAATACAGCCCCTTGCAAGCTGTAAATGTCTGCTTGTAAAGGAGGAAGGTGGCTTGACATGAACAAGCCCTGTTGAAGAATGCTTTCGGCTTCACTGAATTCGTTGAGGTGGAAAAGTGCCCGTCCGTTTAAATAGTATAAAAGAGGTTGATTCGGGAAGAAATCTGTAGCTTCAATAGATTTTTCTTTAAGTTTCTCATAATTCCCTGTTTGGAGATATATCAACAGAAGCTGTTCCCAAATGGAATAATTATTTCCTTTAAGTGCTAATGCCTTCTCGTAGCTATAAGAAGCTTCTTCCAATTTCTCTGCGTAAAAAAGCAAATCTCCATTGAGAGAAAGAGCTTTTGCATTATTGGGGTATTGATTGAGAAGAATATCGGATAGCTCAAGGAATTGAAAGGCCTTTTGCTGATCCTGGTTATCGGCAATCGATTGCAAGGAGGGAAGGATCGCTTTTATTTTCCCATCGATATTTACAGAAGGATCTTCGAATAATCTTTTGAGCTGATCAAAAAAGGAGGATTCATCATTCTTTGCATGGTAAGATTTACTCAATTCAACTTTGGCTTTCGAGTCAAGGGGATCTATGGTTAATATTTTTTCATATGTTTCTCGAGCACTGTCCCATTGCTCTTCTTCTTGATAGAAAAGAGCCAGTTGATGGTAATATTCCTTATTATTTGGGTAATATTTGATAAGTTTCAGGAGTTCCTCTTCGGCTTTTTTACTTTTGCCTGAGCTGAGATACAGGTTATACTTTTTCCGAATAATTTCTTCTGCTACTCCAATGCGCTTTTCAAGCGCATCATAAACTTTGATTGCATCATTGATTTCCTTTGCCGAAACCAGAAAAAAAGCTTGTTTTAAATAATAAAAGTCATTTTCAGGCTCGATTTGAGTAAGCTTTTGATAGACTCGGGCGGCATTGGCCGGTTGCTCCAGTTTCTCGAATAATTCTCCCTGGAAAACGAGGTACCATGTGTTCTCTTCTCCTTTCAATGCACGTTCAATGAAGGCCTGTGCTTTTTCATCATCATCGAGAGCTTCATAAACTCTGGCCATTTCGTAGGCCGCCACATGGTTTCCCGGATCTTCTTCTAAAATACTTTGAAGAATAGAAATCGCTTTCTCAAAGTTACCCAGAGATTTTTGTTGGCCGGCATCAATCAGGAGTGCCTGAAGGTGAAGCTCCTTCTGAGTCGGCCTTGAATTAACTTGCCCAAAAGCCAGGGAGTTGGAAAAGAAGATAAAAAAAAGAATATACAGTATACCTAAATAAGCTCTCATTTCTGAATTAATTTTGAAAAATCTCCAAGGCTTACTTCCGAAGGAAAGCCCTTGTATTCCGCTTTATTACCAATCATTGAGTTAGACAACTGAACATGCTCAATGGTTGTATCATTTTGAATCAAACTATTCTTTACAACGGAATTTTCCACAGATGAATTGTTTCCAACAGACACGTGTGGACCTATAACAGAATGTTTTATATGTGTATTCGCTCCAATGTAACAAGGTTGGATTACTATGGAGTTTTCAATTTTTGCATCTGGGTGAATAAGTGATTTTTCTTTGTTAAACTCCAGAATACGCTGATTTGCATAGACAACAGCATCTTTGTTCCCACAGTCCAGCCATTCTTCAATTTCTCCGGTTTTAAAAGCAAGTTTCTTTTGCTTCATATTTTCCAAAGCCGTAGTTAGCTGGAATTCCCCTTTATCCTTGATATTGTGGTCAATCAAATATTGTAGTTCATTTTTAAGATTGAGGCCATCTTTAAAGTAATAAATACCTACAATGGCCAAGTCAGAAACAAAGGTCGAGGGTTTTTCAACAAAGTCCACGATGACGCCTTCATCGTTTAAAGTTACCACGCCAAATGCAGAAGGGTCGTCTACTTTTTGAACCCAGATGATGCCGTCAGCTTCCTGATCGAATGAGAAGTCTGCTTTGAACAAGGTGTCAGCAAAGGCTACAATGCACTTTCCTTGCAAGCTTTCATTCGCACACAAGATGGCATGTGCCGTACCCAGGGGCTGGTCCTGGGTGTAGATAGATGCCTTTGCTCCGATATTTTCTGCGATAGCACTAAGCTGTGTTTTAACCCCTTCTCCAAAGTCACCGATAACAAAGGCTACTTCGTCGATTTCTCCGTCGAAAGAGGCAGCTAAACCTTCCACAAGCCGTTGCACAATAGGTTTGCCAGCAACAGGGACGAGGGGTTTAGGAACGGTAAGAGTATGAGGACGGAGCCTGGATCCTCGTCCTGCCATTGGAACAATTATTTTCATGATAATTATACAATTTTATTAGGAATTCTGAAAAATGAGTCATTCCGAAAGTTCAGGATGACTCATGTATTCAGGTAATCCGTTTAATTTGAAAGATTGAATCAAATTGGTTGCGTTGGCCTTCAAATCATGATTGCCCTGTACTGCCAAATCCGCCTGCTCCTCTGGAAGTTTCATCTAACTCATTAACTTGCGACCATTCAATTTGAGTATAAGTACTGATGACCATCTGAGCAATGCGTTCTCCCGGTTCTATCGTTTGCGAATCAGGAGACAAATTTATGAGAATAACTTTTATTTCTCCCCGGTAATCACTGTCGATGGTGCCAGGGGAATTGGGAACCGATAAGCCTTTTTTATAGGCGAGCCCACTTCTTGGCCTTATTTGAGCCTCGTAACCCGGAGCTAATTCAATGAATAAACCTGTTGGAATGAGCACTCTTTCCAACGGAGCAATATTGATCTTGCTGGCCAGGTCTGCTCGCAGATCCATTCCTGCGCTACCTGGCGTTTCGTAGGTAGGTAAAGGGTTGTTACCTCGATTAATGACTTTTATTTTTAACATAATTATTCTACTACGGTTACTTTGAGCATGTTGGTACGGTGCCTGCGGTGAAGAGGCATGCTACCGGTATTAACCACCACGTCTCCTTGTTGTATTCTTCCGGCATTTTTTAAGATTTCAGTTACATCGTTTATGGTTTCATCTGTGGTGGTGAATTTATCGTAGTAATATGGTCTTACACCCCAGACAAGACTTATGGCCGAAAGCATGTGCAAGCGGTCAGAGAAAATGAAGACGTGAGAAGAAGGCCTGTAGCTGGATACCTTAAAAGCGGTGTAACCCGAGCTCGTCATTCCGATGATCCCAACTGCATTTAGTTCCACTGCTGCCTTAGCAGCGTTGAAGCAAACTACATCCGACAGGAAAGTTCTGGATTTTGGAGAAGGGACAGGGCGTCGGCCTGCGAAGGAGAATCTTTTTTCAGCTTCTTTGATGATTTTTTTCATGGCTTCAACTACTACCACAGGATGCTTTCCTACAGATGTCTCGCCGCTGAGCATAACGGCGTCAGTACCATCGAGTACGGCATTAGCTACATCTGTAATTTCAGCTCTGGTAGGGCTGGGGTTGGTGATCATACTGTCCATCATTTGAGTTGCAACAATGACAGGGCGGGCTCTTTGAATGCAGCGCTCAATAATTTCTTTTTGAATTATGGGTAATCTTTCCATGGGAACCTCCACGCCAAGGTCTCCTCTGGCTACCATTACACCATTAGATGCTTTGATAATAGCATCAATATTATCTACTGCTTCAGGTTTTTCGATTTTGGCAATCACTTTTGCAGGGTGATCAGCGGCCTCAATCCTTTCTTTAAGGTCAATGATGTCCTTTGCTTCGCGCACAAATGACAATGCAATCCAGTTGATGGGCTGAGTAAGCATGAATTCGAGGTCAACAAGATCCTTTTCGGTAAGAGAAGGAAGAGATATTTTAGTTTCGGGTAAATTTACCCCTTTACGAGAAGAAAGGACGCCACCGAAGAGCACTTTAAGCTTAACCGTATCGAGTTTATTTGTTTCTATCACTTCAAAAACGAGCTTTCCGTCATCTACAAGTACCCTTTCTCCTACGTTTACATCAGCGGCAAATTGAGTATAGCTCATGTAGATACTTTCCATTGTACCTACGCACTGTTTATTGGTAAAGGTAATAACATCCCCGGCTTTTAAGGGCAAGGCATTGTCTTTGATTTCACCAACTCTGAGTTTAGGGCCCTGGAGATCTGCAAGTATTCCAAGGTGGTAGGGATATTTATCGTTAATTAGGATGATATTATTGATGACCTCGAGGTGATCGTCATGAGTGCCGTGGGAAAAGTTTAGCCTGAAAACATTAACTCCGGACTGGGCCAGCTTAAATAGTTTTTCGTAAGAATTGGACGCAGGCCCTACAGTAGCCACAATTTTGGTGTTTTTTTCAAATAGGTGTTCCATGTCAGGATTTTTTATTTTACTGCAAATGTAACTTTCTTAAGAAGTACAGACAATAAGAAGGAAATTTTTTAAAGAAATAAGATGGTTTTTTGCCGAAATGTAAGCATATTTAATTATAGGTTAACAAACCTAAGATAAGGTACGCCGCTTCGCGGCGAAATTTTCTTTTTAGGGAGGCCAAAAGGGCTATTTTGCGAAGCAAAATAGCCCTTTTGGCCTCCCTCTCAAAAGAATTTCGCGCCGTAGGCGCGTTTATTTTTCAAAGCGAGAATCGCTGAGATAAGGTAAGCATATATTTGACTGTTACTTAGCGTCGATTTTATCTCGTTGTCGATAATAAAAAGGTTCGATTTCAATGAGTAATTCCAAAAAAATGGAGGGTTCACTGTTAAAAGCTCGCTGCTCAATAGCTTTATTTTTTATAAGTTAAAGTTGCAATTTTTTGATTTTTAATAATTTAGGTCGATTTCCATCAAAATTTTTAAAAAAAACTTTGGTTATCAAAGTACTTATACTTTATTTTGCATCGCTATTAATCAATAACAAAGATTCTGCTTATGAGCAAAATAAAAGAACGAGTTGTCAAAATTATCATCGACAAATTGGGTGTTGATGACTCAGAAGTAACGCCTGAGGCGAACTTTACCAGTGATCTTGGGGCTGATTCCCTGGATACTGTAGAACTCATTATGGAATTTGAAAAGGAATTCAGTGTTTCCATTCCAGATGAAGAAGCAGAAAGCATTCAAACTGTAGGTCAGGCAATTGATTATTTGACAAGCAATTCAACAGAGTAATATCAAATTTGCAGTTGACCTGTCAAATTGCTTTCATTTTTTTGTTTTTCTAAGTTTAAATTAGTTTTTTAGTAATGCACCTCTAAACCAATTGTTTATAGAAGTGCATTTCTAATACTATGGAAGTTTGTAGTGGGCTGAAACGTTTTTGCATATTCAGCTTTCCGCCATCTTTTCGATATCGCAGTTTAATGGATTTTTCGGTGTATTTTAATAGGTCATAACGATTATTTTATGAGAAGGGTTGTAGTAACGGGTTTAGGCGCCTTAACGCCAATCGGAAAAGATATTCCATCCTATCTGGAGGGGTTGCGGAACGGAATCAGTGGAGCAAATATGATCACTCGTTTCGATGCCTCTAACTTCAAAACACAGTTCGCCTGTGAAGTCGATGACTTTAAAGTCAATGATTTCCTTGATCGCAGGGAGGCCAAGCGCATGGACCTCTTCGCTCAGTTTGCTATGATAGCTACAGAAGAGGCCTTCCAAAATGCAGGCTTGGATTCTGATTCCCTGGACTTGGACAGTTGCGGCATCATTTATTCTTCAGGAATTGGAGGCCTTTCTACTCTTGAAAAAGAAATTGAAGAATTTGCCGCCGGAAACGGCACGCCTCGTTACAATCCTTTTATGATCCCTAAAATGATCGCGGATATCGCAGCTGGCCTTATTTCCATTAAATACGGCTTCCGGGGGATCAATTATGCTATTGTTTCTGCATGTGCTTCTTCTTCCCATGCATTGGGTAGCTCCTTTGATTATATTCGCCTGGGGAAAGCCGATGTAATCATTGCAGGAGGTTCAGAAGCTTCTGTTACAAAGGCTGGAATAGGCGGTTTCAACGCGATGAAAGCCCTTTCCACCCGAAATGATGACTTTGCTACAGCTTCCAGGCCTTTTGACCTGGACAGAGATGGGTTCGTTCTCGGTGAAGGGGCCGGAGCCATTATCCTTGAAGAATATGAACATGCAAAGAATAGAGGCGCTAAAATTTACGCAGAAATCGTGGGTTCAGGTGCTACCGCAGATGCGCATCATATCACAGCACCTCATCCTGAAGGATTGGGCGCTAGAAACGTTATGAAAATGGCTATGAAGGAAGCAAGAATGAATCCGGATGATATAGATTATGTTAATGTTCATGGAACTTCTACTCCGCTGGGCGATATTGCAGAAGTTAAAGCTATACAACAAGTCTTTGGAGAGCATGCGTATTCCCTGAATATTAGCTCTACAAAATCCATGACAGGGCACCTCCTTGGAGCCGCAGGAGCCATCGAGGCCATTGCCGGTATATTAGCTATGGAGCACCAATTTGTTCCTCCTACGATCAATCACTTCACCGATGATCCAGACTTGGACCCCAGGCTTAACTTTACGTTTAACGAAGCTCAGCAGAAAAACGTACGCGCATTCATCAGTAATACTTTCGGTTTCGGAGGACATAATTCGTCTGTGATTTTTAAAAAAATATGATTTAACAGCCTTGCGATTTATTAGAAAGTTCTATAACTATTTCTTGTCAAAGGAAAAGCCCTTCGTGCAAAGACTGAGCTCAATGATTGGCTTTATTCCTTGCAATATCTCTTTGTTCAAGCTGGCTTTCTACCACAAATCTACCTCTTCCGAAAAACTTTACGCCATCCAGAGTAATGAACGCCTGGAGTATTTGGGAGATGCTGTGCTGGGAACAATCGTCGCTGAATATCTCTTCAAAAAATATCCCAATAGTGATGAAGGCTTTCTGACTAAAATGCGCTCAAAAATCGTTAAGCGGAAATCCTTAAACAAGATCGGAGATAAAATGGGGCTCGATGAGTTCCTCTCCGAATATAATAATACGCGCTTGAGCAGATCAATGCTTGGCAACGCCCTTGAAGCTCTTGTCGGAGCTGTTTACCTGGAAAGAGGGTATATAAAAACCAGCCGCTTTGTTGTCAGAAAGATTTTAAGGGAATATGTAGACGTTCACGAGTTAGAAACCTATGATGATAACTACAAAAGCCAATTGCTTGAGTGGTGCCAAAAAAATGGCCAGAATGTGGCGTACAAAATGCTCGCTAAATACAAATACGAAAAACGAGATCGCTTCAAAGTGGCTGTCCTGGTAAATGGTAAAAAATTAGCTACTGCAGACGATTTCAATAAGAAAAGTGCCGAGCAAACAGCTTCCGAGAAAGCCATGTCCATACTGGGCATTATTAATGATGATAATTAACCCAAGTTGCGATGAATAAGGAGGAATTTGTGAAAAACGGAGCCGATAGGTGACGTTTTGAAACAAATTACCGACGATTTAACCTCGTTTTTATGAACCGCAACTTGCATTAAGCTTTATAGTTCTTTGACATAAGTAGTTCGCGGAAATAGACTATATAAATAACCTTTGCCCGCTGTAGAAGCATTTTTCGTTTGGAGATCGACACTTTTTTGGGATTTTTCGAAGAAAAATCCCAAAAAAGTGTCGATCTCCAACTCAAAAACCTTCCTGCCAAGGGCATCGATAGTTTATACAGTTTAATTCCGTGAACTACTTAAATTGTGAAAAAATGGAACTTTAAAATGATAACCCTTTCAGCTACAAGGGCATTCAAGGGGTATCATTTTGAAGTTCCACACAATTTGTCAAAGAACGAGCTTTCCTAAATATTTCTATATGAGCTCTGAATCGCAAAAGAAGCCCGTTCCAAGTCAACGGCTTCTGAATATGGAAGCCGGGATGCGCGATTTAGAACAACTTCTTCTCGATATTATACAGGAAGGAATCGGCAGCGCCCCAAATCGGCCACTAGCGTTTTGGGAAGAACGTGCAGCCCGGCTGGTTGATGCTCAACTAAGGCCGATTGCTTCCAGATTGAAGAAAATGCCTTTCTTTTTTTCCCAATATGAAGAATGGGCTGATGCATTTCTTGAAGAACTTGCCGAGCTCTACATGATGGTGAAAATGTTTAATAAAAGAGATTCATTAGATCCTTCTGTCATTGCCGAGTTATACGCCGGTGCCGGATTGACTGCGAGAAAAAGTGACCTGGATGAAAGCAAGGCTATTTCTGGTCATTGGGAGCTCGTCGGCCAGTTTTCCGGAGCAGATGATCAATTGAAATATCTAAAGACCTGGTGGTATAGCCGCACGCTTAAGGAGTTCTTCTTTCAGCTTGATTTTGCTTTTGGCTCCCAGCTCCTTCCTGATAACTTAAAGGTAGGCCGTGTATACGAAGGGCGATTGCTTCCATATGAAGGTTGTGCTCCTCGCCGTGCTTTTTTATTACCGGAAGAGAAAGCAACTGGTTTTGTAAATAATTTAACCGGGATGTCTTCTTTCCCGAACGTTTCTGAAGCGTTTACACAGGCTCTAAAGCGGAATCCCCTTCTTAAAGACCTGCCTGTTATTCTAACTGGGGTTAAGCCTGTTGTTCTGGAGGGTAAAGTCGTACTGCTAGATGAAAGTGCTCTCGTAATGGAAGTTTCAGATAATCAAAAGCAGGGTGAATCGCTCTTTGTTATTAGTGGTGGAAACCCTGTCAATCTTTTTGGTGAATGGAATGGAGCTCTCTTCAATCCATATTCTGTAGAGATAGAAAACCATTTTTTGTCGCTTAATAGATAAGTTTGAAAGATTTTCTGACAAATTACCTACATAATAAGCAAATCACCAGGGAGCATGATGCTTTCTTGCCGAAAAGAAGCTAAATTTGTATTTACGATTTGTTTAAATTCTCTTTTGGATCCGGTCTATTATTTCAGCTGCTATTCATAATACTATTTCAGAATAAAGCCTATAGTAATGCCCTTTCCTTAAGATGGAATGAAAGCTGTATTTCGTTGACCTATTGCTTGTGAAAAAAAATACTTTTATTTAGTTATGAAGACTGACTTGAATTTGTCGAAGCTTTATCTGTTCATTTCTTTTATGCTGATATCTTCATTAGGGTGGGGGCAAGGAGTGGACCATGTTCAGGGAGAAATGCTGGTTCAGTGTAAAGCTGAGCACATAGAGACCATTGTGAAGGAAACGATTCGATTTCAGGGAAACTCAACTAACCTGAAAATGAAAGAAGTTATTTCTCCTCTGGTGAATATTTACTTGTTCACTTTTGACGCCAAGGCAGTAAATGAAGTGCGTCTCCTTGAATATTTCAAAAGTCACCCACTGGTTAACGAAGCCCAGTTTAATCATCTGGTTTCTCTTAGAAACGAACCTAATGATACTGACTTTCCTCAACAATGGCATTTCCTGAATACCGGCCAATTCGGTGGAACCGACGATGCGGATATTGACGCTACAGAAGCATGGGATATTACCACAGGAGGACAAACAGTTGTAGGGGATGAAATTGTAGTAGCGGTATTGGACGACGGGATTGATATTGCGCATCCGGACATTGTTGATAACCTATGGGTAAATAATAATGAAATCCCTGGTAATGGTATAGATGATGATGATAACGGATATATCGATGATTTCCAGGGGTGGAACATTTTTACTGAGGATGATAATATAGGGAATGGCTTCTTTGACGGTTTCCATGGCACTCAGGTTTGTGGCATGATCGGAGCTATTGGAAATAATGACCTGGGAGTGACCGGGGTGAACTGGAATGTCAAGATGATGATCGTAAAAAACGATTTTAATACCCAGGAATCGGAAGTGCTTAAAGCTTACGATTATCCACTGGTTATGCGGAAACTGTACAATGAGACCGATGGCGCGAAAGGAGCTTTTGTAGTGGCTACAAATGCATCTTGGGGGGTAGATTTTGGTGATCCGGATGATGTTCCTCTATGGTGTGCTTTCTACGATACCCTGGGGCATTACGGAGTGCTTAACATAGGAGCTACTTCTAACCTCAATTACGATGTGGATCAACAGGGGGATTTGCCTTCTTCTTGTAGTTCAGAATACCTGATTCCCGTTACAGCTACGGATTTTAATGATCAGCGCAATTTTTCAGCTTTTGGAGCGAATACCATCGATCTGGCGGCTCCCGGAGATAATGTTTATACCACACAGGTATTCGGTGGTTATGGCTCTACCAGTGGAACTTCTTTTGCTGCCCCCTTAGTTGCCGGGGCAGTGGCACTGCTCTACTCCGTTCCTTGCAATGACTTTGTCGATCTGTCGAAATCCAATCCATCTGCTGCAGCAATGCTGGCCAAGAATTTCATCCTGAATGGCGTTGACCTTATTCCTAACCTGGCAGACGAAGTTTCCTCTGGGGGGCGTCTAAATGTTAATAATTCTATTCTAGCTGCTTTAAATGAGTGTGGTGCATGTATTGAGCCTGACTTCCTTGCCGTAAATGAAATTTCGGATGTTGAAGCAACGCTCACTTGGTTCTCTCCTGGTGCTAATAGTTTTACTTTGGAATGGCGGCCTTTGGGAGCAGGCTTATGGAATGCCGTAAGTGACGCTCCGAACCCATTGGTTTTGGAAGGTTTAACAGCTTGCACGGACTATGAATTCAGAGTTTTGGCTGCCTGCACCGACTCTACAACTGAGTTCTCTGATGCTTTTGTTTTTAAGACGGATGGCTGTTGCTTGCCCCCTTTTGATATTTCATTTGTCAATATTTCGAATACGTCAGCCTTGGTTAATTGGAATCCTATTTTGGCAGCCTTGGGGTACAATGTTCGTATCAGAGAAGTAGGAACTACAAATTGGGAGGAACTTTCCGCCAATCAAAATTTTCTTAACTTCTCAGACCTGTCAGATTGCACAGATTATGAGTTTCAAATTCAAACCGTTTGTGATGGTTCACTTTCGGATTTTTCCACAAGCTTTTTCTTTACGACAGGTGGATGTGGAGCTTGTTTTGAAGGTGATTACTGCGAGCCAGATGCCAGTAGTATCTTCTCAGATCTCGAATGGATCGAATCGGTTGAATTGGGAAGTATTGATAATGTAAGTGGAAATGATGGAGGGTACGCCGTTTTTCAGAATAATATCCCGGATGTAACCATCGATAGTGGCTATACAATCAGTGTTACACCGGGCTTCAGTGGTTTTGAATATCTTGAGAACTTTCAGGCATGGATCGATTTCAACCACGATGGTGATTTCGATGACCCAAATGAAAAAATAATGGAAGAGCAGCAGTTCAATACAACTGTGAGTAGCTCTTTTGTTGTTCCTTCAGATGCAATATGGGGAGCTACAAAAATGCGTGTCATCCTCAGTTTTGGGTTTTTACCAGATCCTTGTGGAATCTTTTTCTCCGGAGAAGTAGAAGATTATTGCGTCAATATTCTTCCTCCTTTCTTTCCCTGCTTAACACCTACTAATCTTGATACCCTGGCCGTAAATACAAATGGCGCCACTATTGGTTGGGAAGGGGAGAGTGTAGAAGGAATTGGCTTTGTAGTCCGTTATCGAGAATCCGGAACCAATGATTGGACGGAGGTGGTTAGCACCGACAATAAAGAAGTGCTTACCGACCTGGAGTTTTGCCGGAAATATGAAGTTCAGATCAAAACTCTGTGTTTGAGTGATCAAAGTGTTTTTAGTGATATAATGGAGTTTTCCACTGCTTGTGCTGTTTCTTCCTTTAACTTAGCGAATAGCACTTCAGTTCACGAAGCATCGGTCTTCCCTAATCCGTTTACAAATAGGCTGCAAGTTCAATTGAACGCTGGCGAAAATGTTAATGGTCAAATTGAATTATACAATTCTTTGGGTAAGCAATTTCGTCAAGTGCCATTTTCTGCCTCATCCGGGATTCATTTGCAGGAGCTTAATGGCTTTGAAGCACTGCCTGCTGGCGTTTACTGGTTAAAGGTAAAGACAGAAGATGGGTGGGCTACTACCCGACAGTTGGTTAAAATGGAATAAAAGAAGTAAATGAATTATCTATGATGATGCAAATGGGCTTTGAGTTAAAGCCACCTTCAATGGAAGATGGAAAATAATAAGAACAAGCACTCCTAAAATGAGGAAAGGGTTAGCGAAATTTCGCTAACCCTTTCCTCATTTTATGGATGAGCTCTTGCGTAAATGGTGTTTTCTTTGCTTTATTTTGGTGGTGCCGTAATTTTCCGCAAGATAAGTTGCGTTTAGTCTTGACTTTCTAGCGAATTTTCGCTAAATTTGTTTGGAATCTAAAATATTCTAAAAGCTATGGCAACAGCAACCATAAATCACCTTTTACTCAAAGGAGGCGAATTCATTGTAAAAGACGCCGACTACGAATCTACTTTCATCCCTGAACAATTTGATGAAGAAGCCTTAATGATTAAGGCAATGACGGAGGAATTCCTTCAAAAAGAAATTGATCCTAAACGGGAGCATATTGAGAAATTAGAAGATGATATTGCTGCTCAAATCTTGACCAAAGCGGCTGAGCTTGGTTTGTTGGGAGCACACATGCCTCAGGAATATGGTGGTATGGAGCTCGATATGAATACAAATACATTGATCAGTAACGTCCTTGGTCCTTCCGGCTCATGGTCTGTTTCCTTTGCAGCTCATACAGGAATCGGTATGTTGCCAATATTGTACTTTGGTACGGACGAACAAAAGCAAAAATACTTGCCCGGCTTAATTAATGGCGAGCTCAAAGCCAGCTATTGCCTGACAGAACCAGGCTCGGGGTCTGATGCGCTTGCTGCCAAAACTCGCGCAGATCTTTCAGAGGATGGTGAGCACTACATCTTGAATGGGCAGAAAATGTGGATTACTAACGCTGGTTTCGCTGATTTATTTATTGTTTTTGCTCAGATTGGAGGCGATAAATTCACTGGTTTTATTGTTGAAAAAGGAGCTAAAGGCTTAACCCTGGGAGCTGAAGAGAAAAAACTGGGAATCAAAGGTTCTTCTACGCGTCAGGTTTTCTTTGAAAATGTTGAAGTTCCTGCTGAAAACATCTTGGGTGAAATCGGGAAAGGTCATTTAATTGCTTTTAATGCATTGAATATCGGCCGTTTCAAGCTTGGTGTTTTAACGATGGGGGCAAGTAAAGGAAGTATTAAAGAAGCAATAAGATATGCCAATGAAAGACATCAATTCGGTCAGGCAATTTCGGGTTTTGGAGCTATCAAGCATAAATTAGCAGAGCAGGCCATTCGGGTTTTCGCTGTCGAGAGTGCCGTATATCGCGTTTCCAATTTCCTTCAGGAAAAGAAAACTGAACTAATGACTGAGGGGCTTTCCTTCGGTGAGGCTAAGCTTCAGGCGGCGGAAGAATATGCTATTGAATGTTCTATATTAAAGGTTGCAGGCTCTGAAGGCCTTGATTATGTTGTTGATGAAACTGTTCAGATCTTTGGTGGTATGGGGTATTCCGAAGAAGCTATTGCTGCAAGAGCTTATCGAGATGCTCGTATCAATCGAATTTTTGAAGGAACGAATGAAATAAACCGGATGCTTATCGTTGATATGCTATTCCGTCGTGCCCTAAAAGGTAAACTGGATATCGTAGGCCCTGCCTGGGAAGTTCAAAAAGAGTTGGCTTCTATGCCTTCAATGGAAAGCACAGAAGGCGCTTATGGCAAAGAGAAAAAAGCGCTCAAAAACTTTAAAAAGCTCATTCTAATGGTTGCCGGAGCCGCTGCTAAAATGCAGATGGATGGCGATCTTGATCTTAAAGAAGAACAGGAGGTGCTCATGAATATCGCTGATATAGTCATTGATGCATTCCTGGCAGAATCTATGTTATTGCGTATTGAAAAAATGAAAGAACTGACCGACAAGCCGGTGGGTCAGGAAATTTATGAGGCAATGTTATTTACCTTCTTTGCCGATGCAAATGCTCGAATAGCTAAAAATGCGAGCGATGCTCTTGTTTCTTTTGCTGAAGGAGATCTGCTTCGTACTTTCCAGATGGGACTTAAGCGTTTTACGAAATACGCTTCTCCTAATGTGAAAAAGACAAGAAGAAGCATAGCTGATGTTTTGATTCAGTCAGGTGATTATTGTTTCTAATATACTGCTGAGGTCAAAAAAAATGGGGCTGCCCCATTTTTTTGACCTCAGCAGTATATTCCTATAGTATCTCTTTCAAAGTTGTAACGATCCTTTCTGTAGCTTTCCCATCCCAAAACGGAGGAATTTGCCCCTTCTTAAAAGTGCCATTTTGAATTTGGCCAATCTTTTCTGTAAGAATATTTACATCAAATGGAACCAACTCATTTGTTCCTAGCTCGATAGTAGAAGGTCGTTCTGTATTAGGGCGCAATGTTAAGCAAGGTACCTGACGGAAAGTAGTTTCCTCCTGAATACCGCCACTATCAGTCAAAACAAAAGCGCTGGTCGCAATTAATTTTTGAAAAGCAAGATAATCCATTGGAGGGGTCAGTATGACGTCATTGTTGGACTCAAGCCTTTCAAAAAGGTTAAACTTCAACAAGTTGTTCTTGGTACGAGGGTGTATCGGGAAGACCAGTTTCTTAAAAGTTGTAATGCGCTCGATTATCTGAAGCATTTTCTCTAGGCTCTCGGCAGTATCTACATTTCTGGGGCGGTGCATCGTCATTAAGGCAAAACTCTCCGGTTCCAGATCAAGTGAATCCAGAATGGGAGAAGCCTGTATTTGTTCATCAAAAGCTACTAGTGTGTCAATCATGGTATTACCTACAAAGTGAAGCCCTGCTTCCCTTGTAAGTTCTTGTTTAAGATTATCCAATCCACTCTGCTCCGTTATAAAAAACTCATTCGTGATCTGGTCGGTAAGAATACGATTAATTTCTTCTGGCATGGCTCGGTCATGGCTGCGTAACCCACTTTCCAGGTGTGCGAGGCGAATTTTATTTTTGTTGGCAGCAATGGCTCCGGCAAGAGTGGAATTAACGTCACCAACGACAATGACGATGTCCGGTTGCCAGTCTTGAATGAAATTCCCCAGTTCAATGATAATTTTTCCAATTTGATGGCTGGGACTGAGGCCTTTTACATTTAAGTAAAGGTCAGGTTCTTTTAATTGTAGTTGTTCAAAAAACACTTCCGACATGTTTTTGTCGTAATGCTGGCCAGTGTGGATCAATTTATAATCAAAATAATCACCGTGTTTCTCAAACGCTTTATGAAATTGAGTGATCTTGATGAAGTTGGGGCGTGTACCGATAATGAGTAGTACTTTTTTGGGTGTCATAGACTAAGCCTGGTTTTATAAATCAATAAAGATGAGTACTTTGACATAAATTGTGGAAAATGGAACTTCAAAATGATAAGCCTTTCAGCCACAAGGGCATTCAAGGCTTATCATTTTGAAGTTCCACACAATTTGTCAAAGAACGTAAAGATGGTCAAATATAAGTATCTTTGACTCTAAATACTCCGGAACCTAAAAAGTAAATCACTTTTCTACTTTTGAAATTAAGTGAACAATGAAGCGACTATTAATCATTACTTATTATTGGCCTCCGGCTGGCGGAGGCGGTGTGCAACGTTGGCTGAAGCATTCAAAATATCTGAGAGAAGCTGGTTGGGAACCAGTTATCTTCACTGCAGAAGATGCCCATTATCCGGTAATTGATAATAGTCTGCAGAAGGAACTACCTGATGATTTAGAAGTCATTAAAGCTCCTATATGGGAGCCCTATGAGCTTTATAAAAAATTTACTGGACGCAAAAAAAGGGAGCGTGTTTATTCAGGGTTTATTAATGAAAATAAGAAAGCCTCTTTTTCGCAAAAGTTATCTGTGTTCATAAGAGGGAATTTCTTTATTCCTGATGCGCGTTGTTTCTGGATAAATCCTGCTTCCAGGGCCTTGATCAATTACTTAAAAGAGCACCCTGTAAAGGCCATGGTATCCACCGGGCCTCCTCATACGACGCATTTGATTGCTGAAAAAGTGAAGAAGCGGTATCCTAATATTAAGTGGGTTGCTGACTTCAGGGACCCCTGGACCCAGATTGATTTCTATGATCAATTGAATTTGACAAATTGGGCAGATCGGAAACATAAAAGACTAGAAAAAAAAGTATTGAAAAAAGCCGATAAAATTGTCACCGTGAGCTGGAGCTGGGGAAAAGACTTTGAACGCTTAAGTAGGCGCAATGATATTGAGATCATCACGAATGGTTATGACGAAGCAGATTTTTCCAATTCAGAAAATATAGATCTTGATGAGTCCTTTTCTATTTTTCATGCGGGCTCTATGAATAAAGACCGGAATGTGCCGGTACTTTGGAAAGCGCTTGAAGCACTCACGGAGGAAGTTCCTGAAATAAAGAAGTATTTGAAAATTGTATTAGTTGGACAGGTTGATTTTTCTGTTTTGCATTCCATTAATGAATTTGGCTTAGAAGACTATCTGGATAAACGCGATTTCGTTCCGCATAGCCAGGTGGTGCAATGGTTACAAAGTGCTCAGTTACTTTTGCTTCCCATAAATAATACGCCTAATGTGGCTGGGGTACTTCCGGGGAAGTTGTATGAATATCTTGGTGCTAAACGGCCCATCATCTGCATTTGCCCGGATTTTTGCGATGCCAAGCGAATTATGGAGGAAACCCAGGCAGGGGTAACGGCAAATTATGAAGATGTCGAAGGTTTGAAGGCTTATTTGAAGGGCGCCTTTGAGGAATTTAAGCAGAAAAAGCTTGGCGTACAGGCGCAGAAGATTACCCAGTTTTCCCGGCGGAAATTGGCGGAACGATATGGGGCGCTGCTTGACCACGATTTTTGAGGATGGGCCTGGATTGACCACGATTGACTGTTGGAACTGCTAATACTGCCCATTCTGGATATCACGAAACCTTAACTTTGTTTTGGATTCATGTTATTCGTACTTACTTAAAAAAGGGAAATATACTGAAGAAATACCCTATTCTGTTTTTTTAAAAAGCCCCTTCGCGGCAGTGAAGTTGCCATTAAAGTACTATTCACACAGACTTTTATTTTCAGTAAAATCAAGAGCAGAGTGGGTAGAGCCTGATTTGCAAGTTCTATCGAATTTGGAAATGCAGATGGAATCATTGGACTTTTTCTGCAGCTGATTAAGCGTGTATTTCATTTTGTCGCTGTCAGTTATTTTTAGGGAGAGGCACGCAGCCGCGTGGCTCTCCCTAAAGAAAGTTTCTTTTCCAGAACAAGTCTAATGAATCCAGGGGCTTAAATCTCTGTTTAGAATCTGACCAGTTGCTTTAATATCATCTTTAAACACTTCCTTCAGATATTTACGGGCATCATCCTGCAGTGACAATTGGTGCTTGCTGGAGTACATAATTTTTAAGAGTTGGTTTTTCACACTTTGGGGAAATAAGCGGCGAATCATTTCCCGTAAGCCTGTCTTGACCATCCATTGGTTAAGCTTTTTAAAGCGTGGCAGACCTCCAACGTTGTAGTTTTGGGACGTATCGGCTTTAAAATCCGGGTCAACGTTAAGGAAAGTGTATAAAGATCGAATCACTTCTGAGCTATTCTTTTTATAATCATCATATAAAAAGATTTTAATGTTTTTGGCAGGGAATAATTCGTACAGTTTTTGGAGTGTCGGAGCGTAAAGACCGCCATCGATATAATTGAAATTAATACCCCAGCCTTTATCGGGGCGTTCGTAGTCATTTTTAAAGGCAAGAAGTTGGTTCTCCTGATCCGTCTTGCCTTCGCGCAAATTCATGACATATCCCGAAAACGCGCGTTCGATAGGGTTTCTCAGGATTGCAAATAGTTTAACATCCGGAAATTCAGCCTTGATCTTATCCAGAGATGAAGGAACTAAAAAGTAAGAAGTGCAAACTTCTCCAATCGCTTTTTGCTCATTTACTTCGCGGAACAAAGCCAGATAGTGCTCCTGGGTCAGTACTGTAGATGCGCTATGGAAAGGAGCCAGGGTAGGAGCTGCTAAATAAGCCTGCATATCTACTTTCGTGGATCTGAGCAAATCCTTTCTCAGCTGATGAGATTGAATGAAATCGCTGATAAAATAGTTGGTTTCCTTTATTGGGCTCAGGTAAACTTCCGGGTGTTGTTGCAGATAGTGGTATAAGGAGGTAGTTCCCGCTTTGGCTACCCCCAAACCTATAAAATTGGGCCGCTTTTCAGGCATGATTTATCGCTTTTTCTTTTTCTTGCCGGGAGTTGTTTTGCGTGTTCTTGAACTTGGAGTCGCTTTTTTAGCAACAGGTTTTTCCCGGGCTGGCTTTGGAGTAGGTGCAGGTTCAGGGGCTGTCATTACTTGTTGTACCCAATCTTTTCCAAAGAAGTAAATACCTGCTAGTGTAGCCAGCACAATAAGTATTGATGAAATAGAAGTAATAGCAACACCTCCCGTCAGAATTTTAGGTGTAAAGGTAAACTCAATTTTTTGAGCGCCCGCAGGAACTTTCAATGCACGTAAAAGGTAATTTGCCCGGATAATTTCGGCAGGTTGACCGTCGATGGTAGCTTTCCAGCCTTTATCGGGGCCATACCATACTTCGGAAAAGACAGCGAGCTGATCCTGGGAGGTATTTACAGAATAGACCAGTTTGTTGGGTTCATAACTCGACAATTCGATGCTTCCGCTGCCATCACCAGGTGTGAAGCCATCCAGAACATTCTGGAAATCTTTTTTCAAAATGACGGCATCGCTTGCAGCATTAAAATTTTGTGACAAGGCTTCAATTTCTTCATTGGGAGTGCCCACTTCTATAATATTACTTGCGAACCATGCATTTCCCAGTGCCTGATCATTTACCTGGAGTTGCCTTTCCCTTGAGATCACATACTTAGTATTGAGCATATTCAATACCTGCTGATTACCTTTTGAAATGTGATAATCGATCAAATCCTGGTAGCGTTGTAGTTTGGCAGCATTATAACCGCCAATGGTATTGTGATGATAGGATGTGCTGGAAGAATTAAACGTATTGATAGAAAGGTCAAAAACCCGGTAGTAGGCTCTCCCTTTTGGTTCTCTTTGTTTGATTTGCTGATCAATTGGTCTGGCAGCGAATTTACTTTCATATTCTTGAGCTGTTATGAAATTATCCTGGTCCAGATAGCGTTTCCCAACGCTCCAAAGATCAATTACCATTACAATGCCCAGGGCAGCAATGATTATCCATTTATTGTTTAATCGGCCTTTTAGCCATGCCCAAAGCAATGCGGTAGCCATGAAAACCATACCCAAAGCTCTAAAAGCATCTGAGCTCAATAATGACTTTCTATCGGCGATAAATATATCCATCACTTGTTGTGAATAGCGGAAACCACCTTGCCCGTCCATGTCCGCAGGGCCGGTAAAGCTAAAGAACGAGCCTCCTAAAAGGGCGAAAAATAAGCAAATGGCTCCCAGAATGCCTCCCGTAATTAACACCGGACGCATAAGCGTTTCTTCATCTCTCTCTTCAAAAACTTTATTCAAGGCCATGAAGCCAGGAATGATCAATATACTACTCATAATACTCATGACAGAGTTAGGGGAGCGGAATTTATTGAACAGTGGGAAATAATCGAATAGGGGCCTGTTAAACCATGAAGCATTATCTCCAAGAGATAGTAAACATAAGAATATAAATGAAGCCAGGAATCCCCATCTTAACGGACCGTCCAATAAAAACAAGCTAAGTACAAAAAAGAACAAGATTAAGGTGCCAACGTAGTAAGGACCGCTGGTGAAAGGCAATGGCCCCCAGTACATAGGGCCCTGGAAAGTTCCATCCGATCCCTGAGGAATTCCGCTTTGACGTAGTAATTGAGCTGATTGGCTGCTACTGCTCACTTCTTCAGCAGAGGAACCACCGGCAGCTCTGGCAATAAGTAAGCTAAAGACATCAATCCAGCCGTTACTCCAGTTCATGGCGTATTCCCATTCGAGACCTTCTACTTCACTACTGCTCTTTGGTGCTTGCGTCTTATTGGCAGAAGCAAGAATAGGTTCCCCACGCATGGTATCCTTGGAAAAATTTTGAGAAGAATAGAGTTGAGCAACATTGGCGCCAACTCCAAGTAACAAGCCTACCAGCAAAAATCCGGTTGCTTTGCCGAAGTGTAGGAATTCTTTTTTCATAATTGCATCAACCAGCATCGCTACTCCTAATACGGCCAAAGCCAAGAAAGTATAGTAAACCATCTGAATGTGCGTATCATAAATGGCAATGGCGGTACCTAAAGCAACGAGTAAACCTCCTAATAAATATCGTTTCCGGAAACTTAGTAGAAATCCACCGACCAGAAGAGGCAGCGTCATGATTACAGAAAGCTTGGTATTGTGCCCGGCTTCGTACAACACAAAATTATTGGCTCCAAAGGCAAAGGCAATAGCACCGGCAATGCTCAACCAAGGATTTACGCCTAGTAAAACCAGTACCAAATAGCAAAAAATCATCCCTTTCAGGAAAATATTGGCTGGGCGGCCCAGTCCTAGGAAACTGATTTTTTCAAATATGCTAGTATAGTTGTATTCCGTTCCGTAAGTAAGCATTCCCCACGGCATTCCGCTGAACATACTGTTGTTCCAGTAATAAGTTTTTCCTGTTTTCTCCTGAAACTCCAGGAGCTCTCCTTTCATCGCGATATTCGAGATCTTATCGCCTTGTTCTACTTTTTGCCCCTGGAACTGAGGGGCAAAGTAGGCGAAATTGACAATCAAAAACAGTACGATAGCTGCTAAATGGGGGAGGACGGCCTTTACGATCTTATTGTTCATTAATGTTGTTTGTTTTTTTTCCAAACAAAATTACTATTTAAATGCTTTTCCCAAAGGATTGAGGGGAATTATTTGAGGGGAATCGCTTTTAAACCTTCGGGACTTTTTGACTATACTTGTGATCCCATCCGGCTTTTAGTCTTTGGGTTTTGATGCCTTCTTCAAAGAGAGTTCTTCTGTTAAAAAGCTTAAATATTCATTAACTTATGTTCCAGAGTACTTAGTCTAACTTGGCAAAAAAGTTATTATTTTTGCAGAAAAAATACTGTAGAAGACCTTTGAATTATAAGTATACATTATTATTTCTCATTCTCTACCTACTGAGCATATCTGCCTCCGCTCAGCAATACCTCTTTGACGCCCAACACATAACCTCTGACGATGGCATTGCCAATCTAATGACCACATCTATTTATAAGGACAAGCGAGGCTTTATCTGGATGGGTACCGCTTATGGTTTGAATCGATATGATGGGTACAACTTTAAATTATTTACCCAGGAAAAGAACAACTTGTATTTAAATGGTAAAATCGGGCACATCAGGGAAGATGAACAGGGAAGACTATGGCTTTTTTACAGAGTTGACTTGAACAATTACCCAAGAACCTATCCTGTTGAAGCTTTAGATATATTCGATCCAAAAACAGGACAGGCCATTTCATTCCAAACATTGTTTGCAGATAATACTCCTTTCCATGTCAATGAGATCTGCCTGCCGAAAATCCTTGATCCCCAAAACCGCCTATGGATTCACACCAACAAAGGGGAATTATTTCTTTATACCCACGGTCGTTTCAAAAAGATTTTTCAGCAAGAGGGGGCATTTTCCAATGTATTACGATCGACAAGAAAGAGAACATTTGGTTAGGCTGGGAAGATAATCTTATTTCTATTGATGCTTCAGGAAATATTCTTGAGAAGATGGAATTGCCTGGTCAAGTCTTCGGAGTTTGGCCTGGCCTAGATCAAACTATTTGGCTTTTGACAGAAAATCCTGGAAATGGGCAGCTGTCTTTTTGGCGCAAACTGGAAAACGGTACTCTAAGTCCTTTTCAGCTTATTCACAACGATCAACCAATAAATTTACAACAAACAACGCAGTTTGTACACCTTAATCAGAAAGGGTATTGGTTTGTAAAAATTGGCAACCAACTACATGCTTTCGACCAACAAGGAAAATGGCTTTACAATTACCAATCTTTAGTTGAAGAAGGCTCATTCACTAGTTTTTTCAGTTATTTTGAAGATGAGGATCATTTTTGGTTAACTTCTCCAACGGGAGTTCTTAAAGTTGAGTTGAAAACTAATCCTTTTCAATTAGTTCACAGAAAAGAAGGAATAAGCTCAGACTGCAGAAGCATTACGGAAGATGAGAATGGAAATATTTACTTCTTAAATACTTATTTATTCCAACGGGATCCACTTACCAATGAAAATAAAAAAATATCCAATGTCGGTTTTGCTTATGCATTATTATATTCAGACAGTAATCTTTGGGCGGGAACATATGAATTGAGAAATTTGGGCTTTCAAATCGACTTGAGAACTAATGAAGCACGTGAATACATTTCTTTTAACCCCGACAAATTCCTCGTTCATACTTCAGTAAAAACCGATAATCCGGATAGGTTTTTAATCGGGCTCAATAAGGGAGTGGCTTATCTGGATTTAGAAAAGAAAAAAGTCCTGCCATTTGACGGTTACAAGTCAAATAATCGCAAAGACAGTTTGCTGGAGAATAGCGAGGTCAATTTTATTCATAAGAACCGTTTTGGATTTTGGCTGGCTACAAATAATGGTATCTTTTTGTTAAAGTTAACGGATGGAGTTATTAGGCATTTTCACAAGTTGAACGGCGATTTACCATTTAATTACATCCGGCATATTCATGAAGATAAAGATGGTTTTTTTTGGTTGGCTACCAGAGGCGGTGGAATAATCCGGTGGACACCGCCCACCAACTTCCTGAAAGGAGATACAAAGGGAGTTCACCAACAACTTACAACTGAAGATGGTTTGTCAAACAACTATACTTACGCCATTTACGAAGACGATTTTGGAAAACTCTGGATACCAAGCGACAAAGGATTGATGTGGATGGATAAAAAGACATCCAGGGTACGGACCTTTTTTGTAGAAGACGGATTACCCCATAACGAGTTTAATCATACAAGTCATTTCCAGGCAAAAGACGGCACGCTTTACTTTGGCGGATTAGGCGGATTAATAGCTTTTCACCCGAAAGCGTTAATATCCGACAAAGCAGAAAAGGTGCCGTTGGAATTTACCGGATTCTATTTAATGGAAAAAGGTGAAAAAAAGATAACAAATAAGGCCCAACTTCTTCAAGAATCGGGAACCATAATCATTCGGCCTGGCGATAATTTTTTTGAACTTCATTTCACTTTGTTGGACTTTGACGCTCCACAACGGCATACCTATGCTTATAAAATAGAAGGATATAGCAATACCTGGAATTACATCAAGGAGAATTTTGTTCGAATAACCAATTTGCCTTATGGCAAATACAAGCTAAAAATACAAGGACAAAATAACAGCCGCGGATGGTCAGAACAGGAACTATCTCTCGACATCCATGTAATAAAACCGTTTTATTTGCGATGGTGGTTTTTTTTAACCCTGTTTACTTTCATCATAGGACTAACAATATTCGCTGTATTTTGGCGAACAAATCAGCTTCGAAAAGACCGCGACCGGCTCGAAAAGGAGGTGAAAAAACGAACTCACCAGGTGGAGGAACGAAGTCGCCGGATCGAGGAAGTTAATAAAACCATATCGGCCCAGGCCGAAGCGCTTAAGGAATTAGACAAGGCCAAAACCAGATTTTTTTCTAACATTACCCATGAACTACGTACACCGCTTACTTTGATAATCGGCCCTTCGGAGCAAATCATTACTGAACAGCCTCCACCAAAAATTCTCCGAAGAAGAATGTCTGGGATATTAAAAAATGCCCAACATCTCCTACAGTTAATCAACCAGTTACTCGATCTTTCCAAAATTGAAGGTGGAAAAATGAATATTGAGGTGACCCGAGGAGATATAATTGCTTACACGCGTGAATTAGTGGATCGTTTTCGGCCATTGACCCAAAAGAAAAATCAACGACTGAGTTTCATTGCTGATCACGATGGCTGGGAAACTTATTTCGATAAAGACAAGTGGGACAAGGTTATTTATAACCTGCTTTCTAATGCTATTAAGTATACTCCCGATGGACAAGCCATCCAATTAATTTTGGAAAGAAGTAGAAAGGAACAAAATGAATTCATTCGATTGGACGTAAAAGATTCGGGGTTGGGGATCGAAAGAAGCCAACTTGGCCAGATCTTCAATCGCTTTTACCAAGTGGATAGTTCTACTACTCGTTTGCAGGGCGGAGCGGGTATCGGGTTGTCCATGGTTAAGGAACTGGTGGAATTGCAGGGGGGCGAGATAAGAGTTTACAGTGAAGTGAATAAGGGAACTACTTTTGAAATCCACCTGCCTGTTCTAAAGACCAAAAAGGCGAAATCTGCGCTTGAAACTTTTCCAATAGAAATTTTGCCCATTCCGGAAACGGTAGAAGGAACCCTCAGCCCAACTGCCAAAGTCATTACGCCGGACAGTCAGGAAAAACTGGATTTATTGATCATTGAAGACAATGAAGAAATGCGGGAATACATCCGTTATTGTATTGGCGATTCCCAATACAACATCTCAGAGGCAAGCAATGGTGAAGAAGGAATTCAAAAAGCACAAATCCTGATCCCCGACTTAATTATTTCAGATATCATGATGCCCAAAAAAGATGGTTTTGAGGTTACGCAGGCCATCCGGGAAAATATCAGTACTTCCCATATCCCCTTGATCCTGTTGACTGCGAAGACTTCTCTGGAAAGCCGTCTGAAAGGATTTCAACGCGGGGCTGATGCCTATTTGACCAAGCCTTTCAGCCCACAAGAGTTGTCAATACGCATTCAAAAACTAATTGAAATTCGTCATTTATTGCAACTGCGCTATAAAGAAGGCTTGCAATCAGTAACCAACGATACTTACCGGCAAGAAGATGAATTTATTATGAATCTTCGCGAATATATACTGGAACATATTGATGAATCCAACCTCAATGGTGATCTTATCGGCAAGCACGTTGCCTTGAGCCGCTCTCATCTACACCGAAAGCTCAAAGCGTTGACCGGTCATTCCATCACCGAATTCATCAAATTGGTCCGGTTGGAAAAAGCCATGGAATTCATTCAGGAAGGGGAACTAAATATTTCTGAAATTTCCTACAAAACTGGTTTTTCTTCCGTTAGTCATTTTTCAAGATCGTTCAAAAAGCATTTTGGAAGAGCACCTTCCAAAATTAACCTGTGATTCCTGGAATACAACACCCGTTCAAACATTTACAACACAGGTGAAAACCTCTACCTGTCCTTACCCATAGGTTTGCAGCATATCATTTATTTCTGTCAATTGATTCAAGATTATGACTTATGAAGAAGTGGCAACTGCCGTGGAAGCCATATTACTTGACAAGTTCAATATTCCACCGGATAAATTTTCCTGGGAGAAACCCCTGGAAACTCTACAGGCAGATTTTAAGATCCTGGGCTACCTGTTGTTTTTGGAACAACTGCTTCACCACAAGTTCGGCCAAAAAATCCCACTTCTGGAAAATGTCAGTACGACATTTCATACGCCTAAAGATGTTGTTCATCTGATAATAAATGAGCTAAAGTGAGAAACAGTTTTGACATCGGTCATCGAAAGAATTAATCACCAAATAAGAAAGAGTTACGTTTTATTTCACAATCAATAAAAATTGTATTCAACATGGAAGTAAAAGAGCAAAACCAATCGCTGGAACCGGTCTTAAAGCCAACCGAGGAGCTCAAAAAAGAAGCCGACCGGATTACAAAAAGGAAAACGCTGTATGCAGCGGGAGCAGGATTATTGCCCTTTCCGGTTGTGGATGCGGCCATCTTATTGGGCATCCAATTGACCATGATCCAGTCTATTTCAAAACTCTACAATGTAGAATTCAAAGAGAACCTTGTCAAGTCAATTATCGGTTCGCTGATCGGCTCTATAGGTGCAGCAGGCATCATGAAAGCCATTCCCGGCCTGGGCACCATACTGGGAAGTTTAACAACTTCGGCAACAGCAGCAGCGGCTACTTATGCCTTGGGCAAGGTATTTACTCAGCATTTCGATCAGGGTGGAACTCTACTGGATTTTGACCCGGTTAAGTCCCGTGAATATTTTGAAAAGGAATTTGAAGCGGGCAGAATGTTCGTATCCGATGTCACAGACGTGGAGCAAGGAGTGGAAAAGGAAAAGAAAGGCATTTTCGGCAACCTGTTTTCCAGTAAGAAGAAGAAGCAGGCAGAAGCAGAGAAGGTGGATTTAATTCAAACGAACAGGGATCTTCACGATGCGGTTGCTCAACTCAAAGAAGAGATCGAGGCCTTGAAAGGAGATAAGTAAAAGGATAATCATGGCTTCACTTGATGAAACCGTAGTACAGAAAAAAAAGGCATATCGAATAATCAGGTTCCGGACTTTGCTTACCGCCGGCGCCGGCTTCATCCCGTTTCCGTTGCTGGACGCCGCCGGTATTCTCAGCATACAGCTTTGGATGATTCGCGATCTGGCCAGGCTCTATGAGGTTCCGTTCAAAAAACATATAGCCAAATCGTTGGTGGGGGCATTAGTAGGCAGCCTGGGACCTGTTATCGGAGCAGTAAAACTCGTTCCCGGCCCCGGTACTCTTATCGGGGGTGGTGTACTTGCCGCTAGCGCTGCAGCCACTACCTATGCCTTGGGAAGGATTTTCGCGCATCATTTTTCCCAGGGGGAAACTTTATTAAATTTCGATCCGGTGAAATCCAAGGAATTTTTCCAACACCTGTATGAGGAGGGCAAAGCCTCTGTAGAAGAATTGAACGAACAAGACGCAAGCTTTAAAGAAACACATTCCCGAGTGGTAGCCTCTGTGAACGACTTGAAAAGGACAAATGACGAATTGAGGGCTACCATTACAACACTACAGAATCAACTGGCACAAAGTAAGAAAGACCGAAAATACGCACTGGCTGCCTTGAAAGAGAAGAAGCACCGCCGCCGGTTCCGGTGGTTAGGAGCCCTGCTTTTGATCGTTTTGCTGTTCGTGACCGTGTTTTGGTTATTTCGGGTGGGATATTTCAACTCGATCAAAGATAAACTCTTTGGTGAGCATGGCCTTCAAAATATCGGATTGAATTTACTATCTGACGTTTCCGACCCTGAATCAACTCCGAATCCTTCACAAGAAGCGAATTTATCGGTTGATTCGGTTGCCGGGAAAGAACAAGATCCCATTCCCGCCAGTCAAACCCAAGCGGATACGATGGCCGTTCCCAAAGCCGGCCCCACAGCTGCAGATTTGAATTTTACAACGGGAACTACCGAGGCCCTCATGGCAGATTATTTAAGCGTAATCGATACAGTTTTTCCGAAGACCTTTCCCCTGACTGAAATACAGTTTGAGGAAGGGGGAACAGAATTAAAAGAAGAAGGCCTGGAACAACTCATCCGCATTGCCAACCTTTTACAAAACTACCCGCGGGCGAAGATCCGGGTATCCGGACAAGCAGATCAGAACGGAGGGATGGCGATTAACCGGCAGGCAGGAAAAAAGAGAGCCAGGCTCATTCAGGAGGCTTTAGAACAGCACGGCGTGCCCGGGAGCTGGATTTCTACTACCTATTTGGAAAAGCCGGTAAAACCTGACGCTATGTTGGGAGCTGAAATTGAAATTATTCGACGCCAATAAAATTTAGGTAAATTATGCAACTCAAATTACTGGCTTCTATTGGCCTATACCTGATCTGGGGATTTGTTTGCTGGCGGTGGTACACCTGCGGCATCAAACAAGTCTGTATCCCTCCTGAACCGGAGGTTGTGGACGACAGGCCCCTGGTATTTAATTGGGGAGAACCGGATGCTGAGATACGCCCTGCTTTTAAGCCCTTCCGGGATTCCCTCATTAAGCACCTCCCGGAAGGGCACATTCTTGAATTAGTGGGCCTGTATTTCGAAAAAGAACCCATAGAAGAAGGAGCCTCAAATTTGGGTATGGCAAGGGCCGAAGAGGTTAAAAAGCTGATATCGGAGGTCCTGGCTCCCGATAAAATCCTGCTTTCATTCCAACAAACCCCTGAATATGAAGGGGTCCGGGAGGAGCCATTTGAAGGCATTGTTTTCCAATATTTGGAATATACCGACGAGGAGAAGATGAAAATTACGGAATTGGACGGTCGAATAATTATTCAATTTCCATTCAGTGCTGCAGTCAAAGACCTGGAACCTGAAATAGATGCCTATTTTGAAAATTTAGCCCGCCAGGTTCAACAAACCGAGGAAATATTTCACATTACCGGGCATACCGATTCGGTAGGAAATGATGCGTCTAACCTGAAACTCGGTTTGGCTCGGGCAAAATACATTCAAGAGTTGCTATTGTCAAAAGGCGTCGAAGCCTCAAAGATAACCATTGATTCAAAGGGAGAAAACGAACCCGTTGCCGACAACCGTTCAGATTGTGAAAAAACACCCCAATGTCAAAAACATTCCCCAAAAATTGCTATAT
>CAZHZT010000021.1:0-59751 GCA_964537285.1 uncultured Saprospiraceae bacterium | reverse complement strand
CGATAAAATCGTTTTGAATATATTTGTATGGTGGTTTTTTCACAAACTGCCGTTCACGGCAACCGGGTGGAAATCGAAAATGGACAACCGGTATTCAAAAACAGTTTCAATCAGTTCGGCTCTCGCTTGCTGGCCATTTATAACGACAGATACTTCAAGGGTCGACTCGGCCTTTCTTCCAGATTAAATCTTTTTTCCAATTACCTGGACCACCCCGAGCGAATTGACGTGTATTGGAAAAACAGTCTTGACCTGAATATAGTCAAAGGATTGAGTTTGTCATACTTCTTTGAGCTTTTCTACGATTACGATGTCTTGGTCCGGATAACAGATAAAAATGCTCTGGGTGGGTTTTCCGGGGAATTTGGCCGTAAGGTTGCTCTGCGCCGGCAATTGATGCTAAGGTATCAAGTGGCATTCTAACAACGTGTATTTAATTAAATTTCTATCAAAAATACTCCTTATGCAAAATACTTCATCAATCGCTCAATCCACTTCTGAGGGAAAAAAATTGAAAAAGCAAGCCCGGTTAGTTCCCATACAGAATGGGACCTGCTGGAAGAAGTGATTGTCGGAACACCCAAAAATGCTTTCTTTTCCTTTTGGGACCCGATTGACAAATTGGTTTACAGTGAAGCCGAATTGGCAGAGATAGAAACCTATTTCAAACTGAAACAACCGTATCCCGAAGAATATATCAGAAAAGCTACTCAGGCTTTGGACCGCTTTGTTCATATCCTGGAGGCGGAAGGAGTAAAAGTTCGCCGTATAGAAGAAGCTGTGTACGAGCAGGAGTACTCCACTCCGGGTTGGAAAACGGTTGGCGGATTTTGCGCGGCCAATCCACGTGATCTGTTGATTGTTATTGGCGATGAGATCATCGAAGCACCCATGTGTTCCCGGTCACGGTTTTTTGAGATCCGGGCCTACCGCCCTTTGCTAAAAGAATACATCAGCCAGGGAGCCCACGTGGTTGCCGCTCCCAAACCCATGCTGACGGATGATCTTTACAATCCGGATTTTACCTCACCGGATTCTACAACGCCCTATGTATTGACCAACTACGAACCTGTTTTCGATGCGGCCGATTTCATTCGATGCGGCAAGGATATTATCGGCCAACTGAGTCATGTAACCAACCAGGCCGGTGTGGATTGGCTTCAACGCCATATCGGGCCGGATTATAAAATCCATCTTATTCAAAGCCTGGACCCAAAGCCGTCTCATATCGATACGACCCTGGCTGCTCTGGCTCCGGGTAAATTACTCGTGAATCCGACCTTTACAGATGTTAAAAAATTACCGGAAATCTTTAAAACCTGGGATATTTTGATCGCACCCGACCCGGTTCCCTACCAAACCCGTCCGCGTTTGATGAGCAATTGGATCAGCATCAACACCTTAATGCTTGACGAAAAAAGAATCGTGGTGGAGGAACGACAGGAACCTTTAATCCGGGCGCTGAAAGATTGGGGCTTCCAGCCTATTCCCTGTGCCTTTGAAGACTATTATCCTTTCATAGGTGGGTTTCACTGCGCCACCCTGGATGTGCGAAGAAGAGGGGAGTTGAAGTCATACTTCTAAGATCAAGCGCACATGAGTAAAAGGAAGGAAAAGTCCAAACAAATAATTAATCAACGAATATCCAATTTGCTGTTATGAATAACTCAAACTACAAACCTATTTATATTCTCGGAATCAATTGTGTATACCACGAATCTGCAGTGGCCTTGCTAAGGGTCGGTCGTGAGGACTTACAATTAATTGCCTTTGTAGAAGAAGAACGCTTCAATCGCATCAAACACGCTAAGCCTGCCAACCTTGACAACAGTGATGAATTGCCTGTAAATGCCCTGAACTGGGTATTGGACTATGCCGGAATCGGCATGAAGGATATTGCTCACATCGGCACCAGCTTAAACCCGGAAAAAAGGAGAAGGGAGAATGTGTTGCACAAGCACCCTTACGAGTTACCCAAGGATTATTTCTGTACGCCCGCAGGTGAGCAATTGTTTTATGAGATCACCTTGAATATTGAGAATAAACTCAGGGCTCTGGGTTTCACCGGACAATTCCATTTTATCGACCACCACGCTTGTCATTCCGGTAGTAGCTACTATGCATCCGGATACCCGGATGCCGTAAGTGTGGTTGTGGATGGCGTTTCAGAATATGAATCCCTTTCTATTTTCGACTGTGTAGACAACCGGCAAAAATTGTTGTATACCATGGATTATCCGAATTCCATGGGCTTCCTTTGGGAAAAAATTTCTGAATTTGTCGGATTCACTATCTATGATTCCGGTAAAACGATGGGCATCAGCGCCTACGGATCGCCTCGTACACTGGCGAAAGAATTTAGTAAAATTGCCTGGTTGACGGATGATCTTTTCCGAATGGATGACCGCATTCTGGAATTTCGTAGTGAAAGAAGGAACAAATTGCATGAAGCACTGAACGTGCCCTTTTCTAATCAACCCATAAAAGAACTGAATTACAACACACTGATTTATTTTGATTTGGCCGCCACTTTACAGGATTTTACAGAGAAAGTAATGATGCGGGTGGTCGAAAAAGCCAAAGAAATGACGGGTAAAACCCGGCTTTGCTTATCAGGTGGTGTAGCACTAAACTGTGTGGCCAACCAAAAGATTCTGGAGTCCGGTCTTTTTGATGAGATCTACATCCCTCCGGCATCAAATGATGCAGGAACAGCCCTTGGTGCGGCTTTGAGCATTGCCGGGGAATTTGTTCCTTCAGCCAGGCGAAAATTCAAATTGATATCTCCGTATTCACCCGTCGCTTTTGAGGACGAGGATTATCGCTCTATTTTAGAACAAATTGATGAGGTAGAATACCAGTTGAGTCCCGATATTTTTACAGAGGCGGCCCAAATTGTGGCTGACGGAGGAATCATTGCCTGGTTTCAACAAGGCATGGAGGTAGGGCCTCGCGCCCTTGGGCATCGAAGTATTATAGCTGATCCCAGGAATTCCGATACCCTGAACAAGATTAACGAACATGTAAAGCTTAGAGAAACATTTCGCCCTTTGGCTCCAGCCGTGCTAAAGGAAAAGGCTCAGGAATGGTTTGAGATAGAGGACCAATGGATAGAGCGGGATAATTCCCCTTATCTGTATATGCTGGCAACTGCTCAGGTTAAAAAAGATAAAAAACACCTCATCCCCAGCGTGGTGCACTACGACAATACGGCCCGGGTACAAATCGTGGATAAGGATCTGTCGCCTGCTTTTTACCAATTGATCGAAGCTTTTGAAAAGATCACAGGTGTGCCTGTTGTTACTAATACCTCTTTTAATATTCAGGAACCCATCGTTTGTACTCCGCAGGATGCCGTTAACACATTCTTGCGCAGCAATATGGCAGCCCTCGTGATGGGCGATTACATCATCGGCAAGAAGGATAAGCAGGTTGATAAGTCCAGTATTATTACTAGTTATTTCTTGGAGAACGGAAGCAGTGGAGTAAATAAAGACGTTCCTAAACAAACACTTTTTTTCGTTGAGCAAATGGGTGAATGCCAATATTTCCTTTCTAAAGCTATTTCAGTCAATAACTGGCAGAATCTGCCGGGACTTATTTCAGAAAACAGAACTAAGAAAGGGTTCTGCCTCCCCATAGTTACTGATGCCTTTGAGTACAGGGGCAAAGACCAGGTCATTCCGCTTCAACCTGAACAGATCATTTTTATGGATCATCTGAAGCCGGAGACAGTACAGAACCGGAGCTTCCTTGAAATTGGTCTTGGGTCAGGGTGCTTAGCCTCTTCACCTTGCTTAAAGGAGCTAAGAAAGGCGTCGGATTGGATATCAATCCCCGGGCTAAAGTATTTACAGGGTTCAATGCCATGGTCAATGGACTGGAGAGCCGCCTGGAGATACGCGACGGCGATGCGGAGGAGATTTTTGCCCGGGTAAAAGGTGAAAAATTTGACTTGATCATTTCCAATCCTCCCTTTGAACCTACTCCACCGGGCATGGACTATTATTACAATTCCGCATCGGGTATCTACGGCCTCGATTTTGTAGAAGCGCTTTTCCAAAATGTTGATTCTCACCTAATGGAGAAGGGGGTTTTTCAGATGGTAACCATGGCTCCGGGAGATGTGGAGCGACCTTTCATGCTGCTTGACCTTACTTCAAAATATTTGACAAAGGGTGCCGTAGAGATCACCCTGGATCAAAACCCCATCCGCTACGACGATTTTGTAGACCGTTTTGTGCATATTTTTCACGAAAGTGAAGAAAAAATAGATCACATGAAGCAGCAAGCCAGAAAAGATGGGATAAGTCATTTACACTTATTGATATTTAAGTATGAGAAAGGAAAAAAAGGGAGGGTGTCAATAAAACAAACACAAAAGGTCTATGGAAACTGGTCCTCTCCCTTGGGAGCAGCCGTTTCCATAACCTAAGCTATTTCTTGACCATTATTCCATTTGGTTTTACAGGCGCACGTGCGCCTGTAAAACCAAATGGAATCTACTATAATTAACTTCATTTTTTAACCTAAAAAATAATTACCATGAATTGGGAAAATCAAGATGAGGAAAAACAGATTTACCACGTAGTCATGAACCACGAAGAGCAGTACAGCATTTGGCCCGCCGACCGGGGGATTCCGGCTGGATGGCATGAAGCAGGCAAAACAGGTCCGAAGTCCGAATGTCTGGCATACATCAAAGAAGTGTGGACAGATATGCGTCCGTTGAGTGTTCGGAAAAGCCAGGAAGCACGCAAAAAAGAACTGGAAAAAAAGAAAGGTTAGGGAGGGGAAAATTACTGTACTTTTTTTATTTATCATACGGATGAGTGAGGAGCTTATCAGCAACAATTTCCATGGAAATACCTGCTCATCATCATCATAATGGCGAGCCTGCCGGGACATTATCTTATCAACGTTTTGCTTATGCAAATGGACCGCTGATAGAAAAAATAATGAAGGATTATGACTCCAAGAGGAGGCAAAAAGGGAAGGTATTATATGCTATTGGTTACGGCAGGTTACCCGAACTGCATAAAAGGAGAAAAAAGCATCTTTATCAGAAGCAGAACGACATTTATTAGAAAGAAAAAAAGGCACAAATTTGCCTAAGGATTTTGGTGCTCGGTACCATGAAAAAAATGGCGCAAAGTGTGTTTCTGTCATTCCTAACTCTATGGAAGATAGCCAAAGTTTGAACTATGGGATTTTTATCATTTATGATTTGGCACACAGATCGCCTTTAGTATATTCAACCATTCATAAGGAGCCGAAAACAGCATAATACAACACACAGGCAAAGATCGGCAATAGGAGTGCAATTACTTTTTCTGTCCTCCGGGTATGGTAGTGGAATTGCAACATCCAGTCAACTCTTAACAACACCGGTGCAAAATAGCCAATCTTTCTTCTAATACTTTTGAGTATTGAAAATGTCGTCTTTTTTTCAAGTAGGCCGTTTCTATACTTTTGGAGTTTTCGGGTAGTGAAAGTCCTATTAGAAAACAAAGTTTTTATTCGGTTAAAATCAACAATTCATGATCCGATTAATTGATGCAAATTCGCAGAAAGCATCCAAACTGCGCCAGTTTATAGACAATCGTTTGTCGTGGGACCTGGAATCCGGCTTTACAGATTCCTTGCCCAAACAAAAAGACTCCCCAATATTTATACTGTGTCCTGCCCGCTCCGGTTCGACGCTTTTGCGGGTCATGCTGGCCGGCTCTCCCGACCTCTTTGCTCCACCCGAACTGGAGTTGCTGTCCTTCACGAATTTGAAGAACAGGAAAGAAGGTCTGTCGGTTCGTCTGGAATATATGTTGGATGGACTGGTCAGGGCCGTAATGGCGCTGAAAGATTGCAGCGCAGAAGAAGCCCGGAGCCTGCTGCAACAATACGAAGACCAAAAGACAGGTACTTCCGCTTTCTATGCGGAGCTGCAACAGTGGTGCGGCATCCGAAGATTGGTTGACAAGTCCGTGCACTATGCCATGTCCACAAAGATCCTGGAACGGGCGGAGCAATATTTTGAAAACGCTCAATACATCCACCTTTCCCGCCACCTGTACGGTACGATCCACTCTATTGAATCTCTGCGGATGGATAAAGACCTTTACGGTCCGATCACGGGATACTCTCCCCGGGAATTAGCGGAGTACACCTGGCAGATCTGTCATGAGAACACATTGGATTTTTTACAAAATATACCTCAAGAGCGCCGAATCCACGTTCGCTTTGAAGACCTGGTGACGGCGCCGGAGGTCAGCATGCGGGAATTGTGTGATTTTCTAAAAATCCCGTTCCATGAGGCCATGCTCAAGCCCTATGAGGATAAACAGAAGCGGATGACGGATGAGGCTGCAGGTTCGGTCATGGTGGGCGACCCCCGGTTTCATCAGCGCAAGAAGATAGAAGCCCGGGCCGCCGAGTCCTGGAAAAAGGAATTTGCAGGGGGTGAGCTCAACAAAAGCAGCCGGTCAATCGCCGGCCACCTGAGGTATTGGGATGTCGGCTTTGTCAAAACCATAGAGCCGGGTTGGTTGCAGAAAAGCAACCTGAGTCCCCGGGAATGGCAGGTATGGTTTAACCGGCTGCAATGGGGATCTGCAGATCAACTAAGCACGGTCAGCCGTCGTTTTGAATTGCCGGCAGGTGTACAGGTCAGTGTATTTTGTGAAGCTTTTGATAAAATAGTCCGGGAAAGTGAACCTTTACGTAGTATATACCTGGAGGAAAGAGGTTTCCCTCAACGACGGGTTTTGCCAGGGTTTGAAACGACCACTGAGATTTGGGAATCGGCCCAGTCCCTGGATATACTGGACGACCGCTTTGTCATATCCCCTCTGGATATCGGTCGAAAGTGCTTTAACAGCCTTTTGGCCAAAGGGGAAAAGGGGCATTGGGTTTGGTATTTGAAGGTGCATGAGATGATTGGCGGTAAGGAGCATTTGCAATGGTTGATCAACCGGTTGGGGGAGGTTTACCGGGATTTGATTTCGGGGGGCACACCGGCCGTATCATCGTTTTGCATAGATCAGGACGCTTCGGAGAAGGGGAAAGAATATTTAGTTAACGGAGCCTATGAAGCCGGCGCTCAATTTTGGCAGGAACAAGGCATTTCAGATGCACTGCACTGGTATGGAAAAGCCAAAAAAGGGAACACAACCCATACTCAACGGCATGCTGTAGAAGTAGCCGACGAACTTTTTCAACTTTTGGACAATCCGGACGGCTTTGCGGCAAATACCGGCCGGGAAACGCTTCTGGCCACCGCATTGGCTGTATTTTTTAGCCAGGTGACAGATGCCACCCAAATCGGAATTGGTTTGCCTGCTTCCCAAAACGGCCTTTTACCGCTGGCAATTAAGTTAGAAAAGGAGCAAAGTATAAGAAGCCTTCACGAACAGGTTTGCCGAAATTACCAGGAGGCCTTATCTCATCAACATCATCCCTTCCTCAATGCGGCTGACCAACCTCTTTACCAGGCAGTCATCCGGTATGAATCGTCTGATCCCCTGATGCTGGATGGAGAGCCCCTTCATTCAGAAATTTTAAATACTGGCCATCGAGCGGAGGTAGTTACCTTAAACATTAAGGAAAGTACTTTTACCGACCGGATCAGCTTCGAGTTAGAGTGCAACCGGGAATTGTTCTCCAACGAATTTTTGGAATTAGCGGCAGGACACCTTAGTCAGGCCTTAAGGAAGGTGCTGACAAGTGCAGATTTGCCGGTTGAGCAGGCAAGTCTGCTGACCAGACGGGAGACTGACTTGTTGGAAAGCTGGAATAATACCCAGGCCGACTATCCCAAAGACAAAACCATCGTAGACCTGTTTGAAGAGCAGGTGGAAAAGACACCGGATAATATAGCTGTTGTGTTTGAAGACAGGGAACTGACCTACCGTGAGCTCAATGAAAAGGCTAACCAGGTTGGGTGCTATTTGAGGGAAACGTATGCCATCGAGCCGGATGATATTATTGCCCTGCAACTGGAACGCAGCGAGTGGATGATCATTGCCATATTGGGCGTGATGAAGTCAGGTGCGGCTTATTTGCCGATAGCACCGGATTTTCCATCGGTAAGAATAAAATACATGCTAAAAGACAGCCGGGCAAGGGCTTTGCTGGTAGATACAGCTTCTTATGAAACAACAGAAAGACAGGAAATTGTTTTACCTGTTTTAAATGTTGAAAGCATAAAGGCGAATAAGGCGGGTAATCCCGTGAGGATTACAAGCTCTGAACACTTGGCTTATATCATATACACATCAGGTTCTACCGGGCAGCCCAAAGGAACGATGCTGGAGCACCGAGGGCCTGTTAATATGTCTATGAGTCAAATTAATCAATTTGGCATTACCTCCAATGACCGGATTTTGCAATTCGCCAATTATACTTTTGATGCCGCCGTCTCTGAGCTTCAAATGGCGCTATTTTCAGGGGCCACCCTGGTGCTAGCTGCCAAAGAGGTTATTACAGATCCTCATTCTTTCCTGGAATTAATTGTTAAACACCAAATCAGTGTATTGACTCTTCCTCCGGTGTTTTTAGCAAGCCTGGACCGACAGGGTTTGGCTAATGTCCGGGTATTGATTACAGCTGGCGAGAAGCCCGTACCAAAAGATGTGGAGTATTACAATAAGCAGCTACGCTATTTTAACGCATTCGGCCCTACGGAATGTTCGGTTTGTATCAGTACCTATGAGGTTCCCGAATCAGTACCGCTACCTGTTCCAATTGGGAAGCCGGTTGAAAATATTCAATTATACATTTTAAATGCAAACAACGAATTACAAGCCATTGGTTTAGTTGGAGAACTCTGCGTTTCAGGGATTGGTCTGGCCCGTGGTTACCTGAACAATGCGGAACTGACAGCCGAAAAATTTATCCCACATCCTTTTAAGCCAGGAGAACGCTTATACAAAACCGGCGATCTGGCCCGCTGGCTACCCGACGGCAACATTGAGTTTCTGGGTCGCAAGGACCATCAATTGAAGATCCGGGGCTATCGCATTGAAGCCGGCGAGATTGAGCAGGTGCTGTTGCAGCATCCGGCCATACAATCGGCCGTGGTGATGGGCAAGGATATGGAGCAAGGCAAGGAACTGCTTGCCTACCTGGTGAAAGGGGAGCATGACCTGCCCGATGTAGAATCGTTACGTCAATATTTATCTGAGCATTTGCCCCATTACATGATCCCGTCTTACTTTGTGGAGCTGGAGGCTATGCCTTTGACCACCAGCGGCAAGGTGAATCGCAAGGCTTTGCCGGAGCCGGATATGAGTGGTTTGGTGGCGGGCACTCAGTATGTAGCTCCCCGCAATAGTACGGAATCAGCACTGGTAGAAATCTGGGAGGAGGTGTTACAAAGAAGTGGCATTGGCATTTACGACAATTTCTTTGACCTGGGCGGCCATAGCCTTCGAGCCATTCAGCTTTGTGCTAGAATCACAAAAGAGCTTGGGGTTTCGGTTCCATTAAACCTTCTTTTTAAGGCGCCGAATGTGGCAGCCCTGGCGGATAAGATTAACATGCACCGGGAATATCATCATGAACAAGGAATTATATACCACCCCGGCGCCGGCCAAACCATTTTCGCCTTTCCCTTGTTCTTTGGCCTGGCCGTTTCTTATCACGCACTGGCTGCGCAATTTCCGGAAACAACCTGGTACTGTTTCGATTTTCTGGAAACTGACAATCGCCTGGCGCTTTACTATGAGCAGATCAAAAAGCACCAACCCGAAGGGCCCTATGTATTCTTTGGCTATTCCGCCGGGGGAAGCCTGGCCTTCGAAATGGCCCGATTCATGGAAAGCAAAGGAGAGGTCGTGAGCGATCTGATCTTTGGCGATACCGTAGTTCGCCTGGAAAAGGCAGACTTTGACTTTAAGGAATATGCAGATGATGTTATTGCACACGGTGAAGAAAGCGTTTGGGGAAAACTACGATCGGTTTTGTTGCAAAATGAGATCATTCGCAAACAAACCGAAAGCAGGATAACAACCTATCATCATTTTTTAAATGACCTTTCCATGGAGGAGGCTACCCAGGCTAACATCCACCAGCTTGAAGCAGGAATAATAGATGAAGCGAAAGACAGCCCGGCGATAACACGGGACTGGTCGCCTTATACCAGCGGTAAATTCACTGTTTATTCCGCACAGGGGGATCATGGAGTGTTGTTTGAACCGCCAAACCTAGAGGTTAATGCGAAGATTATCAGAAAAATTATACGGACAATTTATAAAGATGGAAACCAACTCACTTCCGGTAATGGCGAAAAGGGCCGGTCAAACCTTTACCAGGAGGATGAGATAGAACAGTTGATCCAAAAAAACCGGGAATTGTATGTCCAGCTATTAAAACTTCAACAAGAAAGGGAATGGATGAACAGTTAGATTTTGGCCAGAGGTTTTGCATAATGCAACATCCAGTCAACTCTTAACAACACCGGTGCAAAGAAACGGCTGTTTTTTCCCCCAATTTTGCAAAGAGAATTTTATTAATTGCACATTAGTTTAAGATTTGGAACTATTTCAGTTACTTCAACAGGAGATAAAACACATGCCCAAGGCATCTAACCGGGTGATGGTATTCGGGGCTATATCGGGCATTTCCAATGCATTTCTAATTTCAATAATAAACAGCGCTGCAGAAACGGTCGCCAATAATGAATTGAACTGGAAATATCTCATTTTGTACGCACTCTGTTTGGGTACGTTTTTTTATTCCAAGCGCTATATTCTGGATAGATCCGCTGAAATTGTGCAATTGATCGTAAAGCGCATTCGTTACCGTCTGGCTGATAAGGTACGGCTTACAGAACTGACCACGTTAGAAAAATATGGCACTCCTTCCGTTTATGCACGAATTTCACAGGACGCCACGACCATTTCTAATGCTTCTACACTCATTATCAATGGTTCTCAGCAGTCGTTAATGATTATTTTTACCCTGTTTTACATTGCCACGCTTTCCATTTGGTCTTTTGGCTTGATCGGGATTGGCTTGGGTATCGGATTACTTTATTACATAAGCCATTCCAGGAATTTTCGGGCTATGTGGCAAAAGGTATCGATAAAAGAAACAGAATTTTTTGAAAAATTGAACCATATTTTACAGGGTTTCAATGAAATCAATATTAACCGCCGTAAAAATGAGGAGGTCTTCAAGGAATATGATAAAGTCAATACAGATACAAGCAATTTCCGCATAAAGACAGTCAAATCTTATAACATTACCCTCATTTTTTTAGAGATATTTATCTATCTCCTGATGGGTCTAATTCTATTCGGGTTGCCCAAGCTACATGCTGAGCATTCGGAGGTAATCATTAAGGTAGTTGCGGGATTGTTATTTATGGTAGGTCCTTTGGAGGGAATTATTTTTACCATTCCGGCGCTGGCCAATGCCAATAATTCGGCTCGCAGTGTTATCGAATTGGAAGCTCAATTAGAAGAGGAATTGAAAAAGGTGCGCGAACAACAAATAGATCAATATTCCCCGGCGGCCTACAAAGCCATTCCTTTTGAAAGCCAGATCGACTTAAAAGGCTTGAGCTACCAATATCCGAAAAAAAATGGGTTCGGAACCGGTTTCCAGGTTGGGCCGGTTGATCTGACCATTGGAAAAGGAGAATTGATATTTGTGACCGGGGGAAACGGCTCCGGCAAGTCCACTTTCCTGAAATTGCTTACCGGCCTGTACAAACCCAATACCGGCCATATTGAATTGGATGGCAAAGAAGGTAAAAAAGGAAAATCAATTACGCAACACAATTATCAACAATACCAAAACCTGTTTTCCATTATTTTCAGCGACTACCATCTTTTTGATAAAATATATGGTGTCGAGCGGGAAATCAATCCTGAGGAAGTGAAAACCTTGCTTGAGAATATGGGATTACCCGAGGAAAAGACAACTTTTGAAAATGGAGCTTTTACCAATCTCAAGCTTTCTAGCGGTCAAAAAAAGCGGTTGGCATTAACAACCGTTTTGCTGGAGGACAAACCCATTTATGTCTTTGACGAAGTGGCAGCCGACTTGGATCCCGGATTCCGGGATAAATTTTACTTTGAGATCCTTCAGGAATTAAGGGCGCGAAATAAAACCATTTTGGTAGTTACCCACGACCAGCAATACTGGAGCGCTTCCGACCGGCTAATCCAGTTTGCCGATGGGCAGATGCGGGAACTTTCAAAAGAAGAAGTGAAATCATTAGTGGAAATGGTGTTGAGGTAAGGAATAGAAATGAGCGTAATTCAAACAAAAAAATATGAACCAAACGGCCGACATACAGGAAGAAGATCAGTTTAAACGATCTCGTCTTCTGGAAATACTGATCGGGATAATGGTATTTCTCATGCTGATCATATACTTCTGGGACAATATCTTTATTACAGTTCCGGCGGGCCATAAGGGAGTGTTATTCCGGACAATAAGAGGCGGTACCGTTACCGACAAATACTATGATGAAGGCCTTGTCCTGGTTCTTCCCTGGAATGAAATGTACATTTACGACACCAGAGTGATCAGCGGGCAAGACTCCATAGACGCTTTGACCGAAGACGGTTTACAGGTGAAGGCGGAAATCTCTTACCGCTATCGCCCCAACTTCGATTCATTAGGTATGATGCATAAAAATCTGGGATTGGATTACGAGGACAAGATTGTTGTTCCCCATGTGACTGCAGCGACCCGTGATGTCATTAGCCGTTATCGCATAGACGCACTGTACACAACAAGCCGAAAGGATATTCAGGACGATATGTTGCTACAGGTCAGAAACCAGGTGGATTCTGTTTATCCAATAACCACTCTGGATTTAATTGTTAGGAATATCGTCATTGACGAAACGGTAGAACAAGCCATCGCAAATAAACTGGTAAAAGAACAGGAAATGCTAGCCTACGACTTTATTATCGAAAAAGAACTCAAAGAAGAAGAACGCAAACTCATAGAGGCCCGGGGCATCCGGTATTTTCAGGATACATCCGGAATTGACATACTTCAGTGGAAGGGGATTGAAGCTACCAAAGAATTGTCGACTTCTCCAAATGCCAAAGTAGTAATTATAGGAACGGATAGCGGAGATCTGCCGGTGATTTTAGGTGGCCAGTAGACTATTCTTCAAACAAATAAAAAACAGAACAGATAACATTATGTCAAACAGATCATTCGAAAGCGACCATCGACAAAAGGCCAATAAGATTATTATGCGCCGGACGCTGTATGCCGCCGGTATCGGTTTAATTCCCATTCCGATTGTCGATGCAGCGGGTATCCTGGGTGTCCAGGTTTTGATGATACGCGATATTGCTAAGATTTATGAAATAGAATTTAAGGAACAAATCGTAAAATCATTGATCACCGCTTTGGCTGGCGATGCAGCTGCAGTCGGGTTATTCAAGTTCATTCCAGGACTGGGAAGTTTTTTCGGGGGGGCTTCTGTGGCCGCTGTAGGCGCTGCGACCACCTATGCACTAGGTAAAGTATTTACACAGCATTTCTCTCAGGGGGGGACATTACTGGATTTTGATCCGGTAATGTCCAGGGAATTTTTTCAAAAAGAGTTTGAAAAGGGCAAAAAGGTGGTCTCAGACCTGAGAACAAAGGCGGGAATGGGAAAAAAGCAGGAGTCCGAAAGAAAAGTTTATAAATCGTCCGATAGCAACAGAGAAATAAGAGAACAGAACAAAGCGCTTCATGCAGAGATCTTAGCGCTCCAACAGCTTCAGGAAATTCTGGATAAAGCAGGAGAGAATTTTCGCTTAGCTGTGCCGGATAGTTGGCCCGGACAGGCGACTATGGCAATAAAGGGAGATACAGAGGGGCTAACATCAATTCAGGATGTTCAATAAATGAGAAGATTAGGGAACATTCCATTTTTTCATTCAAGAAAAAAATCGGTGAATCAAAATTAAAAGCATGCAAATTGTATTGATAGTAATTTATTTCATTTTTTGTCTGCTTGTGGCATGGGCAGGGAAAAGATCGAATGTTGGTTTTATAGGTATTCTTCTTTTGTCCATTTTTTTAACTCCATTGCTGGTGGCTATATGTTTAATTTTGTTTTGGCCGAGGAGCAAAAAAATAAGAGGAGAATGAATGGGTTCAGGGCAACCTTTCATAACAAAATATAATCAAAAAGGTAAAATGTAGAATTTCTTGCCTGCATTGCTTTTTCACAGTTTAAATCAATGGAGCCTTCTCCATTATTGGATTGGCTTCACCCAAAAGAAAAGGAACCTTACTTGGCCTTTGAACATACACCCAAAAAAAGCTACTTGCCGGGCCGTCTATCTACCAAAAAAATGATCGTACAATTAACTGGGATTAACAATCCATCTTCCATATTCTGAGCGGAATTTCCCTGGCGCTTTCGTTGCTGTTCTTCCCCAAATTGCACATCAGTATCCAGTGACGTCTATTCTCAATGTGCCAATGGGAACGAACGGGTTTTGTAATCGCTTCAAAGCAAATTATCAGTGACGAGGCGAAATCGTTTTTGGATACCTGGAAAAATAAACAATTGGAATATTATTTCAAGAAGTGGATTAACGGATAAATACACGGACTTTTCCGTTTGCACCATAGATGCACTAGAATATTGTTGCTAACTATTCAAAACGAATCTTGCAAAAGAGAATAAAATTTGGCAACTTAAGTCCATCGAACATCTACAGAATAAGTCTATTTCCGTGAACTACTTAGTTACTTTTGAAAACAAAATAAATCTATACTACAATGAAAAATATTCTTTACCTCACTGCGGTACTTTTACTTTCGAACATTCATTGCGCTATCGAAACCGAAGAGGAGTCCTATTCCACATCAGAAAGTTGGAACACGTATACCACGATCTTCGAGGGTGGTTTACCGGGTTCCGTCACCTGCCGTACAGACTTGGTGGAAGTTGCTCCGATAAAAAAACTAAATCACGTGCTTATAACAAGTATCAAGTATGAAACTTCCAGAAGTGATCGCTTCCCGGAGGAGCAAACACTGTCGAGAATACAGAGTATCGGTGAGCGTTTACAAGGAGTGATAAGCAAAAAGACCCAGTCTGTTTTCGCAGGTTCATTTATGCATGATAGGGAAAGACAGGTGTATTTTTATGTGAAAAATCCTGAGGGTTTAGACGAGAAGGTAGAAAAGTACATCACCGATAATTTTCCTGAATATAAATATTCCGTGACTGTTGAAGAAGATGAGCAGTGGAAATATTACAAAGAATTTCTATACCCTGATGAAGAAACCTCAAATTTAATGGCCGATCAATCCGTTATAATGAATCTGCTAGAAGCAGGAGATGATTTAACCAAAGCAAGAAGAGTCGACCATTGGCTTTATTTCTCTACAGAAAGTGATATGGAGGCTTGCAAAAGAGAGTTGGAAAGGCAAAACTTTGTGGCTCAGTCATCAGGCAAAAATGAAGATGCTGCGCTGCCATACGAGTTGCAAATATGGAGGATTGACAAGGTCGATGCCAAATCAATTTTTCCGGTTACTACGGCTTTGAGGGATATGGCTGAAGAGTTTAATGGAGAATATGATGGATGGGAAACTTCAGTTGAAAAGGAATAATTGGAAGGAGGCGAATTTGATCACACAATTTGTCAAAGAACTAAAATTATATATAAATGATGAAAATATTTTCAGCCCTAATATTGATGACCCTTTTGTCATCCTGTACGATGTCCCAAAATGAAGTTGCTTTCCAGCTTGTAGGTGGCCCTTGCGAAGGCTGCGAAGCTATTTTTGAATATGGTGATAAACCCTTGAACACAGTAGATACCCTGCCGGATTTCAACGAACCAGGACTCCAAATTAAAGTACAAGGAATCGTTTACAAAAATGACGGAAAAACACCGGCCGAAGACGTTGTTCTCTATGTTTATCACACCGACCAAAACGGGCTTTACACCCCAAAAGGAAATGGAGAAGGTTGGGCAAATAATCATGGATATATTAGAGGCTGGGTAAAAACAGATGATAACGGGCAATATACTTTTTACACCTTGAAGCCTGCTCCCTATCCAAACGGAGCGGAACCTGCTCACATTCATCCGATAATTCTCGAACCCAATGGTAAATACTATTGGCTCAGTAGTTTTTTCTTTCAAGGTGACCCTTTGCTTTCTAACCAAGATGTAAATCCCGATGCTTCTAGAGGAGGAGTCGGACTACTGTCGTTGAAGAAAGAGGGAGAGCTTTGGGTAGGAACAAGAAATATTATTTTAGGCAAAAATATTTCAGGTTATAATAATGCTAACCGCTAGTTCCGGGGTCATCTCAGAACCCACTAAAAAGTTAGGATTTTTAAATTATTGTTCTTTGACAAATTGTGTGGAACTTCAAAATGATAACCCTTGAATGCCTTTGTGGTTGAAAGGGTATCATTTGGAAGTTCCATTTTCCACAATTTCTGTCAAAGAACCAAATTTTTAAGCACAACAAACCATGACTCGATCACTTATCATCCTATTTGTATTTATCACATTCCTAAGCTGCACCAAATCTGAAACAGGTTCAGGCACTACCGAACAAGAAACGTCAACGAACACATCCAAAACCAATCTACCTGACATGGAAAACTTCGACTGGCAAGGCCATCGCGGCGCTCGCGGCTTAATGCCCGAGAATTCTATCGAAGGCTTCTTAAAAGCCCTGGAATATCCCGTTAAAACGCTAGAGTTGGATGTTGTAATTTCAAAAGACAATAAAGTTATTCTTTCTCATGAACCTTGGTTCTCCCCAGAAATTTGTCTTAATCAGGACGGAGAGCCGCTTGAAGAGGGCAGTCATTTGAAAATCATCAACTACACCGCAGAAGAGATAAAAGATTTTGATTGCGGAAGTAAAGGCAATAGCCGATTTATTGAGCAGGAAACCAGGAAAACCTACAAGCCGGAACTCATTGAGGTTGTAAATGTAGTAGAACGATTTTGTGAGCGTACCAAAAAAGAAAAGCCTTTTTACAATATCGAACTAAAAAGTAAAGCAGAATGGGATGGGGAATTTACCCCTAAGCCAGAAATTTTCGTTCAACTCGTTTTGGAAGAATTAGAGCGTCTGCGCATCTTGGAGCGCACGACTATTCAGTCATTTGATATGCGCATTTTGAACGAGCTTAACCGTCAATACCCGAAGGTAAGCACAGCTATTTTAGTGGATGAAGGTGAAAAAGGAAAAGAAAAAATGGCGGAACTCGATTTTCAGCCTGATATCTATAGTTGCTATCATAAAATGCTCTCAAAGAAGGAAGTAGCCGAATGGCAAGCAAAGGGTATGAAAGTCATCCCCTGGACAGTGAATGAGATTAATGATATGAGAGCGCTACTGATAATGGGCGTGGATGGCATCATTACCGATTATCCTAATCGCATTGAAATCGTGCTTAATGCCCGATAAGTATTTTTTGCCTGTAGATGGATATCTGCTTTTAAGGGTTTTCCTGCCCCCTCAAACCAAGTATCCATCTCCAAGCAAAAAATTATCCTTACCTTGCAGAAATTTTCATTCTCTGTTCTATCAAGTTTTTGGCGTTGATAGGGTTTAGGTGATGAGTGTACTAAAAAATTTGTATAGATGAAATTTAAAGATTTAGGATTGATAGATCCTATTTTAAAAGCCATAGATGAACAAGGGTACGAGGTTCCTACTAAAATACAAGAGGAAGCTATCCCAAAGGTTTTAAAAAGAAAAGATGTATTGGGAATAGCCCAAACAGGAACGGGAAAAACGGCTGCCTTCGCAATGCCCATCATTCAATTGATCCACCAAATAGATGGGAATAAAAGCAAAAATCCTACCCTAAGGGCCTTGATTTTAACTCCTACCAGAGAGTTGGCCATCCAAATAGATGAAAGTATTGAAAATTATAACAGGTATACTAAATTAAAACATGCCGTTATATTTGGTGGTGTTAAACAAGGGGCTCAGGTGCAATCATTGAAAAATGGCGTTCATATTTTGGTTGCCACACCAGGAAGGTTACTAGATCTTATCAACCAGGGATTCATTACATTAGATGAAATAAAGATGTTTGTGCTTGATGAAGCAGATCGAATGCTGGATATGGGGTTTATTCATGATATAAAAAAGCTGGTGGCTATTCTCCCTGAGAAAAGACAAACCTTGTTTTTCTCAGCAACCATGCCCGATCGTATTATTGCTTTATCGAAAAGTATGTTGATTAATCCGGAAAAGGTAGAAGTTGCCCGAAAGTCATCAGTAGTGGAAGCGATTAAACAATATGTGTACTATACGAATAGGCAGCAAAAAGTTAATCTACTTCATTATATCCTAAAAGATAAAATGAATGAGCAGGTATTAGTTTTTGTAAGAACTAAACATGGTGCAGACAGACTCTCCAGGAAACTGAAAAAAATGGACCTTAGCGCCGATTCGATTCATGGCAACAAAAGTCAAAATGGAAGGCAAAAAACTTTAAATAACTTTAAAGAGGAAAGAACCAATATTTTAGTAGCCACCGATATCGCTGCCAGAGGAATAGATATAACAAAACTTAAATACGTAATTAATTTTGATGTTCCGAATATCCCGGAAACTTATGTTCATAGAATAGGGCGATCCGGAAGAGCAGGTGAAAAAGGGGTCGCTATAAGTATAAGTGAACCTGAAGAGAATGATTATATTAATGCAATTGAAAACCTAACTAAAGTACCTCTTACCAAGGTAGACGATCATCCATTTCCTCAAACCGATCGACCTATGTCAAACGAAGAGAAGAAGGAATGGAATAAAGAAAAACAACAGCGGAAAAAGGAATTCTTAGCAGCGAGAAGAAAAGCTAGAAAATAATAGCATTAGAGGCTGCCACAAAAGGTGGGGGGCTTGGATTTCTGTAGCTGCTAATTTCGCGAAATTAGCAGCTACAGAACAAGTTTAAAAGCACAAAGCTCTTTCCTAACGCCCAATGATTTCTTCTATATCTTGCTTCACCAGCACTTCCTTAACGCCTTCCTCAATAATCGGCTCAACAGCAATTTTTTCATTGGACGGCTTAGGTGTTTTATCAGGGTCGAAGGAATCCAGCGCATCGTAAACTACATTATGGATGCTCTGTCGAACACGTTTCTTGGTCATTTTCCAGTTTTTGCTATTCGGATGTATGCGGTTAGCAAGAAAGATATAAATGAGCTCCTCTTCAGGGTCGACCCAGATACAAGTACCAGTAAAACCAGAATGCCCATAAGACTTTTTCGATGCTTTAGAGGAATACGTACTATGAGTTTGGCTCCAGGGTTTTTCAAAACCATAAGCCCGGTCGCTTCGATATGGACCTTTAGTAAAAATAGATATGGTTTCCGAAGAAATATATTGTCGGCCTCCGTATGCTCCGTCATTCAGAATCATTTGTAGTAATACAGCCAGGTCAGAGGCATTTGAAAATAAGCCAGCATTACCGGCAACGCCTCCAAGTAGAGCCGCGGATTCATCATGGACAAAGCCGTGGACAAGATTTTTTCTCCAGCGATTATCTAACTGAGTCGGAATGAGTTCATTGAGTTCAATATTCTTCTCTTTCCTGGGGTTATATCGCAAGCGCTTGATTCCAAGCGGGTAGTAAAAGTTAGCATAAACGTATTCATCCAGCCCCATACCTGTCTTTTCCTCGATCATTTTCTGGATCAAAATCATGTTTACATCGCTGTAGCGATATCTACCTTTTCTTCGGGAACGCAGGTCATAAACCTTTTGCATTATTGTATCCAAATGCAATTTGTTGAAATAAAGGTTTGGATTGATTTCGATATTATAATCCAAAATAGGCTGAGAAGCAAAGTAGTCGTTTATAAATGGCGGAGTATCAGTTTTCGTGAGTACATATTTGGCAATAGGCATATTGGGCTGCAAGCCTGAAGTATGCGTAAGCAGTTCTCTGATTTTAAGCTTTCCCACTCGCTTTCCTTTAGCTGCGCTTAAGTGCTCTTCTAATTTATCATTTAACTTAAATTCCTCTTCGTCATAAAGTTTCATCGCAGCCAGGGTAGTAGCAGCCACTTTAGTAATGGAGGCCAGATCATAGAGGTCGCTGTTTTTTACTGGAGTTTTTTTATCATAAGTATGATAACCAAAGCTTTTATTATAAAATACCTTCCCATTTTTAGCCACAAGCACCTGAGCTCCCGGAATGGCTTTTTCTCTTATAGCATTGTTTACAATAGCATCGATCCCTACTAGCTTAGTTGAAGAAATACCAAGCTCTTCAGGTGCCGCTTTACTCATTCTAATGGCAGGGTATTCAAAATGGGCCTTATAAGGAAGGTTTGCGGATAGAGCAAAAGGGAGCTTTCCGAAAGCGGTTTCGGCTCCGAATAAAACCTGAGCTGCCAATTGCTCCGTGTCTTCATTGCGCTCAAAAATTTGCACAATAGCAATTCCTGCATCTAATGCTTCCAACGAGCCTGGAAAGCCAAAATTGACTACAACGACAGGGTTTCTTTTTGCTAATTCATTCAGTGATTGAGTGAAATCATTATTTTCAGGGCTTTTTAAATCTACTTGATCCAATAAAACGATCGTTTTTGATCGGCTCGCTAATCTGTTTATGGGGCTTAAGCCCTTTTCCAATGATGATTTCACTTTATGAGAACGGAAATAAGCGAATTGCTCCAACTCCTTAGTGAAAGTAGTAAAAGGGGCCGAACTGGCATTAAGAACAGTGAAGTGCCGTCCACCATCCTTGAAAGGGAGTAAGCTATCCGGGTTTTGAGCGATAATGATGCCTTTGCGGTAAAGTTGTTTAATTTTCCAGCGGTGATGATCGCTATTCAAAGAAGTCCAATCTGTATTTCCCGGAAGGTATTTTTGTGAAGCCCATAATTTGGCTTTCAATACCTTGGCGACCATTTTATCTAAATCCGCTTCGCTTAAGCTTTGGTCTTGGATTAATTGTAAAAATTCATTTTCCAGCAGGTTTTTAGGGAGTGAATCCGGAAGAACAATTACTTGTGCGCCACTTTGGAGAATTTGATCTAATCTCCCTCTTTGATAGTTCGCGAATACCAATCCTCTCATTTCTGTAGAGTCGGTTAAGTAATGTTTAATATTGTTCAATTTATCTTTTTCCACAGGAAGTTTATTCAGGAAAACGCCGGATAAAGCGGCTTTGAATAATTGCCTGTGTAAGGAAGAGGTATTACTATCTGCTAGTTCTGAGGATGTTGCCGCAAGGGGATTTGAATGATCAAAGGAAAATTGACCAACGGTGATAACTCCGGCTTGTTGCAGTTGTTCGATATGTTGTTTGGAGTCAGATAGTGAATAAGGAGTCGTATTACTGGTTAAAGAAGCATTTAGTGCATACTCTTCAGAGTGTCTGTCAAGGGGCAAATTTGAAAAGTCCAAAGATAAGTTGAGGTTGATTTTCAGGGCGTTATGCTGATCAGCTAGTCGTTGCAATAATTTAAATTGCAAACTATCATCATTAATTGCACTTACAGAAAGCGGAGTAGGGTAGGCCAGGCAGTTTGAGAATTGATTATTCAAGGCAACAGCTTCAGCTGAGGCAACGAAGAAAGGAAACTCCGGGTTTTCCTCTTCCAGGCTTTTGATGGTATGGTAGAAGTTTTCCAGCGACCAGTTTTTTAACCATACGCCTCCAATACCCGTAGTTCGTTTCCAATGGAGGAGGCTATCAGTAAAAACAGGATCGTAGTCATCAGAAGAAATCAGGATGAGCTGATTGACTTTTTGAATGATATTCAATGTAGTTAAAACGGAATCGGCCCAGTATGGAGATACCTTTAAGAATGGAGCATGCCCTTTCACCTCTTTGGAAGTCGGGTTGCAAGCCAGGAGTAATAGTAGTGTACTAAAGAGCAATAAGAGCCGATGCATATTTGTAAGATGCTTGTTAAGTTTACACGAATAATAAGTTTTTGTCAAGTGTATTTGTCTTTACTCATGCTAAGTGTTTTTGTTAGAAATACGTTTTTCAAGGTGCAACATTTACAATGCCATAGTTGAAGGCAAAAAGTACCCACCATTTGTTATGCGTCGCTTAATAACAAATGCCGATCAATCTGGGTAAAGAACACCTGAGAACAGGTTAAAAACTATTTGAAAAATTGAACTGATCTGATAAAACAGCCTTTTCTTTAATATGAAGCAGCCTCTTTTTTCTAAGCAGTTTTTAGATATCTACGTTTGCATATTTCGCATTTTTCTCGATGAAAGCCCTACGTGGAGGTACTTCATCGCCCATTAGCATGGAAAATACTCGATCTGCTTCGGCGGCATCTTCAATTGTAACTCTTCTAAGAATACGCGTGTCCGGATCCATGGTTGTTTCCCATAGTTGGCCGGCATTCATCTCACCAAGCCCCTTGTAACGTTGGATTTTCACAGAGGCTGATTGCTGCTCGCCTTTAGAATAAGCGGCGATAGCTTCGTCACGCTCTTCATCTGACCAGCAGTAACGATGCTGCTTCCCTTTCCTAACCTGATAAAGTGGTGGGACAGCAATATAGATGTAGCCCGTGTCAACTAATGTACGCATGTAACGGAAGAAGAAAGTAAGAATCAATGTAACGATATGGCTACCATCGACATCGGCATCACACATGATGACGATTTTGTGGTAGCGAAGCTTTTCAATGTTCAGGGTGCGATCGCCTTCCTCGTTTTCTTCAATGCTTACGCCCAGGGCGGTAAACATATTCTTAATCTCTTCATTTTCGTATATCTTATGTTCAAGTGCTTTTTCAACATTAAGGATTTTACCACGTAGAGGCAAAATCGCCTGGAAGTTTCGGTCTCGCCCTTGTTTAGCGGTTCCGCCGGCCGAATCCCCTTCCACCAGAAATATCTCAGATTCTCCGGGATCTTTGGAGGAACAATCGGATAGTTTACCGGGCAGTCCGCCTCCTGTCAGTACATTTTTGCGCTGAACCATTTCCCGTGCTTTGCGGGCAGCATGGCGGGCAGTAGCTGCAAGAGTCACTTTTTCAATGATCCTTTTAGCGACTTTCGGGTTTTCCTCCAGAAAGTGCTTTAAGGTTTCTCCTACAATCCGGGAAACGATACTCGTTACTTCTGAATTCCCCAGTTCCCCTTTCGTTTGTCCCTTAAACTGAGGCTCAGGAACTTTTACAGACACGACAGCTGTCAGGCCTTCTTTAAAATCATCTCCTGAAACGTTGAACTTAATCTTTTTGAAAAAGCCGGCATCATCTCCATATGCCTTAAATACGCGAGTAATCGCTCTTCTAAAGCCATTGACATGGGTTCCTCCTTCGCGGGTATGGATGTTATTAACGAAGGAGGAGATATTTTCACTGTAAGTCGTATTGTAGCGCATAGCTACTTCCACTTCCACATTATCTTGCTTTCCTGTAACATGAATAGGCTTTTCGAAAAGAGCCGGTTTGGTTTCATCCAGGTAAACCACGAACTCTTGCAAGCCACCTTCAGAATAGAACGTTTCTAATCGTGGTTTTCCTTCGTCGTTTGTATCGCGCTCATCCGTTAGGGTGAGTTCCAGGCCTTTGTTTAGGAAAGAAAGTTCACGAAGTCTATTTGCGAGAGATTCATACTTATATACCCGCGTATCGAAAATCTCATCATCAGGTCTGAATGTGATGATCGTTCCGGTATCATCTGATTCACCAACTACATCTACTGAGCGAGTTGGTTTCCCTTTAGAATATTCCTGAACGAACACTTTTCCTTCGCGATGCACTTCTGCTTTCAAATAATCAGATAGTGCATTTACACAGGATATGCCCACACCGTGTAAGCCACCAGAGACTTTATAAGTATTTTTATCGAATTTACCCCCGGCGTGTAAAACCGTCATGACTACTTCAAGCGCAGACTTTTGAAGTTTTTGGTGCATGCCGGTAGGTATGCCCCGTCCGTCATCCTTAACTGATATGGAATTATCTTCATGAATGATTACATCAATTTGGGAACAGTGCCCTGCAAGATGCTCATCAATAGAGTTATCAACTACCTCCCACACCAGATGATGAAGCCCCTTGGTGTCGGTGTTTCCAATATACATTCCAGGCCGTTTACGAACGGCCTCCAGTCCTTCAAGCGCCTGAATGTTGCTTGCACTGTAATCGGAAGCAGGCGTTGCAGGCTGCTTTGTTTCTTCAATTACTTTCATTCTATAAATACTTGATTAAATTGAATTTGATGGGTGAAACGGGCTTCAAAAGCTCTTTTGACAAGTAACTACGTAAATTAATAAACGAAATATCAACTTGGAATATTCTAGTTGCCATTAAATAAAAGCGCTTCTTGAAACAGTTTCAATTATTTGAATACCAGCTGGTGATTTGTTTGAATTCTTAAAATAGGGCAGCTTAAATTGGCCTTTTTCTTTTTTTCCACTCTTTACATGTGCATTGAGAGCGTTTTAAAACAAAGAAAAATTCTCTAATTTTACCAACTGAAATTAACGTTGCAATATACAAAATATAAACCAATTCCTGAGTAAGAAAGTTTCATTTTATTAAACTTTAATCTATTCCCCAAGGCCGAAGGCCTTAATCCGTTCCCCGTTCCCCGTTCCCCGTTCCCCGTTCCCCGTTCCCCGTTCCCCGTTCCCCGTATTAGTTATTTAAACTTAACCAACGACATAGAAGTACCCGTTTCAACATAAGGAAATTCATAAAACACCTTTACTTGTCTGTTTTGAGCTTGGTATTCTTCCAGTTTCTTGCTAATGAGGATATAATAATGCGAGGTATCTTGTATTTCATTCAACGAATGGATAATTTGTTCCTTCCCTTTGTTCCAATAGAACGTACTTCCGTGTTGTACCGGCTGAAAATTCAAATAGTTAAGGGGTTGATCCTTTGTTATTTCTACAACTTTAGCTGCATGTGCTTCGTGAATTTTTAAGGAAGCATCTCTTTTTGACCAGATAAACCAGGAGAAAGCGATGTGGAAAAGCAGCATGGCCGAAATAAAAAGAATCAAGCGGTGCTCAGGAAGCTTCCACATGAGGAAAGTGATAAATGCTATAAAAGGAAATAGCCCAAGGCCAAGCCCAATGCCTGAGTTCCCCGTTTCTGTAGCCGGAAGAAATGGAAAAATCAGGCAGCAAAGAGAGGCACCTGCAGCTGCAAATATGAATAAGTAATTAACTCCCTTCTTCATCCAGGTCGCACCTGATTGCTGAAAAAAGAAGAAACCAACGGTATAAATCAAGGGAATAAGCATTAAAATATACTTGGGGTATACTTCAGGGGAAGTCCAGTATAAAATGATGTTAAATGCAAAAGCTAAGAAGCAGTATTTGATGTATGGATGCTTAGAGAGCTTTTCCCAGAAACCTTTTTTAAATAAAAACAATATAAACAAAGACCAGGGGACATAGTGGTAGAACATTTCTAAAGGGAATTCCAATAAATGCTTGGCGGAGCGATAAAATCCGTTATAAACGGCCGTTCGTTGAGCGGACTCCATCCATAGTTTAGCCCAGATAGCACTCAAATCATTGTATTGATTGTAGAAATAGTAGTACAATCCAACGGGGATCAAAAAGGCAAAACCTCCAAGGATATGGGAAAGTGAAATTAAACGGAGGAACTTTTTTTGCCAGATGAAATAAACAAGCAATGTAATGCCCTGAAATACGATGGCCGGCATTCCTTTAAGCATAAAAGCTATAGCTGTAAGTAAATAGGAGGTAAAAAAAAGTGCTTGTATCCTGCCTTTTTCACCTAAGTGGTAGATGACCATGAAATTTGCATATATTACAGCTGAGAATGTTATGTCGATGTACGCAAAGTAGGACTCCCAGAAAAGTACCCTGCCGGCTGTTATAATGAACAAGCCCAGGAGCGCTGCAGACCATTTATCGAAATGTCGTGAGTTGAAATAGTAAATGATGTAAGCGAAAACAAGTAGCCCTAAGATATTAGGTAATCGCATGACAAATTCGCTCATGCTCCCGCTGAGTTGAAAGAAAACAATCAAAATCCAGTTGTAGAGAGGCGGTTTATTGTAGTAAAATTCTCCATTAATCGTCGGGGTGATATAGTTGCCTGATAGCATCATTTCCTGAGCGACAATGGCTCTGGTCGCTTCATCGACGCCGAGAAAAATATTGGCAACGCCAAGTTTGATTAATAATGCAGGAAGAATTAGAGCTAAAGCTAAAAAATATAGTATTTTCGGATGATCATTTAATCGTTGCAGCAGGGCATTCATGCGCGCGTATTTTACAAATCCCAAATATGGGTAAAACGAATATCAAATTTAAGCATTTTAAAAAAAAAATCTATGAAATACCTATTTTCAATCATTGCTTTCATCTTTTTTTGCCAGCTAAATTTAATCGCCCAATACGAAAACCCTTATCCCCCTACCGACGCTACTGACCGGGAAGCTGCCTTTGATCAACGAAAAGCGTTGAAAGAAAAATCGCTGTTTAAAGAAGTGGCTTTTCAATCTGTAGGGCCTACTGTATTTGGCGGGCGAATTGCGGACATTGAAGTATCACCTTCCGACCCGACTCAATTCTTTGCGGCTTATGCTTCCGGAGGCTTATGGACTACGGGAACCAATGGGATCTCCTTTGAACCTATGTTTGAAAAAGAAGCGGTAATGACCATCGGAGATATTGCGGTTAACTGGAAGGACAGTATCATCTGGGTTGGAACCGGAGAAGTGAATTCCAGCCGTTCATCTTATGCCGGCATGGGGATTTACAAAAGTAAAGACTGGGGGAAAAGTTGGGAGTATCTCGGACTGGGAGAAAGCCATCATGTGGGAAGGATTATTTTGCATCCAAATGATCCGGATGTTGTATGGGTAGCTGTTTTAGGGCATTTGTACTCTCCGAACCCGGAAAGAGGAATTTATAAAACCTCTGATGGGGGTAAAAACTGGAAGCATACATTGCTGGTCAATGAAAACGCCGGGGCCGTTGACCTGGTTATTGACCCAAAAAATTCAGATGTATTGTACGCTTCGATTTGGGAGCGTGCCCGCCGTGCCTGGGATTTTACGGAAGCTGGCAATGGCTCCGGAATATACAGAAGCAGTGATGGAGGAGAAAACTGGACTCTCCTTTCTGATGAAACAAGCGGATTTCCTGTCGGAGAAGGTGTTGGAAGGATTGGTTTGGATATAGCTTACAGCAATGATAAAGCGATATTGTATGCAGTTGTCGATAATTATTTCCGCCGGCCGAAAGAGGACGATAAGAAAGAGGGATTGGCTAAAGAGGATTTTCGTGAAATGACCAAAGAGGCCTTTCTTTCTTTGAAGGAGGACGAGTTACAAAATTTTCTGGAAAACAATGGCTTCCCTAAAAAATATGCGGCTAAGAAGGTGATGGAAATGGTGAAGAGCGGGGAAATTAAACCAATCGCATTAGTGGAATATTTGGAAGATGCTAACTCCCTGCTTTTTGATACCCCCGTAATCGGCGCAGAGATTTATCGATCAGATGATGAAGGCAAAACCTGGAAAAAGACCCATGAAGGCTATCTGGATTACGTATTCAATTCCTACGGCTATTACTTCGGCCAAATACGTATTGATCAGCAAAACCCGCAGAAAATTTATTTCATGGGGGTTCCTGTGATAAAATCTGATAATGGAGGAGTTACCTTTTCATCAATTAATGGAGATAATGTACACGTGGATCATCATGCCCTTTGGGTAAACCCCCAAAAGACAGGGCATCTCATCCTCGGAAATGATGGAGGGATAAACATCTCCTACGATGATGGCCAACATTGGATGAAGTGTAATACGCCTGCTGTAGGTCAATTCTATGCAATTGCTGTGGATATGAATGAACCATACAAAATTTATGGTGGATTGCAAGACAATGGCGTCTGGATGGGGCCAAGCACCTACCGGGCCAGTACCTCCTGGCATGGTAGTGGTGATTATCCCTACGATTTTCTTCTAGGGGGCGACGGCATGCAGGTAGCTGTAGATACTCGCGATAATCGGACGGTTTATACGGGTTTTCAATTTGGGAATTACTATCGTATAAATACGGCTAGTGGAAAACGCAAATACATCACACCAAAGCATGAGCTGGGGGAGCGGCCTTATCGTTGGAACTGGCAGACGCCTATTCATCTTTCGAATCACAACCAGGACATTCTGTACATGGGAGGGAATAAAGTCTTTCGTTCCTTTGATCAAGGGGAGCATTTTGATGCGATTTCTCCGGACTTAACCAAAGGAGGAAAACAAGGAGATGTTGCTTATGGTACGCTTACTTCTATTCATGAGTCATCCCTCAGGTTCGGCTTAATCTATGCCGGAAGTGATGACGGACTCGTTCACGTGAGTAAAGATGGAGGCAATAATTGGGAGCTTATTTCTGAAGATCTTCCGGATGATCTTTGGGTAATGACAGTATTCGCCTCACAACATGATGAAGCTACAGTCTATGTTTCATTAAACGGATATCGTTGGGATCTTTTCGACGCTTACTTATATAAATCCTCTGATTATGGATCATCCTGGACAGATATAAGCGGAGATTTACCAGATGAACCTGTCAATGTCATCATTGAAGATCCTGTAAACCCTCAAATCCTGTATGTTGGTACAGATCACGGCCTTTATATTTCACTGGATCAGGGAGAGACTTTCCAACTAATGGATAAAGATTTGCCAGCGGTTGCTGTGCATGACCTGGTCGTTCACCCCAGAGAAAATGAACTGGTTGTAGGTACACATGGTAGATCTATTTACAAGGCGGATGTATCGCAAATCCAACAACTTACGAAGGAAATCTACGAAGGAGCTATTCTTTATGTTTTTGACTTTCCTGAAAAAGTAAAGAAAAGAGCTGGCTGGGGGCGGCAATCAGCTGCCTGGCGAAAGCCCTACGAGCCTAAAACAAGCTTCCCGATCTTTATGGGCGTGCCTGATAAGTTAAACTTTTCCATAAAAACAAGTGAGGGATTGGTCGTTTTTGAGGACAACATCTCCCTGGAAAACGGCATTCAATATGTTGAGTACGATTTCACTATCAATCCTGATGCAGTGGAACGTTTGGAAAAAGAGCTCAATAAGGATGCTGAAAAAGAAATTACGCTAAAAAAAGCAGATAACGGGAAATTTTATATTCCGAAAGGTTCGTACCAGTTGGTGTTCTGGACGGGCAAGGAAGAGATTACTAAAAACTGGGTTATTGAATAGGCGAAACAACGGGAAATGGTTAACGGGCAACGTATATAATTCCGCGTGTCTTTTCGGTTTATCTAGCTGCAGGTGGAGCTGTTGTTCCCCTTTAACCATTTTCCGTTAAATCGCATTCCCATACCAAAATGCCCAGATTAATAGGGGTTGTAGGAATAAAGTTCCATCCAGTAAGCCCGTAAAATAGTAATCATGCTTTGCCTTGGGAGCTCTTATAATAATCGGAATAGTTATTAAGATCGACGCACATATACCCAGGTAAGCTGCTGTGGGATATTCCTGAATTGTCCAGCCAGCAGTAGCAAAGATTAGGCTGACTGCCAGCAGGCGTATGCTGAGTTGAACGGTTTTATCTACGCCCAGAATGGAAGGAATGGTCATTACCCCGTTTTTCTGATCTACTTCCAGATCGCGAATATCAAATGGTAAGGTGATCGCAAAGATAAAGGCTACACGCTCCGGGATCATAAAAAAGGTTTTCCAGCTAAATAGGCTTTGTGCATCCAAAGCCGGAAGAACAACCGTAACCCATGCCCATACGCCCGCAATAAGGAATATCTTAATGAATTGAAAATCACGCAGCCGCCTTCCGTCTAAAATGGGAATAGCATAGCCCAGCGATATTAATGCCGGAATAATCAGCATTAGCTGCACTCGCCAGGATAGTTTAAAAAATAAGACTAAAGTGATCAAACCAGCAACAATCGCATAGATCCTGATGTGTGATCGAAAGTTGGAGATAATGGCATATCGGCCGGAATGTATAAAATCTTTTACTTTATACAATCCAACAATGCGGTGGATGGCATACAAGAAAAGCGTGGCAAAGAATACGTAAATAGCAAGATTGGAAAGCGTCCATGTTTCGTTAAAAATAAACTGACCTTCAAGCACCATTGCGGTGGCGCATAGAGCAATCCAGAAGTTACTGTAGAGGATGAGGTCGATTATTTTTTTGAGCAAGGTGTTTATTTTTCGTTTATTTGCAGTAATTACTTAAATATAACGAAATAAACAACCATTGTTCATGTTTTTAGATAGAGATATTACTAAATATATTGTAAACGAGGAAGAGAGCATCCTGAATGCGCTTCGCAAAATTGAAGCCACACACGGAAGGATCGTTTTTGTAGTTTCAGAAAAAGATATTCTGAGTGGATTAGCTACGAATGGAGATATTATCCGCTGGTTGATCAAAGAAGAGCAACCTGACCTTAACCAGCCGATATCAGAGCTTTGCAATAAAAAATTCTTATTTGCTTACCAGGATGACGAGCCCGAAAAAGTAGAAGAATTACTGGAACGTGTTTTATTTGTACCCATAATTGACCAGCAACATCACCTAATTGCGGTAGCAGGTCGGAATACGCCTTCTGAAGGATTCTACATCGGAGATTTCCAGTTGAATGAAGAGTCACCTTGTTTTGTGATTGCTGAGGTCGGGAATAACCACAATGGTAGCATGGAATTGGCGAAGAAGCTCGTTGATGAGTCTGTGCGAGCAGGAGCTAATTGCGCAAAATTCCAAATGCGCAACATGGAAGCTTTGTATCAAAATGCAGGTAATCCCGATGATATCAAGGAAAACTTAGGTTCTCAATACACACTCGATTTGCTTTCCCGCTTTCAATTGACAAATGAACAGCTTTTCGAAGTATTTGATTACTGCAAGGAAAAGGGGATTCAGCCTCTTTGTACGCCTTGGGATGTGAAAAGCCTTGAAGCGCTGGAGGAGTATGGAATGCCTGCTTATAAAGTGGCTTCGGCAGATCTGACGAATCATGAATTGCTTAGAGCTATTGCCGCTACAGGTAAACCAATGATCTGTTCTACAGGGATGAGTACGGAAGATGAGATAGTGCAAAGTGCCCAACTGTTAAGACATCTTGGGGCACCGCACGTGCTTCTACACTGTAACTCTACCTATCCGGCTCCTTTTAAAGATATAAATCTGAAATACATCGAACGTATTCAGGAAATTGGCAACTGCTTGGTCGGATACTCCGGACATGAGCGTGGCATCGCCATTTCTATTGCAGCGGTCTCTTTGGGAGCAAAAGTGGTAGAGCGTCACATCACCCTCGATAAAAACATGGAAGGCAATGACCACAAAGCCAGTCTCCTTCCCGATGAATTCCGCGAAATGGTTAAAGGGATTCGGGAAGTAGAGGAAGGCCTTGGTACCAATGCTGAACGCAAGCTGAGCCAGGGGGAAATGATTAACCGGGTTAACTTAGCCAAAAGCTTAATCATTAATCAGGATTTGAAAAAAGGCGAAGTCATTAAAGATCATATGGTTGAGGTGAAAAGCCCCGGGCGTGGTTTGCAGCCTAACCACCGGGAAGCTTTGATCGGTCGTAAAGCTAAGCACGATTTCAAAGCAGGCGATTTCTTCTACCCTAATGATATTGAAGATGATGCGATCGAACGCAGACCTTATCGCTTTACCCGCCCGTGGGGTATTCCGGTGCGTTATCATGATTTTGACACCTTAATCACAGGCACCAATCCGGATGTACTGGAGTTCCATCTTAGTTACAAAGACATGGATGTCAACCTGGAAGACTTCTTTAGCGAGCCTCTGGATTTGGATTATGTGGTACACAGCCCGGAACTATTTGCCGGTGATCATACCCTTGATCTATGTTCTTTGGATGAGGAATATCGAGCCCACTCCATAAAAGAGTTGCAGAGAGTTATTGAGATCACCAAATCGCTTAAGCCTTATTTTAAAAAGGCTACGAAACCATTGATTATTACTAATGTCGGAGGTTTTTCACAAGATGATTTCCTGTCGGAAGAAGAACGTAAAAAGCTTTACGAAATCTTATTAGATAGTTTATCTCAATTAGATATGGAAGGTGTGGAAATTATTCCACAAACTATGCCGCCATTTCCCTGGCATTTCGGAGGGCAACGTTATCACAATTTATTCGTAAGTGCAGAGGAAATTGCCGATTTCTGTTCGCAAAACAATTACCGGATCTGCATGGATACTTCGCATTCCAAGCTGGCTTGTACACATTATAATTGGTCGTTCTATAACTTTCTTGAAAAAACGGCGGCTTATTCAGCTCATATTCATTTTGCAGATTCTGAAAATACCGGCGGAGAAGGACTTCAAATCGGGGAAGGAGAGATCGACTTTCCTGCCATAGCCGAGGTCATGAATCGTCTTTGTCCTGATGCTTCCTTTATTCCTGAGATTTGGCAGGGCCATGAGAATGCAGGCGAAGGGTTTTGGGTTGCCCTGGAAAAGTTGGAAACGATTTTAAAGTAAATCTCTGATTTGGTGGAGTTATTATTTAGACTGTTAATAAAGTAAAAACACTAACATATTTTGAAAAATTTAGCGATTATTCCTGCCAGAGGAGGTTCTAAGCGTTTGCCGGGGAAAAATGTCCGGCCTCTGGCAGGCAAACCTCTTGTTCAATATACAATTGAAGCCGTTCTAAAAACGGGTGCTTTCGAGAAAATTCTTCTTTCCTCTGACGATGAGGCCATTCTTGAGATCGGAGCCAAATTCCCGGAGGTTACTCCTGAAAAACGCGACCCTGCTTTAGCTGGCGATAAGGTTAAGGTCATTGATCTCATCAAGCAAATTGCGGATAGACCTGGGTATGCCGATCAGTTTGATACCATTGGCTTGTTTTTGCCTACTTGCCCTTTTCGTACATCCAAAGATATTCTTGGCGGCCTTTCCTTATTGACACCCGATGATTTTTCGGTGGTTTGTGTTACTGAAATGAATGATCCCGTACAACTTACGCTTACGCTGGATGATGATAATGTCATGGATCCTGAAGCTATCATGAAGCCGTCGCCTCTGGTAACCGGTGAGACCCGCTCCCAGGATTTCAAGACGATCTACCGCGTTAATGGCGGCTTCTATATCGCCTGGATAGATAAATTTAAAGAAAAGGATAACTTCTTCCAGGGACAGGTGAAAGGCTATGTTATGGATAACCGCTACTCCGTTGATATTGATTATCAGCTGGATTTCGAATGGGCAGAGTATTTATTAAAAAATAAACACATCATTATTGATTAAAAGATGGATTGTTCTGAAGAGGTTGCCTCATAAGTATGTTCCTTGCGACTGGCAGGAAATTATCTTTTTTGCCGGGCGTTCTTTTTTGGAAATTTTTACTTAAAATTTCCAAAAAAGAACGCCCGGCAATAGAAAATACGCCTCCAAAGCCACACGAATTACTTCTGAGACATTCCCTTCAAAACAATTCATCCCTTGATTAAAAAAATATTATTATGGATTATCAAGCTATAAAAAACAAAATTCACGGGCCTGTCTTCTCCATCATTACACCATTTTTGGAGAATGACGACATCGATTATGACTCTTTAGAAAAATACGTAGAGTTAATCTACAATTCCGGAGGTCGCAGCTTCTATGTGATGGGATATAATAGCCGTTACAGCGAATTGTCCTGGGATGAGATCAAGGAATTAAATGCCTTTGTAACGAAAAAAGTAAAGTCGCTCTCTCCGGATAACTTGATGATTGTAGCCGATCCTTTGCATAAGCCTACAAAGGTATCGGCTGAATTTGCGGTTCATGCCCGAGAGGCTGGAGCGGATATCATCTCTATCATCTGCCGGGAGAAGTACTACTCTGATGACCAGGTATTTGCTCATTATGAGTATATCTCTAAGGCTTCTGATATCGGTATTCTGGTACATGAAATGCCCTTTTTGAGCGGGTATGGTGGGCCTCCTGTAAACTGGCCAATTACACTAATTGATCGGGTTTGCGATATTCCTAGTGTAGTAGCTATCAAGGAAGACGCAAAGGATGACGACTACTCCAGGTCGGTTATTGATAAAATTAAGGACAGGGTTTCCATCGTAATTTCTGGTGGTGGGAAGCGCCAATGGTTGCGTTTTGCCGAGCAGGGTTGTCAAGCATGGTTAAATGGTATTGGCGTTTTTGATCCTCGTCTTGCGGTTCGTTTTTACGAACATTACCAAGCGGGCAATGTGGAGGGTTATATGAACATTATCGAAAAAATCGAAGTACCTTTCTTCGAACAAGGTGTGAAGCGCTTTGGATGGCACCTGACTATCAAAGCTGCCCTGGAAGCGCTTGGCAGAATGCCCCGTTATGAAAGACTGCCTATGTTGGCCCTCGATGATGATAAATACCAGGAAGTAGCTGCTTTAATAAAAAGCCTGCCTCTAGATGAAGTAATTAAGTAGAAACATGAGTCATAATAATTAATAGCAAATTCTGTAAATCAATGTCTTAGGATCGGCCTTATTCAATTTAGCTTTTTGAAAGGCTGGCAGCCGTTAAAAAATGAATACTGTTTGAGCCGACGTAAGGAGGCGAGTTTATTCATTTTAGGCTGTCCCGAATCAAGTTCGGGACAAAAAGCGTTAAGAATTGAATACAGCCTTGATTTTTTGCTACTTTTTTATCAAGAAAAAAGTAGGTAAGGCATTGATTGAAAGGTGTTTGTGAATATTTTTTGCAAAGCATGAGTCATCCCGAACTTTCGGGATGACTCATGCTTTGCACTTGTCCATTTCAACTCTTGTTGATGAAGCGGAAAGAGCTTAGAGCAATATTAAACCAAATTGAAGAGGAGTTCGATGTCCAATCGCTTCGGTTTCAGGGGATGTGTATATGGCCAATAATCAAAACATTGGTGCACGACGGGAGTTTTCCGCCTGTTGGTATTGAAAAAACAAAAGAAAACTCCATTGCTCGTCCTTCTTCTCCGCTACAGAAAATGCGCACTTTCATTCATCTGAATCTCACCCCTTTTCGTTTTCGCAAGTATACAAAAGTTAAGGATAATCGCACGATTCCTAAGGGATCAGTACTGTTTTTGGGTAAAACGGAAGACCGGCGAGAAAGGTATAAGGATCATTTTCTCGATAAGTTCCTGGAGCCTTTAATACCGTATTTTGAAAAACAATCTCCTACCTTCTTATTGGAGTATTCACTCAGGGGGAAGGTGGCTCCTAATCCATATACCCCTTCCAGATTTATTGGTGGATGGTCGCCTCTATTTATGAGCCTTTATTTTATTCGACACAAGCTTTTTGGGAAAGTAAAAGTTGAAGGCTGGAGCTCCTTTAAAGAGTATGCTCAAAAAGCTCAGATTCCCTTAAAGTTCGATCAGCTAAAGTTCGAAAGCCGACTTTTACAAGTTTTTGGCTTAGGGAAATACCTGGAAGGAAAGCTTCGAAAACTTGAACCCAGGCTCGTGCTTTTCTGGGGATACTACAGCCGCGGTGGTTTTGCAACGACTATTGCCTGTCGGAAATTAGGGCTAAAATGCGTCGAAATCCAGCATGGACAGCAGGGCAGTGATCACCCTCTGTATACCAATTGGGTTAACTTTCCTTCAAAAGGCTATGAACTGCTACCAGATTATTTCTGGATGTGGAGCCAGGCCAATGCCCGCAGAATTGAAAGCTGGACAAAAGGCTCGAGCCATAAAGTGATAGTTGGGGGAAGTCCCTGGTTGAATTTTTATTGGAATCATCGAACTGAAATTGAAGCGGACAGTAAAGAAAAGCCCGCTTTCAATGCTTTGGTAAAAAACTATGAGAAGCGCGTTTTAATTGGAGCTCAGTTAACGGAAGATCTGAAGAAGAGCTTCTTAGTTGAGTTTATGCAGCAAAATCGACCGGATATCCTCTGGTTGATCCGCTTGCATCCCAGGCATTTGAGTCAAAAAGAAGCATTGAAGGAATTTTTTGAAGGAAAAGGATGCAAAAATCTTGACTTTGAGTGGGCAAATGCTACACCTCTTTTTGAATTATTCAATTCTGTTGACTATTGCATAACTTTCTGGTCAACTGTAGCCTATGAAGCCGACCTTTTTGGGGTGAACTCAATTATAATCCATCCCAATGGCAAGGAAGCAATGAAAAACTATATCGGAAAAAAGATTTTTGCTTATGCGGATAGTGTAGAAAGTTTAGAGGAAGCTTTGTATCATTTTGAGTTCCAAAAAGCTGAGCAGAAATATATTGAATACGAGAATGAAGTCATTGAAAAAGCAATAACCCAACTCTTCTAGATGGCAAGCATAAAATCTTCTATTGAATATCTCATCCAGTTTCCACCTCAAATACTTTTCAAAAAGGTATGGAACAACCTTAAAGAGATGGGGCGTTCTCAAAAACTCTCAGTAGCTTATGTCGAAAATGATTTTAGAGAACGCCAAACTTCCAAACTTAATGATCAGTATATAGATTTGGATGCTTTTAACTCGGTGCAAGTTGATCAAAAACTCGTTGACACCCTCGGAAATTTATATTTAAGTCATCGATTTGACCTGTTGGGAAGTGGTTGGGTGAATGTCGGTTATGGAGCGAAGGCCTGTGGACTGGAAGGTCATATCTACTCCTCTGAATTATCTGAATTAAAAATCGATCAGAGTGGAAATTGGATTAAGGAGGTAGTTCTTCTTGCTCATCAAGAAAAATCTCTGCATTATTGGAACATAATTCAGTCACTGAACAGAGGATATGAACCAATTGATTGGCAAAGAGATTTCAAGTCCGGATTTCGGTGGGATAGCAAAAAGTGGAAAGGAGAGCAAAAAAAACTTCATGCAGGAAAACTCGGGGTGGATATTAAAGCACCCTGGGAACTCGGCCGTTTGCAGCACTTATTGCAATTAGCTGTTTGGGCGTATTTGCATAAAGAAAAAAGGGAATCCTTCATAAAAGAAATTATTTGTCAATGTCTGGACTTTTTTCTGGCGAACCCCATCGGTATGGGTGTGCATTATAACTGTCCTATGGAAATTGGTATCCGGAACGTTAACTTATTGCTCACCTTCGATTTGATTAGGCAAATCGATGATCAACAGCTGATTCCGGATCAATTCGAAGCTATTTTAAGCAGCCACATCTATGAGTCTACACGTCTTATTCTTAATTTTCTTGAAAATAGGGAAGGAGTAATTGGGAATCATTACATCGCTAATATTTTAGGTGTTTTGTTTGCTACAGCTTATCTGGAAACGAATACAGAAACCACCCAATGGTTGGCATTTGCTTTACAAGAATGGCTTCAATGCATGGATTATCAATTTTTTGAAGAGGGAACTAATTTTGAAGGTTCTACCTGCTATCATGCATTAAGTACGGAAATGATGCTCTGGGGGACAGCGATCCTGCCAAAATTATCCAAAGAAAAACGCCAGGCTTTAAAAAGCTATTCTACCAAAAACTGGCCTTACAAAGTGAAACTCAAAAACAAGCATCTCCAGGCTTTTGATGAAAGTTCTCCCTGGATTTTGCCTGATCGTTTCTTTTTAAAGCTTCAGAAGTCCGTTCAATTCATCCTGGATATTCAGAAACCTAGTGGGCAGCTTCCTCAATTTGGGGATAATGATAGTGGCCGCTTGATCCGCATTTCACCCGTCGGTTCTTTTAAAAATATTGAAGAATTAAAAGAACAATACCTAAGCCTAAGAAACTATTTTGAAATTTATGCCAAGGATGAAACATTGTGGGATGAGGATCAGTTGAATTATCAATCTACGACGGAGGCCGGTTTGGCCATTTTTTCAGACTTAAAGAGTAATGGTACTTCTTGCGCTACGTTTTCCCTAATGAAGTCCTTATTAAGTGAAAATGTAGTAGTAGAAATAATGGATAAGGAGCTTGAAAGAGGTTCTTTATTGAAAAAGTTTGATCAAAAAAAGCTGTTACACGAGAAAAAAACACTGTTATTTCAGGAAAATGACTGGGGAAAAGCAGCATTAGATCAAAATATCCGATTAATTTCTTATCCTGAGTTTGGGCTTTATTTGCTCAAATCAGATCGGGTTTACCTCGCTATTTCAGCCATTTGCAACAAAAAAGGACATATTTCCCGGGGGCACGTACACAACGATAAACTTTCCATAGAACTCAATGTCGATGGCGAAGATCTAATTGTAGATCCCGGGACTTACCTCTACACTGCTCTTCCTGAACGAAGACGGCAATTTCGTTCTACCCGGTCGCATAGTACTTTGAGAATTGGTGAAATAGAACAAAATAGAGCCTTAACAGGAGGGAAAGGCTTGTTCTTCTTAAAAAAAGATTGCCATTGCGAGCTTTTAGAAGCAAACGATAGTAGTATTGTTTTGATTTTAAAGTATAAAAACATCGTTCAATATCGGAAAGTGACCGTTGAAGCCAGACAAATTGTCGTAGAAGATATCAGTAATCAGCCTTTTTCTACTTTTTTTAATCAATTTTATTTATATTCGAATGGATATGGTAAACTTATGTTTGACAATGAACCGAAAACTGAGTAAATGCCTTTAACTGTTATTTCCGCAGGTGCGGGAAGTGGAAAAACCTATCGCTTAACCTCCGAAATGGTCAACTATCTTACTAAAGATGTTCGGCCAAGCGGTATTATTGCTACTACCTTTACTTCTAAGGCAGCGGCAGAATTGCAAGAACGCGTAAGAGTGCGTCTCCTGGAAACGGGTATGCGGGAAGCCGCTGATGAAATGAACAATGCCCTTATTCAAACCGTCCACGGTTTGGGAGTTAAACTTTTGCAGCGATTTGCTTTTGAAGCTGGCGTTTCTCCTAATGTAGAGATCATTGCAGATGATGATCACCAGACAATCTTCAACAAGTCTCTAGCGATGGTTCTTTCTCCTGAACGGATTGAGGAAATGAGCCGGTTAAGCGATCGGCTTGGCCTCAATAAACGAACCTATACCGATTGGCGCCGAACCGTAAGAGATATCATCGATACTGCCCGTTCCAATGATTTTTCAATTGAAATGCTTGAAAAAAGTAAGCTCCGATCGGTCGAGTCTTTCCGGCAATTCATTAGTCAGCCTGGCACAGAAACGGAAACTGGCTGGGCACAAAAGCTGGAGGCCTCATTGATGGATGCTATCGAACGAATCGAAGCCAATGCCGATGCTACAAAAGTCACACAAAAAGCTTTAGGGGTACTCAAGCGCTTTTGTAATCGCTTGCTTCGAAAAGGAGAATTGGAATGGCATGAGTGGATGAAAATTGCCAAACTCAAAGTCGGGGCTAAAAGCAAGGAGGATATGGCTGCACTTCACGAAATAGCCGGCCAGATCGATGCCCATCCCCGGTTCCGGAAAGATATTGAGCAGTTTGTGTTTGCTTTGTTTGACATTGCTAAAGACGCTATTGTCGAATATGCTCATTACAAAAATCAAAGAGGCCTGATTGATTATGTGGATATGGAAGCTCTGGTAAACCGGTTATTGGACGATGAACAGGTGAAAGAGGTACTGAAAGAGGAGTTAGACTTGTTGATGGTCGATGAGTTCCAGGATACCAGCCCTATTCAGCTCTCCATTTTTTACAAGCTCTCCCGCCTGGCCAAACATGCCGTTTGGGTAGGCGACCCCAAGCAATCTATCTATGGTTTCAGAGGTGCTGATCCTAAGTTAATGCAAGCGATTATTTCTGCTACAGGAGGAATAAAGCCCGAAAACATTCAGGAGTACTCCTGGCGGTCTCGCGAAGAAGTTGTGCAGGCAACCAATGCTTTATTTGTTAAGGCCTTTAAGGAACTTCCCGTTGAACAGATTGCGCTTAAGCCGAAAAGATGCATTTTGGCCGCTCAAAATAGCATGAACAAAGAAAATGAACCCCTCGAAATGCAAGGAGCGCTAAAGCATTGGCATTTCAAATACGAAGGCGAAGGAAGGGCACCCGGAAGGCCATGGTTCGAAAACTGCCTTGCTTTCACTATTAAAAGGTTTCTTGAAAACCCTTCACCGGTGTTTGATAAAGCTCAAAAAACTTATCGCAAAGCACTTGCCGGTGATATTGCCGTATTGTGCCGAACCAATAAAGGTTGTCTGGAGGTAGCAGAAGCCCTTCACAGGGCAGGCCTGAAAGCAGTTGTGGCCAGAAAAGGGCTGCTGGATACCGTGGAGATTCAATTGATCATTTCTTGCTTAAGAGTAGTCCTGGATCCTTCTGATAGCTTATCTGTAGCAGAGGTTGTCCGACTTACCGGAAGCAAGACATTGGAGGAAATCGTTCATGAACGACTGGAATTTTTAAGCAAAGAAGAAGATCTAAATCAAGATTGGGATTTTGACGACCCCTTCATTAAAGCCTTGGGTGCACTGCGTTCGAATGCTATCGATCTATCAAGTTCCGAAATTCTGGACTTATTATTAGACCGGTTGGAGCTTAGAAATAAATTGGTCACATGGGGTAATGCCACAAAACGAATGGATAATGTGGAAGCCCTCCGGCAGCTGGCCCTACAATATGAGGATGCTTGTAATCGCCTCCATTCCGGTGCTTCCCTTGGGGGCTTCTTACTTTGGCTGGAAAACCGAAAACGGGAAGAACAGGATTTTCAAGGAGCAGGTATGGGCATGGATACTGTTCATGTGCTTACTTACCACAAAAGCAAAGGCCTAGAATGGCCTCTCGTCATTTGTTTTGACTTAGAACAGGATCTGAAAGATCGAATCTTCGGCTTAGATTTACTCTCAGACCAGGAAGACGTTAACCTCAATGATATATTGGGAAACCGCTGGATTCGATACTGGCCGAATCCCTTTGCAGATCAGATCCGAAACACTCCACTTGAGGAGCGGATCAATGAGAGCGAAGTAAAACACAGAGCTATACGGCAAGCTCTTGAAGAAGAGGCACGCCTTTTTTATGTAGGCATGACTCGTGCTAGGGATTATCTTATCTTTCCTTCACGCGAAAAGCCTACCGCATGGTTAAACAGGATTTGGAATGATGGCCAATCAGATATTCCTACGCTTAGTCCAGATACTCATGAAACACCCTGGGAATGGGGTGGTAAATGGCTAAATATTGACACTGAAGTCTTCTTGTTTGGAAATGATTTTACTGAGGCAGAGATGAAGCCGGAAACGTCCCTGGCTTTTCAGAAAAGCCAGGAAAATTCAGCTGGCTATTTGCCTTTTAAAATAGATCTTTACAAGGAAGGAAAGGCCTTTTCCGCTCAACTTCTGGGAAAGGAAAAACAGAGATGGTCTTATGGTCAGAGGCTTTCTGAAACAGGCCTTTCAAATGAATATCAGGCCGGAAAATTACTAAAAGCCTGGATGATCAGCGATTATAGTGCTTACGATCAGGAAAATCGAAAAAAAACGGCTGCAGATTTAATTCGAAAATTTGAACTTGAAGAGGATCTTGACCCGGAGAAGTTGCTTCTGCAGAGCAAAGGGTTTCTTCGAATCTTCGATGCAATTGTAAGCAACGCCCGGGAATACCGAAAATATCCTATTGAATACATTAACGACGGACGTTTATTTGAAACGATCATAGATATCTTCAGGTTTAAAGACGATAAGTTGTTTATTGTACAAAATAGCAGCGCAAGTGTTTCTGATGAAAGATTACTTCAGAAAGTTCAAGAGTTAATGCCTTGGTGTTTTTGGGTAAACAAAGCTTTTGAAAATACCCGGAAAGCAGTAAATGTTCGAGTATTTATTAATTTTGTATTAGAGGGTGTGCTGGTTGAATTAGAAATAAAGGAAAGAATGGAAGCTCAATTAAAAATGGCTGTTTAGAAGCGCTGATTGTTTCCATGCCAACTTTAATAAAACTTGTTCTTTGGCCCTAGTTGCTGTTGTATTCAACACAATTTCTGTCAAAGAACCATTAAATCTGATGACTATGAAATATTATGTAATGTTTCTTTTGACTATCTTCCTCAGCGGTTGCTTTTTATTTGAAAAAGAAAATGAATCGCTCTCAGAAAATGGTCAAAGTAATGTAGATGATCCTCAAACGGAGGTTTCTCCTGAGGAATTATTTGATGACGAGGAATTTGCGAAGTACTTTGAAGTAGATTCCCTTTCAAATGATGAGGAAAATACGGATAATGATTTAGTTGAGGATGGAAATACCTCTTCCGAAAAGGATAAAGTAGAAGACTTTGGAGACGAAAGGAAAACATACACACGAAATATTATTTCCGACCGGATAAAAGGAGAGGAAGAAGGTGAATATCTGGTCATTACCGGTAGTTTTACTATAAAAGAAAATGCAGAAAGTCAGGTCAGGAATTTGAAAAATAAAGGATATCAAAGTGCTGAAGTCGTTTATTTTGCTGAAAGAGAGTACCATACAGCCTGTGCCGGCAAATTTGATTCAGAGGCAGATGCTAAAAGTGTAGCCAGGGAATTGAAAAACACCTACAATATTCCTGCTTATGTCCACAAAAAGCGGTATGTTAAATAATCCAATTTTCGGTTTTTAAACCGAAAATTGAATTTATGCCGCTACGCGGCGATATTTTCTTTTGAGGGAGTCCGAAGGGGCTATTTTGCTTCGCAAAATAGCCCTTTCGGACTCCCTCTTAAAGGGATTTCGCGCCGCAGGCGCGTTTATTTTTCAAAGTAAGAAGGGCCGAGCTGTATGAACATAAATTAAAAAAGGTTGAAAACCTTTTTTAATTCAATAAAAAAGGTATCTTTGCAATCCTTTTATAAATAGGTAAAATAATTTAGAGATGCCTAAGATGAAGACTCACTCCAGTGCCAAGAAGCGTTTCAAGCTTACAGGCTCTGGTAAGATCAAGTTTTTTCACGCCAATTCTTCGCACTTAATGCGTAAGAAGAGTAAAAAACGCAAATTGCGTTTGCGCCATGCCGGTATTGTTAACAAGGCAGAGGTGAAACGCGTAAAAGATTTATTAGGAATTTAAAGTTCTTATTTTTTAACGAGAGTTCAGGATTAAAGCATCCTTGTCAATAAGGATCTCTGTACTGTACTAAAAATAACATTATGCCTCGTTCCGTCAATCATGTTGCTTCAAGAAAGCGAAGAAAGAAGATTTTAAAAATGGCTAGAGGGTATTTTGGTGCCCGCAGTAAAGTCTATACGGTTGCTAAGAATGCCGTTGAAAGAGGTCTTCAGTATGCTTACAGAGACCGCAAAGCTAAGAAACGTGCTTTTCGCCGCCTTTGGATCGCCCGTATTAATGCCGGTGCTCGTGCTCACGGCATTTCGTACTCCAAATTAATGCACGCCTTATCTAAAAATGATGTTGCTTTGAACAGGAAAGTATTGGCAGATTTAGCAATGAATCACCCGGATACTTTCAAAGCAATTGTTGATATTGCTAAAAAAGAATACGCTTAGAGGAAGGTATCGTTATTTGACAAATTGTGTGGAACTTCCAAATGATAAGCCTTTCGGCCCAAAGGGCATTCAAGGCTTATCATTTGGAAGTTCCACAATTTATGCCAAAGAACTGAAAGTATTAATATTCTTACCTTTTGTGGCGCCTTCAATTTTAAACTAATATCGATTTTTTGAACTTGCTTGAAACGTCTAATCAACCTTTCAAGCAAGTTCTTCTAAAATCTTCTCTTTGCTGGCCTTATCTGTGGTTTGCAATCAATCAAAACGAACAATACTAACTTAAACGCTACTTGTTTCATTAACTATTTTGTTTGATTCATCCCAATCCGTTGCATCATTAAAGAACCTATCTCTGTAATGACTATGATGACGACCTTGCCCAGCCCAGACTATTTGAATTATCTTGCCGAGCAAATAAATAGCACTGCTTTTTCGGAACTAGGTATAGCCGCCCTTAAATCCTTAAATGAGCATGATAAAACAGCTTGCTTAGAGTTACTGCAGCATTTTAAACCTGAACGATACCTGGCTGTCTACGGAACTCTTGCCCCGGGTAAGGATGCACACCATTTGCTATCTGCTGTTCCCGGGCGATGGCATAAAGCCAAAGTCTGGGGAATGAAATCCGTAGAAGGATGGGGGCAAACTGGGGGGTATCCGGCATTTGTATGGGGGCCGGAAGCAAAGACTACCACAACAATTGATCTTTTCGAATCGGATCAATTAACCTGGAGGTGGCCTCGGCTTGATGACTTTGAAGGGCCTGCCTACGTGAGAAAAATTGTGCCCGTAAGCATGGGAGAAGGGAAGTTCCTGCTAGCAAATATCTATTGCTTGCATCCCTTACTAGTGTCTAAAGTTTTTGGATAATATTTGTTTTTCAATAAAACGGAAGAAAGAGCAGCTGCTCTTTCTTCCGTTTTATTAACGATTAGAAGGTGGGTCCAGCTCCATTTCGAATTGCATCTCACGGTCCTCTCTAAGTACCGTAACGTTCACCTTATCGCCTTCTTTGAACTTTTCCAGAACAAGAATAAGGTCGTTGTTCGAATTTATTGGTTCATCATTAATTGCAACAATAATATCTCCGAGTTCAATCCCGGAATAACGACTTTGTCTTGTAGGGCGTAAGCCTACCTTTTCAGCAGCGCTATTCGGGCTGATTCTCAAAATTAAGGCTCCTGAAAGACCGATACGGCGGGTGAAGTCTTGTGAAGCCAGTACGACTCCTAGTGTTGGCCTGCGAATTTGACCATACTGAATTAATTCAGGAACTACCCACTTGACCACATCGACAGGAATGGAAAAACCAATACCTGCCGAAGCACCTGAAGGGCTGTAAATAGCCGTGTTCACACCGATAAGTCTCCCCGATGAGTTTAATAATGGGCCTCCAGAGTTACCGGGGTTAATCGCTGCATCTGTTTGAATAGCATCCCTGATCGGAATACCAATGACGGATTCGATTTCTCTGCCCAAGGCACTTACAACTCCGGTGGTAAGAGTTTGGTCAAGCCCAAATGGGTTTCCTATGGCAAATACAGATTGGCCTACCTGAAGATTTTCTGATTTACCAACAGGTATGGGTAATAGCTTATCTGTAGGGGCATCAATTTTCAGAACAGCTAGATCTTTGCCGGGTTCGTATCCCACTACTTTGGCATTCCAACTGCTGCCGTCGCTGAGCGTTACCTCGGCCTTGTCGGCACTTTGAATAACATGAAAGTTGGTTACAATATGCCCTTCCTTATCCCATACAAAACCCGAACCTGTTCCGGCTGGATATTCCATTGCTTTTCTGGAGAAAAAATCGATTCGAAGATTGGAAGTAGTGATAAAACATACAGATGGCGCTGCATTTTCAAAAAGCCGAATAGTTTCAAGTTCTTGTGCTTTTAATTCGTCTTTTAATGGCGACAAACGACTGTTAGAAGAATTAGGCCTTGCTTCCTCGTCAGTATCTGTTTCGCCTTTGGTATAAGATTGAGAAGGCTGGTCCTCTGATGAATTATAAGTTTCTTCACCGCTTCGCCATGAAGTACCTGCAAAAAAACCGAGCGCAATAAGTACTGCCCAAAATACTAGTCGCAAAATGGATTTAATGTTGTTTTTCATTCTTTTTTACCTTGAGAAAGTTTAATAAGTAATGCAAGTTGCGATGAATGAAGCTAAATCGTCGGTAGTTTGTTTCCAAACTACCGACGATTTAGCTTCATTCATCGCAACTTGGGTTAAGTAGTTCACGGAATTGGACTATATAAATAACCTTTGCCCGCTGTAGAAACATTTTTCGTTTGGAGGTCGACACTTTTTTGGGATTTTTCGAAGAAAAATCCCAAAAAAGTGTCGACCTCCAACTCAAAAACCTTCCTGCCAAGGGCATCGATAGTTCATACAGTTTAATTCTGTGAACTACTTAAGAAAGTCTATTATTCCGTTTTTCGAGCATCCCAGTAATGCCTTTTTAGCCAAGTGGCTAAACCATCTAATCCGGGGAAAAGTACTCTTTCATTTATGTTAGCCTGGTCAAGTTTATCCCTGATTTCCCATTTCAGCTGAGTAGGAATAATGATTTTGAAATGCCTTATTTCTTTGCTTTTCAGCCACGCACTGATAATAGTATTCGGGTTTGACATCATTGAAAACACAGCATACTGGTTCACAATGCGTTGATCCATAGACGGAGGTTCAAAGAAAACGGCAAAATCTTCCTTTTTTAAACATTGAAACTCTCGAAGAGTTCGAGTGCATCGATCGAGCATCTCTGCGGTAAAAATATGAGAACCTTCTTCTTCAATAATCAAGGCCAGTTGATCCGGTAAGTAAGCTTTTGTATCGACATAATTCATGCCATAAATTGCGCCGTCTTTTCCAAAATTCATGAAATTGGAAGTTGTGAAGTGAAGGGCTACCAATGGGGAATAAGTCCAGTCAAGCAAACGAGTAGGCAGCCCGTGATGTTGAGCCAGAGCCAGCCAATTCCAAATTGAGGATGAAAACTCCTTTAACTGGGAGTATTTTCGGAAGTTTCGAAGCAAATGCTTCTCCAATTGCGATTCTCCAAGCCTGTTTAATGTGGTCGTAAGCTCATAATTTGCATCCTCCAGGCCTCTGTATACATAGCTTGAGCGATACCGTTTGAGGTAGTTATTCCATGAATCCGTGTAAAGCGCATCCATTAATTCTTGCCATGAATTAACTTCAATTATGCTTTGATCCATTTAGGTTTTATTATTTGAAAATGCTTGAAATAGGGCACTTAATGCAAGAACGCCTGCGCAACCTATCAAATTAAACCACAAATAGCCAATATTAGTAGTGAAAAAGCACGCTAATACAATTACTTCTGCAGCTACAGCAGCCAGGAAAGTTGCATTTGCTTTTACTTGTTTAACATAAAAGGCTACGATGAAGACTCCTAAAATCGTACCATAAAATAAGGAGCCAATGATATTGACAAATTGAATGAGGTTTTCAAATAAAGTTCCGAAAGTGGCGAAGAAGATAGCTATGACTCCCCACATAAACGTGAAACCCTTGGAGGCTATGAGATAATGACGCTCATTGCCATCGCCGTAAAAAGATCTTTTGTAAATGTCAACGACAGTGGTTGAGGCCAGCGCATTGAGCTCTGCAGCGGTTGAAGACATGGCCGCCGAAAAAATTACCGCTAATAATAGTCCAATCAAACCAGTTGGAAGGTAATTCACGATAAAACTGATGAAGACATAGTCTTTATCATTGCTTTCTACTTCAGGAATAGATTCCTTTATAATTTGCTGTGCTTCGGACCGGATGCTTCTTATTTGGTTAACAGAGGAAAGGTATTCTGCTCTGGCTGATTCCATTTCGCGTGTATTTCCACTAGCTTCGGCAGCCAGATACGCTTCGATCTGGCTTTTCTTTAATTCAAAGACCTCTTTTTGTTGCTGCTCTAACTTTTGAAAGTCTTGTTCATAAGGCGTTTGGGCAATTACTTCTCTACCAGAAGAGTTGAAAAATAGTGGTGGCTGCTCAAATTGATAAAAGACAAACACCATCACGCCTACCAATAAGATGAAAAACTGCATCGGTACTTTTAAGAGCGCGTTGAACATTAAACCTAAGCGGCTTTGTTTTATTGATCTGCCGGATAAGTAGCGCTGGACCTGAGATTGGTCCGTTCCAAAATAAGAAAGCGCAAGGAATAGCCCTCCTGTTATTCCCGACCAGAAAGTGTATCTGTTGTCAAAATCAATGCTGAAATCAATGACGTTTAGTTTACCTGCGGCGCCGGCAATTTCAAGCGCATTTTGAAAACCAACGCTCTCGGGAAGAAGCTGAATGATCAAGTAGAATGCCAGGAACATACCAGTCATGATGACAAACATTTGCTGCTTTTGGGTAACATTGACCGCTCTGGTTCCACCTGTTACAGTATAAATGATGACCAACCCTCCAATAATTAAATTGGTAATCCACAACTTCCAGCCAAGAATAGCCGAGAGAATAATAGCGGGAGCATAAATTGTAATGCCTGCAGCCAGTCCTCTTTGAACCAGAAATAAGCTTGCAGTCAAGGTTCGTGTTTTTAAATCAAAGCGATTTTCGAGAAATTCGTAGGCCGTATAAACTTTTAGCTTGTAGTAGATTGGGATAAACGTAATGCATAAAATCACCATCGCAATGGGCAGGCCGAAGTAAAATTGTACGAACCCCATCCCGTCATGAAATGCTTGCCCCGGAGTAGATAAAAAGGTAATGGCACTGGCTTGCGTAGCCATGACCGACAAGCCTACCGTCCACCATTGAGCTTCCTTATTGCCAAGTAAATATCCCTCAATATTGCGGCTGCCCCGGGTGCGCCAAACGCCATAAATAACGATAAAGCCCAGAGTACCGAATAATATGAGCCAATCAATGATTGCTAGTTGCATGATGTTTTATTTTTGGAGAATGGCCCTGAAGCAAAAGGCTCTGGGCCATCGTGTTAGTTGAGAGAAGTCTTTTTCCTCCCTTAGCCTTTTACCCCTTACCTTTTTAGCCCGAATAGCTGATCATAAATAAGTAAAATAGCAGGATCACAATCAAGTGTGCTGCCAAAACAAATAAGTATACCTGAGCCCAGGTTCGGAATATCGGTGGTTTTTCTTCTTCCTGCATCACAAAAAGTTAAAGGTTAAAAATAATGGGTTAAGGACAAAGGCAGTGGGATGATTCATGTTTATCCTTCTCCTACTTATCTATAGAGATCAGATTTACAAATAACCTGTAGGCTCCCGGCACACCGGGAGGAAGCTCTCTGAAAAAGGATAAGCCTGTGTATATATAGTGTCCTTTCCCATATTCTGCTACAAGTAAACTTCCCGCTTTAGGATCTTCACCCGGGTCGTGACAAGATAAGATCGGGATAAATTCAGAGCCCCATTCATTAGGGAAATACAGCCCGCGTTCTTGTACCCAACCATCGAAATCTTTTTTGGTGATCTTATTCGGAAAGTTTAGAATTTTATGCTTGGGATACAGGAATGTCACCGGAGCTTCTTCTACAGTCACGCGATCCCGGGATAGTTTGAGTGGATAGGGAGCCAGTTCTTCTTCAGGAATTTTCAAGCGGAAGCTTGTATTGTATTGAACGATATAAGTTCCTCCGTTTTTAACGTACTGTAAAAGTTCTGGTTGGTAGAAAGGCATACGATCAAGGGTGTTGTAAGCACGCACGCCAGCGATGACCGCATCGTATTGTGCCAGGTTTTCGGCTTTAATATCTTTTTCCTGCAGAAGGTCTACCTGATAGCCAATTTGGCGTAAACTAGAAGGAATATCATCGCCGGCTCCCATGAGGTAGCCGATTTTGTTGCCTGCCTTTTTTAGGTCAATGCGTACGAATTTGGCTTTGCTCTCCTGGGCGACCATTTGAGGCGGAATGTGATCGTATTCTATATTGCTTAGGGCTTCGTTAAAGGTATTGCCATCAATGGATACGATTGGCCCAAATTCAGCGACCCCCTGCCCCTTGGGAGGAGTCACGTTGAAGGTATATGAGGCTTCTTCTCCTTTGAGTTGCAAAGAAAAGTTGATATTTGATGGTGAAGCTTTCCATCCTCTTGGCAGATCTAATCTTAATGTTCCTTCAAGTCCGGCTTTCTGGGCTTTTAGAGTAACATTTATGGGTTTAGGGTTCTCGTCTTCAAATACAAATACGCCGCTTTCCAGATTTGCATAAATAGGCTTTAGTATTTCGAATGGACGGACCACTTCTCCGTCAACAGGGTCGTTTCTTTTGAAAATAACATCTTTTACAAGCGTAAACTCTTTGCCCTGAATATCCAGAATAAAAGCCGCCTTAAGAAAACGCTGGCTTTCGGGGAGCCCACGCAATAACTGGTCATCTACTTTATACATTCCGAGACTTCCTTTTTCCTTCAGCCAATAAGGAGACGTGATTTCTGCATCGTTGGGAATCACTACAGCTTGTTTGAACTGGATAGATAGGTTTTCTTTTATATCAATGTCCAGGCTGGTATCCTTTCGCATAGGGAGTAGGACAAAGCTTTTGATTTTGAGAGGAACCGGGGAGCGGTTAGTGGCTTCTATCTCAAGCGAAATCTTTTCGCCGGGAGTAGCGGAGAAATCATTTGCAACAGCTTCCAGATAAAGCCCCATACACCCCTCGATTAACATTTCCGTTTCTTTTTGTTTAATATCCTTCCAGCGAGAATCCGGTAAGGAAGATATTGCATTGTAGATTTCTATCAGGGCGGGAACACTTTCGTATGGTGCACTAAAGTTGTATTTTTCGATTAATTCTTCTACCATTTTTCCAATAGGAGCTCCGCCTTCCAGGCGTGTCCAGGAAGTATTAATACCTGCGAAAAGGTTTCCTTCCTCTTCAATTGCCATGCCTTTGAGTAGTTCCAGGTATTCCTTGCTGGTGCCCCGGCTTCCTGTTGAACCAAAGCCTTGACATTTATGCATGCTCCGGCTTTCAGAAGCAATTTCTGAATTTGACTTACCCAACAGTGGATAATACGTCCCAATATCAACACTAGTCATATTGGATTTATCTGCGCTTTCGAAAGCCTCACGGTTTCCGTAAAACCACCAGGAAGTATTAAAAAATAACCGACTGGGTTGCCACGGCGAAACGTATTTTAGCTGTTCAGGAAAAGACTTTTCATCCCCTGTTAAGTCGAAGGCCTCGTACGAAAGCATTGCTGAGGCCGTGTGATGACCATGTGTTCTGCGTTTTTTATCATGAGAAAAGCGGTTTACAATGATATCCGGCTGCCATTTCCGGATGGCCCAGACAACATCCGCCAGCACTTGGTCTTTATCCCAAATTTCCAAGGTTTCTTCAGGGGTTTTAGAATAACCGAAGTCGTTAGCTCTTGTAAAAAGCTGATGCCCTCCGTCGATCCTACGGGCTGCCAATAACTCCTGCGTACGGATGACTCCTAGAAGCTCGCGAATTTCCGGCCCGATAAGATTTTGGCCACCATCACCTCGTGTCAAAGAGAGATAGGCAGTATGAGCTTTTGATTCATTGGAGAGATAAGCAATTAAACGTGTATTCTCATCGTCCGGATGCGCCGCAACATATAGGGCGGATCCTAGGAAATTTAGCTTCTCCATGCCTTGATAAATATCCACGGCCGTCCATACCTTGGGCTTTTGGGCACGAATAAAGGAAAAACTTAGACAAATCAAAAAGGTAAGCGTAATCTTAGTAAACGTTTGCATGATATGATGTTCGGATTTTCAGAATAAAGTCTAATGCATACTTCAAATGCTTGTTTGGGCTTTTTGTTGAGTATATTGGCAAAAGTAGTTAAGTAAAATGAATCAACTGTAATTTTAAAAACTATTTTATCTTGCGCTAAAACTTAATTTAGGGAAACAGCGAACGCAAAAGGGTGAACGATCAAAAATATCTCCAGACAAGAGGCTTCCCATTGACCGTTCCCCGTTGGCTGTTGACCGTTCAATCGAAATCAATTATTATGAAATACATATGTATTCATGGACATTTTTATCAACCTCCAAGAGAAAATGCCTGGCTGGAAGAAATCGAGGTACAGGACAGTGCGGCTCCATTTCACAATTGGAATGAAAGGATTAACTTTGAGTGCTATGCTCCCAATGCTGCGGCACGGATCCTTGATGATGAAAGGTTGATAACAGATATAATCAATAACTATTCTAATATTAGCTTCAATTTTGGGCCCACACTTCTAAGCTGGCTGGAAAAAGCTGACTATATTACTTATCAGAATATACTTAAAGCCGACAGAGAAAGTATAGAACGGTTTAATGGGCATGGCTCCGCAATTGCCCAGGTGTACAGCCACCTGATTATGCCTCTGGCAAACCGGCGCGATAAAGAAACCCAGGTGCTCTGGGGAATAAAAGACTTTGAAGCTCGATTTGCCCGAAAACCCGAAGGGATGTGGCTCTCAGAAACTGCTGTAGATGTCGAAACGCTTGAAGTCCTGGCGGAAAACGATATCAAATATACAATTCTTGCTCCCAGACAGGCCAAGGCGGTTAGAAGGTTAGGAGAAGATCATTGGAATGAGGTACATGAGCATTCGATTGATCCAAAGCTTCCTTATTTGTGCAAGCTTCCTTCAGGTAAGGAGATCGTCCTTTTTTTCTACGATGGGGTAATTTCTCAGGAAATTGCCTTCAAGGGATTGTTAAATAACGGAAAAAATTTTGCTGCCCGCCTTATGGGGGTATTCGAGCATAACTCTGAAGATGCTCAATTAGTACACGTAGCGACGGATGGGGAAACCTATGGTCACCATCATCGGTTTGGAGAAATGGCGCTTGCTGATTGTCTTCAAACCATAGAAAGTCATCCAGATTATGAATTGATCAACTATGGAGCGTTTCTGGAAAAACATCCTCCCAAATTCGAAGTGCAAATCCATGAAAACAGCTCATGGAGTTGTGTACATGGAGTAGAACGTTGGCGTACAAACTGTGGATGTAATTCCGGCAAGCCCGGATACCATCAACTCTGGCGTGCTCCTTTAAGAGAGGCCCTGGATTGGTTGCGTGACGAGCTCGGCAAATGGTTTGAAACAAAGGGGCAGGAGTACCTGAAATCCCCCTGGGATGCCAGAAATCATTATATAGAGGTTATTTTAGATCGTCAAAAAAGTAATATTGGAGCCTTCGTCCAAAAGCATGCAAAAGCGGGGCTTGATCCTGAGGATACCACAACAATTCTTCGTTTACTAGAAGTTCAAAGGCATTGCCTTCTCATGTATACAAGTTGTGGATGGTTTTTTGACGAGTTGTCTGGTATTGAAACCATCCAGATATTGCAGTATTCCCTGAGGGCCATTGCCCATGCCAACAGGATAAATAGTAAGAATTTTCAATCCGAATTCATGGGAATATTGGAGTCTGCCCCAAGTAATGAGTTTGAAGATGGGGTAGAGGTGATGAAAGAAAAGGTTCTTCCTACTCAAGTGGATCTGAAAAAGGTTGCCATGCACTATGCAGCGGCTTCTTTATTTGAAAAAGAACCTGAAAACATGGAGTTGTTCAACTATTCTGCCTCCAGCACCTCTTTCAATCGAATTATTGAAGGTAACTTCAGGTTGGCTACCGGAATGGCAACAGTACAATCCAAGGTGACGCTCTCAAAGAAGCACTTCTGTTTTGCTGTGGTCTATCTCGGGCAGCAGCAAATTTTCGGGAATTTATCCTTGAATATGTACGAAAAGATCTTTTTAAGCATGAAAAAAACACTTGAAAAGCATTTTAAAGGAACCAATATCGCTGAGGTGATCGCCCATATGCAAGTATATTTTGGCCATGAACAGTTTACTTTTGCTCAGTTGTTCAGGGATGAAAAGATGAAGATTCTAAGGCAAATAGTCGTGCGAAGCCTAAAACAAGCAGAGGCGGATTTCCGAGATTTCTATAATTATAACTACCAACTTATGGCTGCTATGCAGAAGAACAGCCTGCCAATTCCAGAGGCCTTTAAAGGGGTAGTGCATTATATTCTCAACCTGGATATGAATCGCTTTTTTGAACAAGAAACGCTTGATAACAGGGAGTTAATAAGAATAAAAGAAGAACTAAGGAAATGGAACGTAAAATTAAGTGATAAGGCTACTATTAAGCTGGTCGCTAGCGAACGTATTTTTAAGGAGTTGAATAAAATAAAGGGAGGTGAATTTGATAAAGTTAATTTGAAAAAACTAACTAAAACCCTCGCGGCCCTAAATTCGATGGATCTCGAATTGGATATTTGGAAAAGCCAGAATCTTTTCTTCTCTATTCTGCAAAAAGTGAAGTCAAAAGAGTATTTATTTGAAAATACAAAGCAAGAAGAGTTGTTCTATAAGCTTGGTCTGCTTCTGGAAGTCGCCTAAGGATATTTATGTCAAAGAAGGTGTATTTTATTTAATAGAGATGAGGTCTTATAAATAATTCGTTTGGCTAGGGAGGAGTTTTTCTGTTGAGAGGCGTTCTTTATTTAAAATTTTAAATAAAGAACGCCTCTCAAAAAAGAAGATTTCCTGCCAAGCGCAACGAAGCTACTTATGAGACAGCCTCATCTCTCTTATATAAAATACAACAGCCTTAAGAAAGCATAGTATTGGTCATACGAGCAAAAATATTCTCTAGAGAAAATGGAGCGTTCTCAATAACTTGACTTTGATAGATGAATCCGTTTTCATCCATTTTTGATGTCGGGACATTGTTGAAGCTGCTTCCTAGATTACTTTTTTTATACTCGAAAAGCGTCCATTTTCTTTTATGATATTCCAGAGCAGTAAGGTTATCTACCCAATCGCCAGAGTTGAGATAGGTGATTTTTCCATATTGGGTTGCTACTTCCTGAATGGTGGGCCGGTGTACATGCCCACAAATAACGTAGTTGTAGTCTTTCTCTGAGGCGTAGCGAACAATTTCCCGTTCAAGCTTAGAGCGGTAATGATTCGCTTTTAAAGGGTTCTTCTTAATCTTTTCTTCAATAGAGGAAGGACGTAAGCCGAGTTTTTTTCTGGAAATATTCAACGATCTGTCTAACCAGCTCAAAAGTCGGTGATTATTCCTGAGTAGTTTGCCTAAAAAAGGAAGCCTCAAGAATGGGGTGTCAAAAATATCGCCATGGAAAATCCAGTATTTTTCCCCTTTAAGCTGTATGCTTAGTTTGTCTCGCAAGTTAAATGTTCCCGAAGAAAATTCAGAAAACTGGCGAAGAGCATCGTCCTGATTACCTGTAATATAGTACACTTTCGTACCAGAAAGAGCGAGCTTGAATATTTCGTGTATGACCTGCATGTGTTCTTTAGGGAAATAATGTTTCTTAAACTGGCAGATATCAATAAAGTCTCCGTTTAAGATCAGCGTACTGATCCGCAATCCCTTAAGATAATTTAACAATTCTGCTGCATGGCAACTGCTATTGCCCAGGTGAGCATCTGAAATAACCACTATATCCACTTCTCGTTTCATGTAGCCTGATTTTTTTAGTGGCGAAACAATGTTCTGCCTTTTGAGGAGAACTTAAATTTTGTTTTAATGTACTTATTGCCACTTCGAAGCAAAATTGGCTATTTTATGTTAAAAGAACATGAATATATTTTTATTATAAAATTAAATCTTTTGATCTAAATGATTATTTCATTTACTTGCCAGCGATTCTTACTTTTAAAATGATTGAACCTGAGGCACTAAAATCTTTTTGGAGGGCTGCGCAACAGCATCGATTTGATCTCAGCTTTCCAAAGCGAGAAACCTTGTTAACTTTATAATGCTCTGATTTGGCAATTTAAGCCCGTTAAGAAGCTACAGAACAAGTCTATTGCACAGCAGCTTCATTTTCTAGTTGTTGTTTTTCGTACATTTCGAAGTAATACCCCTTTAGCCCCATCAACTCTTCGTGAGTACCTTCTTCTACAATTTTTCCATCATCAAGTACAATAATCTTGTCAAAGGATAGCAGAGAATATATTCTATGGGTAATGATAATGGACGTTTTGTCTGCAAGTTCTTCATTTAAGTAGCCTAGAATAACCTTCTCCGTATTGGTATCTACAGCCGAAAGGGAGTCGTCGAGAAGAATGATGTCAGGTTGTTTAATCAAAGCACGTGCAATGGATACTCTTTGCTTTTGCCCTCCTGAGAGCGTTACTCCTCTTTCCCCTACGAGTGTTTCGAAACGCTCGGGGAGTTCCATTATATCTTTGTAGACAGAAGCGTACTGGCTATATTTTTCTATTTCGGCCTGAGTAGCTTCTCGTTTGCCAAATGCAATATTTCTGGCCACAGTATCTGAGAACAGAAATACATCCTGTGGGACATAACCAATCCGATTGCGCAGGTGGTCGAGATTGTGTTTGGGCACAGGAAGGTCATCAATGAGGATATCGCCTTTTTGAACGTCGTACATTCGCACAATCAGGTCGGCTATGGTTGTTTTTCCGGAACCTGTTTTTCCTATGATAGCCATTTTCTGGCCAGGTTCTAAGGTGAAGGAAACATTTTTTAACGCCTTCGTTCCACTATCCGGATAAACAAAGCTAACATCTCTGAATTCTATTTTACCTTTAATCAGAGGCTCTTCTGTTGATTCATTTTCGATGTCAGGAGAGGTATTTAAAAATTCATTTATTCGTCTTTGTGAAGCGGAAGCTTGTTGAGTAATCGAAGCAATCCATCCTATTGCCGTAACCGGCCAGGTCAGCATATTGATATAGATCACGAATTCTGCGATGTTACCTGGTGTGATCTTTCCGGCCACTACCTGAAGCCCTCCAATAAAAACAGTTAAAACAGTACTGGCGCCAATCAACAAAACCATCAAAGGGTAAAATAATGCATCTACTTTGGCTAATCCCATTGATCTTGTTTTGAATTCTTCACTTTCTTCTGCGAAATAGCTAGCCATAAACCGTTCTTGAACGTATGATTTTACTACACGTATTCCTGAATAAACTTCCTGGCTAATGCTATTTAATTTGGACAAATGCTGTTGAATGCGCTCGCTCTTCCTGTTGATAATATTTTTTACATAATAAATGGAAAATGATAAGATAGGAAGAGGGGCTAAACTGTAGAGCGTTAGCTCTGCACTTACTGAAAGCATTGAAATAATTACAAAGATAACCAGACTAGAAAGGTTGATACCGTAAAGTACGGCAGGCCCCAGGTACATCCGTACCTTAGATACGTCTTCAGTAATTCTGGCCATCAGGTCGCCGGTATTGTTTCTTTTATAGAACGCAAGGCTTAGCTTTTCATAATGAGCAAAAATTTCCATCCTGAGGTCGTATTCAATTAGGCGGGACATCACAATGATTGTCTGCCTCATAAAATACATAAATACCCCCATCGTCAAAGCCAACAAAAGCACCAGAAAACCAAAATACAATAATATCCAGCCCAGGCTTTCAAAAAAAGCCGCCTGAGCTTTAAAACCACTTAAAGATTGGTAAATGCTGATGTTCTCAACGACTAAATCAAGTGCTTCGCGGATAATCTTGGGCTGTAAAACATTGAAATAGTTCGAGCAGGATACAAAAACTACTCCCATTAACAGCCGCCACTTGTACTTTAGAAAAAATTTATTTAAATACTTAAGATCTTTCACTATCCTGGACTTGGTTATTTAATGCAAATTGCGATAAGAGGGGAAACAGTCAACGGACAACGTCAAAAAAAACAGCTAATCTTTTAGCCTGAAAGCCATTGAAAAGGTATCTATTCAGTCATAATTGCAGATGGCCTTTCCCTGTTTAATCGCAACTTAAGTTTTTTAATAGATGCTTTCTGAAAATGCTTAGTCGTTCCTGTAAGTCTGTTTTTTATTAGTGAGAAGCTCTTTTTCTTGAGTTTTCCCCCGAAATTCGGGAGAAAGAGCATCTCTCTAAACAAAATTTGCTTAGCAAGAACAAGTCTAATGAATCAACGAACTCTAAACACTTGTCTGGGCTCGATGTTTTGAACCAAGATAAGTTTAGGCTTTTAGTTCTTTGACATAAATTGTGAAAAATGGAACTTCAAGATGATAATCCTTTCAGCCACAAGGGCATTCAAGGCTTCTCATTTTGAAGTTCCACACAATTTGTCAAAGAACGAGGCTTTTTAACCTCCTCTAAACTTCTTTTAGAGACAGATGTATTCTTCCTCTTTCGAGATCTACTTCTAAGACTTTAACATTCACTTTTTGATTTAAACTAACCACTTCTGCCGGATTGCGAATAAATCGATTGGCCAATTGGGAAATGTGAATTAACCCATCTTCTTTTATACCGATATCTACGAATGCTCCAAAATTAGTGATATTCGTGATAACTCCCGGAACGATACTTCCAGGCCTCACATCTTCTATCGTTTGAAGATTCTGAGCAAATTCGAAGGTCTGAGCTTCCCCGCGAGGGTCCAGCCCCGGCTTTTCCAGTTCTTTAATGATATCTTTTAATGTAGGCAGGCCTACTTCCTTATTAACATATTTTTGTAAAACAATAGATTTTCTTTTTTTGTCGTCTGTGATTAAGTCTTCCACAGAACAGGAGAGGTCCTTAGCCATTTTTTCTACTATGTGATAGCTCTCCGGGTGCACCGCTGTATTATCAAGCGGGTTAGACGCATTTCGGATGCGCAGGAAGCCGGCACATTGCTCAAAAGCTTTCGATCCCATCCGTTTCACTTTTTTTAATTCCTTTCTGGAGGAGAATGATCCCACTTCAGTTCGGTAGCCTACAATATTTTCTGCTAAAGATGGGCCAAGGCCCGAGATATAGGCAAGTAAATGTTTGCTGGCAGTGTTTAAGTTAACTCCGACTGAGTTTACGCAGCTTTCTACTACGCTATCAAGGCTGTCTTTTAATTGCACTTGATTGACGTCGTGTTGGTATTGCCCTACTCCAATGGATTTTGGATCGATTTTTACCAATTCTGCTAACGGGTCCATTAACCTGCGGCCAATAGATATTGCTCCTCTAACGGTGACATCTTCTTCTGGAAACTCCTCTCTTGCTATATCTGAGGCAGAATAAATGGAAGCGCCATTTTCATTAACCATAAATAGCTCAATAGGTGGAGGCAGGTGGAGGTTGCGTAAAAAAGAAAGGGTTTCTCTGCCTGCTGTACCGTTTCCTACACTGATCGCTTCAATGCCAAACTCCTTTATCAGATTTTGAACAACCCTGCCTGCTGTATCCACCTCCGATTGAGGAGGGTGTGGGAAAATTGCAGTATGATATAACAGATTACCGCTAGCGTCCAAACAGACTACTTTGCAGCCTGTTCTAAAGCCGGGGTCAATAGCGAGCGTCCGTTTTTGACCCAGCGGAGGGCTAAGTAATAATTGCTTGAGATTCTCCGCAAACACTTTAATCGCCTCGGTATCCGCTTTTTCTTTACTTTTGTTTCGGAATTCTGTCTCAATTGATGGAGCCATTAAACGTTTATAACCGTCACTAACAGCTAGCCTGACCTGTTCAGTGGCAGGGCCACTACCCGAAAGGAAGTAGTCCTCTAAACTGTATATAACGTCTTCCTCTTCCGGACTAATCTGAACTCTCAGAAAACCTTCTTCTTCACCTCTTCGCATGGCTAGTAAACGATGAGACGGGCAGTTAGATAATTTTTCCTCGTAATCGAAATAGTCCTTGTATTTTTTACCTTCTTCATCTCTGCCACGTGCCACTTTTGAGCGAATTTTTGCTTCTTTACCAAAGATGAATCGGACTTTTTCGCGGGCTTTTTTGTCTTCATTAACCCATTCCGCAATAATGTCTCTCGCGCCCTCAAGTGCTTCTTCTATATTTTTAACGTCATCATTCAGGTACCTGGAAGCAATAGATTCAAGGGATTTTTCTTTTTGCTCAAATAACGTTTGAGCTAAAGGTTCCAGCCCTTTTTCTTTAGCAACAGTAGCCCGGGTTTTTCTTTTTTTCTTATAGGGCAGGTAAAGGTCCTCTAATTCAGTTTTGTCAAAGGTTTGCTCTATGCTTGCCTTCAATGATGGGCTTAGTTTACCCTGCTCTTCGATGGCATTTAGAATGGTTTCCTTCCGTTTTTCCAGTTCCTGCAAAGCCATCCAAGCTTTCCGGATGTCGGCCACTTGTACTTCATCAAGGTTGCCTGTCTTTTCTTTTCGATATCTGGAAATAAAAGGAACTGTAGCACCGTCTTCGAGCAGTTCGATCGTATTTACGATGGACTGTTCTGATAATTGCAAGCTGAGCGTCAGTTGCTTGATTAGGGCTTGGGTAAGTTGCACAGGTTTTAAAATTGTTTAAGTTTTGTAAAAATGTTTAGCTATTTTTATCAATATGACCGTCTTGCTTCCAGCTAAAATACTTTCGGGCCAAAATAAGTTTTTTAAAGATTAAAACAACAATGAGTGAGCGATTCTCGCTTTGAAAAATAAACGCGCCTGCGGCGCGAAATTTCTTTGAGAGGGAGGCCGAAAGGGCTATTTTGCGAAGCAAAATAGCCCTTTCG